>CAZVCM010000260.1:1037-5980 GCA_964626105.1 uncultured Thermoflexus sp.
ACGCATGTGGCGCGGATCAGGGAGCTAAAGAATTGCCCCCATCCCCCAACCCCTCCCACAAGGAGGGAAGGGGAGTCGCTTCGTTCTCTTCCTTCCCTCCTCGTGGGGGAAGGAAAACCGACCGCAGGTCGGAAGGATGGAGGGCCGCTACCGCTAATCGCTTTACAGCGCAAACCCGTCCACGCGATACGGCGCGACCTTCACGCCGGGCAACTGCTCCCGCAGCCGCGCCTGGATCGTCTGAAGCTGGGCAGCGATCTCGCCGTCGCTCAACGGGCGGATCCCTGCCGCAGCCGCTTGCGCAGGGTACTCCGTGCCCGGCGCGGGGACGTAGTTCGACAGGTACACCAGGTCGCCGGGGCCGAGGTTCATCGCGCGAATCACGTCCATCGTGCGCGTGACGTGCGCCCCGGCGAACTGCTCGCCACCAATCCCGGCCATGACGATCACCCCGGCGGAGATGCCGCCCGCTCGCAGCGCGCACACCGCGTCGATCGCGTCCTGCGCGGTGCCCGGCTTATTGAGGAAGCGCAGCAAGTCGTCGTCGCCCGTTTCCAGCCCAATGTATGCCCGCTGCACACCCAGCGCGTGAAGCTGCGCCCACTCCGCCGGAGACTTGCGCTCCACATCGAACGCGCTGACGAACGAGTAGATCGGGCGCGGGCCGTCCGGCAGAGCGAAATAGGCTTGCGCGATCTCCAGCAGGCGGATGAGCCGCTTCTGCGGCGTGATCAGCGCGTTAGCGTCCGCCAGAAAGATGCCCCGCCGCAAGCTGATGCCCGCGCCGTAGAAGTCGCGGACCGCTTCACAATGCGCCGCGAATGACTCTGGTGAGTGGATGCGAAACGCCCGATCACGATACAGCCCGCAGAAAGTGCAGCGGTTCCACGAGCAGCCCTCGGTCGCTTGCAACACCAGCGCGAGGTATTGATCGGGCGGCAGAATGCTCACTGGTTTGTAGAGCGCGCGGAACGCTGCGCCATCGTCCGCCAGCCGCTCCGCGCCGAATGCCAGCGCCCGCGCCAGCGCGTCAGCCAGCAGATCGCGGTCGCCCGGCGATAGGTCCAGCGCGGGCACAACGCCAGCCAGATCGCGCAGGTCCGCGAAGAGGTCTGCGATCAGCGCGTCGGCCTCGTCAGGCGGCAGCTCGCGGCGTCGCGCGCCCGTCCCGCTGAGGCGTTCCAGCACGCGGTGATCGAGCGTTCGTTGATAGCTGCGCTCTCCTCTGAACAGTCCCAGCAAGCGCCCCGCCTGGTCGAAGCTGGCGCTGGCTCCATAGCGTGGCGAGATCACGATCGCGCCGCCGGCAACGCTGGCGGTGATCGTGTCTCCGGTGCGAGGATGTGTGGCGTGAATCGGCATCAGCGAAAAAGGTGGATGGCTCGGCCAGTCGCCGCGATTATACCCCACTGGGCGGACGCTGTTGAATCGGAGTATCATCAGATCAGCGTATCGCACACCGATCGAAGGCAAATCTGTATGCCAGACTTCAACCCCAACGAAGCGTTCGCGATCGTGGACTACGATCCCGCGTGGCCGGACCGCTTCGCACGCGAAGCCGCCGCCATCCGCGCCGTGATGGGCGAGGAAATCGTCGAGTTAGAACATATCGGCAGCACGTCGGTGCCGGGCCTGCCCGCCAAGCCGACGGTTGATCTGCTGCTCGCGGTGGACACCTTCGCGCCGCTTGACCATTACAGCGTGCTGCTGGCCGGGCTGGGCTACGCGCACCAACCACACGTTAACGACAGCGAGCGTCTGTTCTTCTGGAAGGGCGCGCCCCGCACCTATCACCTGCACATCGTCGAGTACGCCACCTGGGAGCACCAACGGCATCTGCTGTTCCGCGATTATTTGCGCGCGCATCCCGAGGTCGCCGGGCAGTACGCCGCGCTCAAGCGCGCGCTGGCGGAACGCTTCAAGCACAACCGCACCGGCTACACCAGCGCCAAATCCGAGTTCATCAACACCACCATCGAGCAGGCGGCGATGGCTATCGACGCACCGGGCGCTATCCAGCAACCCGATCAGTCGTGACCGGCGTGTGAGCACAGCGAGCGATCCCTGATGGCTGACATCCCCCCGATCTTTGTCGTCTCTGGCGGGCGTGGCGCCAGCGGCGAGCAGCTTCTGCAAACCGCCCTCGCCCAGTTCAACAACCGTGAGGTTCCCATCGAGATCATCGGTGAGGTCACGACCGAGGAACAGGTACAGACCGCGGTCGAGCGTGCCGAACGCGTGGGCGGCTCCATCGTCCACACGCTGGTCGATGCCGATCTGCGCCAGAAGATGATCGTCCTGGCTCGCGAGCGCAACGTCACCGCCATCGACCTGATCGGCGCTGTGATGCTGCACCTGACCAACCTGCTCAGCCAGGAGCCGATCGGCCGCCCCGGCCTTTACCGGCAGATTCGCGAGACTTATTTCAAGCGCATCGAGGCCATCGAGTTCACCGTCGATCACGACGACGGGCGCAAGCCGCACGACCTGCACCGCGCCGAGATCGTGGTGGTCGGCGTCTCACGCGTGGGCAAAACGCCGCTGAGCATCTACCTCGGCACGCGGGGCTGGTAGGTCGCGAACGGGCCGCTGGTCATCGAGCTGGACCCGCCAGAGCAGCTGTTCCAGATCGACCCGCGCCGCGTGGTCGGGCTGACAATTGACCCGCAGCACCTGCAATCCTTCCGCGATCAGCGCCAGCAAAAGCTCGGGCTGCGCTCGCCGTCGAGTTACACCGATCTCGCAGCGCTATATGACGAGGTAAAATACGCGGAGCGCGTCTGCCAGCGCGGCGGCTTCCCGCTGGTGGACATCACGGAGCGCTCCATCGAAGATAACGCCGACGAGGTGATCGCGCACGTCACCCGCCGCCTGAAGCATCCGCCACCCGCCTGATCCGCCGGGGCAGGAGTTGCGTCCCGCCCGTCCAAACACTACAATTCGGGCTTATGACAGAACAATCCCCCCCCTCGCTGCCCGGCTTCACCCCGCTGCTGGACGGTTTTCGCGCGGACGAGTTCCGCGTGCTGACCGAAGCGCTGCTGGCGATCACGCCTGAGCACGATGCCGCGTGGCTGACGCAAGCGGCGTTCCGCCTGACCGCGCCCGAGCCGCGCCCGGAGCCATTGCTGCCGCCGCTGCCGCCGCGCTGGTATCCGCGCCCGGCTCGCGAGGTGATCGACGCAGCGCGCGCTGGGCTGGTCCCGCCGCCGCGCCCGCCGGTGTTCGAGGGGCGCTCCGTCGAATTGGAGCATCTGCTGCGCCCGCTGCTGTCCGGCCACCCCATGCAGGTGCGCGGCGAGCGCGGGATCGGCAAAACGACCTTCATGGCGACCGTCGCCAGCCACGAACGCACGCGGCAGCGCTTCCGCCGCATCTGGTGGCTGGATCAGCCGGAGCGCCTGGACCAGACGCTCGCGCTGGCGCTCAACCTGCCGCATTTGCTCGGCGAAGCCAACGTCGAGGAGCGGCGCGCGATGTTGAGCGCGCAACTGGACGATCACACGCTGCTGATCGCGGACAACCTGCGTCCGGATGATCCGCTGATTGACCTGTTGCCGCGCCTGACCGATCACGTGCTGCTCGCCGTCGAAACCGACCCTGAAGCGCCAGAGGTCGCGGAGCCGCCCGAAGAAGACCCGCCGGGCGTGATCACGCTGCGGGCGTTGGACGAAACCCCCGCGATTGAGGCGCTGGCGCAACACGCGGACATCCGCGACACGCGCCGCATCCGGCCCGAGCTTGGCCGTCTGAGCACAGCGCTGGCGCGCCACCCGTTCGCCCTGATGATCGCCGGGCGGCTGATCAGCCGCGATGGGCTGGCGCTCGAAGAATTGGAAGACCTGCTCGGTGAGATGCCCGCCGCGCCGCTAGAGATCGGCGAAGAGCAAGCGCCGGAAGAGTTCGCCGCGCAGGCGCTGGCCGCCTACCAGGCGCGAATCACGCGCCCGCTGGCCGTCTCCATCGACGCGCTGCCGGGCGACTATCGCGCGCTGCTGGCTGCGCTGAGCCTGTTCCCGCCCGACGGCGCGCCCTTTGACGGGTTGCATGCGGTCGCCGGGCTAGACTCTCCGCTGGCGACGCGGCGCGGCCTGCTGATGCTGTCGGAATACGGGCTAATCCAGATCGATCACCGTGATCCGTGGCGTGCCACCCTCGCACCGCTGGCCGCTGAATGCGCTCGCACCCTGATGCCGGACCAAGTCTATGAGGCGGGGCAGCGCCGACTGGTCGACTGGGCGCAGGGGTTCGCCCGCGCGCACGCGGCTGAGTCGCCTGCGCTGTTCCACGCGGAATCCGCGCTCTGCCACGCGCTGAGCCTGGCCGAAGCGAATGACGAGCCGACACCCGCGCGCCGCCTGCTGAACGCGCTGCGCCCGTACCTGCGCGAGTACGCGCCCAACCGCCTGCCGCCCGATGTCGCGCACCGCCAGCCAGAACTCACCGGCGAGCGCGCCGAAAGCGCCCGCTTGACCGATCAAGGGCTGGCGCAGACTGACGCCGGACAGTGGGAGACCGCCGACCAGGCGCTCACCCGCGCGCTGGACCTACGGCGCGAGCACGACAGCCCGCACGCGATCGCGGAGACATTAGTCGCGCTGGCGCGGCTGCGCGACGCTGAGGGAAAGCACCCAGAAGCTGCAGAGCATCTGATCGAAGCGGCGGAGATGGTCTTCAACCTGGGCGCGGAGCCGTCCCTGAGCGTGATCCGGCGCGGGCTGGCGCAGGTCTATCGCCACTTGGGGCGCTACGCCGACGCGCTGGCAGTGCTGGACGACACGCCCGACGCCCACGAGGAGCGCGCCGCCGTCTTGCGCGCCGAAGGGCATTATGACGAGGCCGCGCGAGAGATCACGCTGGCGCCAGATGCACCGCCGGAAGCGCGTGCCGAAATTCTGCTGCTGGCCGGGCGCGCGCAGGACGCGCTCGACGCGATCGCCGGG
>CAZVCM010000261.1:0-970 GCA_964626105.1 uncultured Thermoflexus sp.
GACGCGCGCCGGGTGCGGCGGCGAGTCATCAAGGCTCGCGATGTGGTGCAGGGGATTGTGTCACGCAGCGAGCAGGATGACGTGCTGGTGATCGGCTTCTCGGAGCGTAGCTCTTTAGACCTTTGGATATTTGGGAACATCGTGCAGCGGTTGCTGGTGCAGTCGCCCGGCCCGGTCATCGTCGTCAAGCAGGCGATTGGCCAGGATGTAAGCGATGTGGAGCGGATCGGACGGCGGTTGCTGGCTCAGTTCTCGCCCCGGCTGACGCCTGCTGAGCGTACGGAAGTGCAGCGTCACGCCTCTGAGTTAAGCGTGCGCGGGATCAACTTCTACGTGCTGATGTTTCTCTCGTCGCTACTGGCGAGTCTTGGCTTGCTGCAAAACAGCGTCGCCGTCATCATTGGTGCGATGCTGGTGGCGCCGCTGATGTCTCCCTTGATGGCGTTTTCCGTTGGGCTGCTCCAAGGGCGTTTGCGCTTAATGCGTGACGCAGCGCTGACCACCATCACTGGTGTCGGGATCGGGCTGGCGGTTGCTGTTGGGCTTGGCCTGCTGTTCCCAGTCGAGGTTCCGACTGAGCAGATGCTGGTGCGCGGCGAGCCTTCGTTGCTCGATTTGGGGATCGCGCTGGCGTCGGGCGCCGTTGGCGCGTATGCGATGGGACGCAAGGATATCCCCGCCGCGCTGGCAGGAGTCGCGATTGCCGCGGCGCTGGTTCCGCCATTGTGCACCATCGGCCTGGCGATCGCGTTTGGCGCGCAAGACCTCGCGCTAGGTTCGGGTCTGTTATTTGCAACGAACATCGTGAGCATTAGTCTCGCAGGCGCAGGGGTTTTTCTGTGGTTGGGTATCCGGCCTGAGCGCCAGGCGGAGACCATGATGAACTGGATTGTATCGGTCATAGTGCTGGCGGTGCTCGCAGTGCCGCTGGCAAGCGCGTTTCTGGAAGTTGTGCGCCTGGAGCAGCAAA
>CAZVCM010000261.1:980-5929 GCA_964626105.1 uncultured Thermoflexus sp.
GTACTTTCCGAACACTTCTCCCCGGGGGAGGTGGTGGATCTCAAGCTCACCACGACGGGCGATCCTTTTGAGGTGCACGCGACGATCCGCAGCGTCGAATGGCTGACACCAGTCGATGTGCAAGAGGCGCAAGCTGCGCTGAGCGATGCGCTCGGTGAAGATGTTGCGCTTGAGCTGACCAACGTGCGCGCAATCGAGCCATGACGCGCCGCCCCGTTTGGAGAAAGCATGTCTGTAATTCGCAGCCTGACGATTGAGCGCCTGACCACCGCTATTCTCTTCTTGCTGCTGTTCGCGATGGCAGTTCGCGTGCCGCTTGACACAGATACATGGTGGCATCTGCGCACGGGCGAGCAGATCGTCGAGACGGGTCGCGTCCCGCAAGAAGACTCATTCTCGCACACGCGCGCGGGGAAACCATGGGTCGATCACAGTTGGGGCGCGCAGGTCATCCTGTATGGCATTTACCGTGTGTCGGGCGGCGGCGTGATCGGCGATGGTGGTAGCGTCGGGCTGGCGCTCTACACCGCGGCGCTGGCGACAGCAGGGATGGCCGTGGTCTATCGTATGTGCGAGGGTACGGCCTATTTGCGCGCGTTCGTGGTCGTGCTGGGCGCGGCGGCGGCGGCGGTGTTTTGGTCACCGCGCCCGCAGATGTTTTCATTCTTCTTCACCGCATTAACCCTGTATCTTCTGCACCTGTACAAGCGCGAAGAGACCGACCGGTTATGGCTGCTCCCGCCGCTGATGATGCTTTGGGCGAATCTGCACGGTGGCTTTGCTATTGGTTTCATCATAATGTTCGGCGTGATCGTGGGAGAATCGCTTGGGGCGCTTCTCGACCCGCACGATTCTCGCGCGATCGGCTGGGCTGGCGTGCGGCGGCTGGTGATCGTGACGGTCGCCTCGATCCTCGCAGTAGCCATCAATCCCTATGGCGTACGGATGATCGCGGTACCGTTCCAGACCATCGGGATTGGCGCGCTGCAGGATTTCATTCAGGAGTGGACGTCGCCTGATTTTCACCAACCGCAGGTCTGGCCGTTTGCGGTGCTGCTGGTCGGGTTGCTGGCTGCGGCGGGGGTGAGCGAGCGCCGCATTGATTGGTCGAGCCTGGCGCTTGCCAGCGGTACCGCCCTGATGGCGCTAATGGCCGGGCGGAATATCGCCGTGTTTGCGCTGGTCGCGACGCCTGTCCTGTCGCGCCATGTGAACGACTGGTTAAGCGTGCATGGCTGGCAAATCCGCCCGCTGCGGCGTGTCTCCCGCGTGCAACTTGCGGTGAATTGGCTGCTGCTAGTGGTGGTGCTGTTGGGCGCGCTGGCCAAAATCGCCTTCGCGCTGAATCCGGACACAGTGCGCGAAGCGCAGCGCGAGGCCTTCCCGGTGGAACTGGCGCAGCATTTGCAGGACACACTCCCCACCGGCAAGCTATTCAACAGCTACAACTGGGGCGGCTATTTGCTGTTCGCGGCGCCGGATGTGCCCGTCTATGTGGATGGGCGAACCGATCTCTACAATGATGCATTTCTGCGGCGCTATCTCTCGATCTCGTTTGCGCAGGCTGGCTGGGACACGGCGCTCGACGAACAGGATATTGAGTTCGTCGCGGTAGAGACGACCAGCGCGCTGGCGCAGGTGCTGCGCGAGCGGCCCGCGCAGTGGCACGAGACTCTGCTGGATGATGGCCGCTCTGCGTTGTTCGAGCGTGTGAGGTCTGTCGATGCATCGTGACTCGACGGTGATCGCGAAGCCCGCGTTGTTCGGCGATTTTCGGCTGCTGTTTGCGCTCTTCATTGCGCTGCGCCTCACGCTGGCGGTTGTTTACCAGCCCTATCTACTTGAGCGATACGATGCGGACGGAGCGCCTGCGCCGGTTGAGCGCGGCCTGAGCGCGTTCGGCGACTATCAGCACTACTTTCAGTTTGCCAAGTTGAGCGACGAGGGTTTGCTGCCGTACCGCGATTACTGGTACGAGTTTCCGCCGGTGTGGAGCGCCCTGTTCATTGGCGCGTATCGCCTCTTGGCGGCGCGCGGCGCGGTCGACTACACGTCGTGGGTCACGTTGCTGGGGCTGCTGTTGCTGGTGGCAGATGTCGGCAATCTAATGCTGGTGCGGCGACTTGGGCGCCTGCTGCACGGTGAGGAGACTGCGCAGGCGCTTGCCTGGATCTACGCGCTGCTTGCCGCGCCGCTGATCTTCGCATGGTGGACGTTTGAGACGCTGGTGGCGCTGGCGATTCTCGCGGCGCTGGTTGGGCTCGTTGAGGGACGATTGGATCGATCCGCGGGGGCGGTAGTGGTTGGCGCGCTGACGAAGTATACACCTTTGCTTGTGCTGCCGGCGGTGTGGCGCTTCTGCGCGTGGCGGAAGGCGTTGCGCTATACCGCGATCAGTCTTGGGCTCGTCGGGCTGATGCTGGGGATGCTGGTCGTGTGGGGTGGGGAGCTTGGCGTAGCATCGCTGACCGCCCAATACCAGAAGGCGTCATATCAGTCCGTATGGGCCCTGATCGATGGAAACTGGCGCACCGGGAGCTTCGCCGGACTTGACGCGCATTTTGACCCGGAGGCCGCTGCCGCCCCGTTGGGAAACCCGTCTGTGTTCCCCGGATGGGCGCGCCTGGTTGTGTTCGGCGGGCTCGGCTTGTGGATCTACGCTCGCTTGCGGCGGCGTGACGCACAGGGCATGGTCGCTTTCGTTACCGTCACCTTTGTACTGTTCTTCTTGTGGGCGCAGGGGTGGAGCCCACAGTGGACGGTGACTCTAGCGCCGCTCATTCTGTTGAACTTCCCGACGCGTGAGGGTGTGCTGGCGTGCGTGTTGCTGTGCGCATTGGCGTTTGTCGAGTATCCCGTGCTGTTTATGCGCACAGGCGCGACGGGTGGCGAGATCAGCGGGGCGCTGGTGCTACCATACGCTGCGGTGATCGTGGCGCGCACCGGGTTGCTGGCGGCTTTGGCCGTCGCGCTGTACCGGGAATTGCGAAAGACGGGCGGCGATGCGGAGATTTGACCACAACCCCTCTCGCTGGCTGGCCGCGTTTCTCCTTTTAGCGCTCGCGCTTCGCGTAGTCAATATCCAAGCACGCACACTCTGGTACGACGAAGCATTCGCGATTCTATTCGCAAAATCCGGATGGGCTGCAATGGTAAACGGGACCTTGACACCCGTTGAAAGTGGTGCAGCAGATGTTCATCCACTCCTGTACTATGAGCTACTTCACATCTGGATACGTATCTTCGACTCAAGCGTAGCGGCTGTTCGGCTCTTAACCGCCGTTCTCGGCACGCTGACGGTCCTCGCTGCGTACACCCTGGCGCGTGATTGGTTCGGCGTGCACGGGGGACTCGCCGCCGCGCTCATCACCGCGATTGCGCCATTTCATGTGCAATACTCGCAGGAAACGCGGATGTATGCGCTATTGGCGCTGCTGCTCATCCTGACGACGTGGCTCTACTGGCGCGCGTGGACGCGAAACAGGTGGAGCTACTGGGCTGGCTTCGCGTTGCTTGCCGCGGCTAGCATGTACACCCAACAACTCGCAGCCTTCTACCTTGCCCCGCTCGGGCTGCTTCCTCTCTTGCTGCGCGAATGGCGCCAACTTAGGCGCACGGCTCTCGCCGCGAGTGCGGCATTTGCGCTGTATCTGCCGTGGCTTGTTCACCTGCCGGATCAGCTTGGTAAGCTCCAGCAGTACTGGGTTGATCGTCCCAATATCTTGCACATTTGGCTCGCGCTGCGCTCGTTCTTCTCTGTGAGTCTCGATTTCGACGCCGCGTGGTGGTTGCCGACGTTCTTCCTCGCGGCGCTGCTGCCCGCGCTGCTGTTCTTTCAGGCATGGCACGCGCTGCGCCATCGAACGTCGGAATCACGCGAGCGACAAGCGCTGATCTGGGCATTGTGGCTCGGATTCGCCCCAATCGTGCTGATGTGGCTGGCATCGGTGACGTTTCAGCCGGTCTTCTTGCCGCGTGCACTTCTGCCTTCGGCGGTGATTGTCTACGTAGCGATGGGGTGGTTGCTGGCGCGCGGTGGCATGCCACTCGCGATCACAACCCTTGTCGCGGCGAGCTGGCTTGGTATTGCTGTTTTCGGACTGGTCACGCACTATCGCTGGGACACATTCCCCAACCCGCCTTTTGACCAGGCTGCGGATTATCTGCGCGAATCGATTGCTGGGACAGACGCTATCGTGCATGGCAACAAGATCACCGCGCTGCCGCTAAGAATCTACGCGCCCGAGTTGCCACAACGCTATGTGCGTGACATTCCGGGCACCGGCTCGGATACTCTCGCTGCGCCAACGCAACGTGCGATCGATTGGCTGGCGAGCGCTTGCCCGGCGGAGGCCGCGAATGGCGCCGGGCGGGTATGGTATGTGGCATTCGAGCAGTTCGACGACGAAATGGCTGAGGCGGCTGCGGACGACCCGGCAGCGCGCGCGTATGACAGCGGTGCGTGGCTGCGCGCGCATTACACCGAGCAGGAGATCGCGCGCTTCAATGATCTGGTCGTGACACTGTTTATCGATCCGGATGAAACTGCCCGCCGCGCGATCTGCGAGGAGCAGATGGGGTGAACGCGCCAAGCAGGTCTGCGGTTTCCCCGCGTGTCTATGCCCTGGTGTTTGCGCTGGCGCTTGTGGCCGGTGGTGCCCTCGCTGCCATGATCGAGCAACCCGGCTACACGGACGCTTATTACTACTACAACGCAGCACACCGGCTGGTAAACGGTGAAGGGCTGACCGATCCCTATGTGTGGCACTATCTGGGTGCGCCAGACACGCTCCCCACACCCAGCCACACCTACTGGATGCCGCTGCAGTCGCTGCTGTCGGCGGGTGCGATGGCGCTCGGCGGGGCGTCGTTTGGCGCGGCACAGATTCCATCTGTCCTATGCTACGCAGGATTGGTGACACTGGCATTCTGGGCTGGGAATGCGCTCG
>CAZVCM010000262.1:0-5917 GCA_964626105.1 uncultured Thermoflexus sp.
GGCAGAGTCTTGCAGGCCCGAGAGGGCGCGATTCGTGAGGCGTCTGGCGAGTACGCGCCGGTCGAGGCGCGCGCCGATGCCCCGCCGAGCCAGCTTGGGCAGTCGCTCCACCGCCAGCGTGAGGAAACCGCCCACTTGCTGGCCGTGCTGGAGTCGATTCCCGAAGGCGTGGTCGTGCAAGACCTCGATGGCCGCGTTGTGCTGATCAACGATGCGGCGCGCGCGCTGCTCGGCAGCCAGCGCGCGTTTCGCGCGGCGCGCCTGCACGAGCTCACCGAAGTGATTCGCACGACGCTCGGCCCGGCCCTGGCGCCAGGAATCTACGCGCTTGGCAACCCGGCGCGCGTGCCCTTAGACGGGAAGATGCTCCAGGCGCAGGCGGCGGCGCTGTTGAGCGTGCGCGGCGCGCGCCTGGGGACGGTCGTGCTGATCCGCGATGTGACCGCCGAGGTCGAGCGAGAACGAGCGCGGGCAGTGCTACTCGATCAACTCAGCGGTCAGGTCGCTGCGCCCGGCCCGTCGCAAGATTACCCGTCGCTGGACGCGCTGGCGCGCGAAGTGACCCGCAATACCCGCTCAGTGCAGCAGGTGATCGCGGCGCTGCAAGACCTCAGCACGTTCGAGCCGCGCGACTTGGCAACGGAGCAGCGCCCGCTGGGGCTGAACGAGCTGCTACACGACACCGTCCGCGAGTGGCAGCCGCTGGCGCAGGCGGCGGGTATCCGTCTGCGCGTCAAGTTTGCGGCGCGCGGGCATTACGTGCTTGGCGATGAACGGCGGTTGCGCTGGGCGTTGGGGAATGTGCTCGACAATGCGATCAAATACTCGCCGCCGGGCACCGCTGTGCTGATCGTGGCGCGCGCCCGCCTGCGCGAGCCAGCGGTGGCCGAGATCGCGATTCAGGACCAGGGCTATGGCATCGCCGCCGGCGATCTATCGCAAATTTTCACGCGCTTCTATCGTGGCACGCCACGCGACGCGCAGGATATCCCCGTCCGCCGCCCCGGGACCGGCCAGGGCCTCTACATCGCGCAGCGCGTGATCAAGGCACACGGTGGCGCGATCGCAATTGCCAGCCAGCCGCAGCGCGGCACCACCGTCTCCATGACGCTGCCGCTGACAGCGCCGGTCACGCTTGAGCTGCCGGACGCCGACGAAACCGTCCGGCGGCCTGGGATCGTTGACCCGGTGGACCTAGACGACACACGCGATATTCCGGTCATCTCCCTGCTGCCGATGGACCGCGAAGTCGATATGCTCTAGTAGATTTTCTCAGAATGGCTCCCGCGCTAACTCAGGGTACAATCAAGGCGTTCTTGCACTGTTGTTCGAATGCTGAGGAGCATCCAATGAGCGAGCAGTTAGGGAACGTCTACCGCACCGGCACCCCGGCCCCCCACGCCGGCAGTTACCAGTTAATCAACGACCGCCCCGATCCCGAAGATGCACGCACCGATCGCAGTCGCGTGATCTACCTCAGGGAAGGCGACCCGATTCCGCCGCATCCTGACACCGGCAGCCCGACCGAGTGGCGATTTATGCGCCTGGAGAAGCCCTACCAGTTCCAGGGCTGAGCAAGCGGACCAGGCAGCGGGCGGAGCGGCACAACCACTCCGCCCGCTGTGCTATGATCGGGCTGAGAACAGGTTTCGGAACGCGCCTGTGCGGCCCGGTAATAGGCGGCTGGCTGGCGTCCCTTCTGGCTGCGTAAAGGAGCACAGCGACCCTTATGGAACTTGAAGCCCTGGCCGTTGCAGGCGGCATCTTCGCGCTGCGTGTAATCGGCAACATCATCACGACGATGCGTCTGGTGCTGATCGTGCGCGGCGAGAAGCTGTGGTCGTCGGTGATCGGCACGATCGAAGCGTTGATCTTCGCGCTGGCACTTGGCGGCGTGGTGAGCAGCCTCGACAATCTGTGGAATCTCGCGGCGTACAGCGTCGGCTATGGCGTGGGCGGCTATCTGGGGCTGGTGCTCGAGCAGCGGCTGGTAACACGCTTCGTCTCGGTCAACATTATCTCGCAGCATCACGGGCACGATATCGCGGTCGCGGTGCGCGAGGCGGGCTATGGCGCGACTGAAGGCTCCGGCAAGGGTGGCGCGGGTGAGGTCGGCTCGGTCACTGTCGTCGTGCGGCACCGGCAAGTGAACGATGTCGTGCGCGTGGCGCACCGGATCGACCCGAACGCGTTTGTGACAATGGAAGAGCTACGCGGCATCGCGCGCGGACATTTTCGGCGGTTGGCGCGTCCGGAGCGCTGAGCGCGGTGAGCGAGCTGCTGCGGGATGTCGAGGCGGCAATCGAGCACGACCGGCTGTTTGCACCGGGCGCGACGGTCGTCGCGGGGGTGTCCGGCGGGGCAGATTCGCTCACGTTGCTGCATCTGCTGGTGCGGCTGCGGGCGTCGATGCGCCTGACGGTGGTCGCGGCGACTCTCGATCATGGGCTGCGCGGCGCGGCGGGCGCCGCGGACGCCGTGTTCGTGCGCGAGACCGCGGCGGCATGGGATGTGCCCGCGATCGTGGGGCGGGCGGATGTTCAAGCGGTGGCGGCGGCGCGGCGGATGAACGTCGAAGAAGCGGCGCGCCAGGTCCGTTACACGTTTTTGTTGCGTGCAGCGCGGCAGGTGGGCGCGGATGCGATTGCAGTCGGGCATCATCGCGACGACCAGGCCGAGACCGTCCTGATGCACCTGATTCGGGGCAGCGGCCTTAGCGGCTTGCGCGGGATGCTGCCGCGCCTGCGCCTGAGCGCGTATCATCTGCTGCCGGACGCGCCGATCGCACTAGAACCTGAGGCTGACCCGGCGGCGCCCGAGGGTTGGCCGTGGCTGGTGCGCCCGCTGCTCGATATCCCTCGCGCTGCGATTGACGACTACGCCGCCGCGCACGCGCTCCATCCTCGCACTGACGCCACCAACCAAGAACTGACGTTGTTCCGCAACCGCCTGCGGCATGAGGTAATTCCCTTGCTCGAAACGCTCAACCCGAATCTGCGTGCCGGGCTGGCGCGGACCGCGCGCGTGCTTCAGGCCGACGCCGAGTTGATCGAGGCAGCGGGCGAGGCGGCGCTGGGCCGCGTAGCCGTTGCGGTCACTCGGGACGCGGTGCTTCTTGATCGGCAGGCGTGGGGCGCGCTGGCGCTGTCCGAAAAACGGACTATTATCCGAAGCATGGTCGCTCATCTGCGCCCAGACCTGCGTGACGTGAGCTTTGAGCAGGTTGAGTCCGCGTTGCGCGTCGCGGACGAAGGGCAGACCGGCGCGGCGGCGACGCTGCCCGGCGGGCTGTTGCTGCGCGTGGACTATACGACGCTGGCGGTTGCGGATGCGGATGCGGCGCACGCGTTGATCGCGGCGTGCAGCGCCCCGGCGCTGGACGCGGAAGAATGCCTGACCTTCCGCGCGGAGGAGCCGGTGCAGCGCGCGTTCGGTGCGTGGACATTCGTGGCGGAGCCGCTTGCTTCCGACGCGAGACTCGACGCGTGGCATGCCGATCCGCTGGCGGCGGCGCTGGCTGTGCCGCAAGGCGCACGCCTGACGCTGCGCACGCGCCGCCTGGGCGAGCGATTTCGCCCCCGAGGCATGGGCGGGCGGTCGCAGAAGTTGAGCGATACGTTCATTAACATGAAGGTCCCGGCGGCCTGGCGCGATCGCGTGCCAGTGCTGGCAGTTGGGGACGAAGCCGCGTGGTTTGTCGCGCTGACACCGGACGGGCTGCGCGGGCGCGTGGCGGCGCCATTTGCTGCTGCCGAGGACGCAAGCGCTCGGTGGCTAGGCATCCGGTGGGTGCCTGGATCAAAGCGTTAAGAGAGAGTGTGACAGGCATTTGTTCATACATAACTGAGTCGATGACCGTGGGGTTGCGTTTTTGCAAACCTTCAGATATAGTTAAGCGAAGATAAACCATTCAGCAGCATAGGGTAAGGGCAGCAGAATGAGCGTCAACGAAGAACAAGCGTACGTGTTGGTGGTGGATGATGAAGGCGCCATTCGCTATTCCATCACCAAGACGCTGCAGCGTGTCGGCTACCACGTCGAGGCTGCCGCATCGGGCGAAGAAGCGCTCGAAATGATGAAAACCCAAAACTATGACGTGGTGCTCACCGACATCCGCATGCCGGGGCTAACCGGCGTCGAATTGCTGCGGCGGATCAAAGAGCAGGCGCCGGATGCCGTAGTCATTCTGCTGACCGGCTACGCGAGCCTGGAAACCGCCATCGAAAGCCTGCGGCTGGGCGCTCACGATTATCTCGTGAAGCCGAGCAGCAGCCAGGACATCCGCAACAGCGTCGCGCAGGGGATCGAGCGCGCGCACAACCTGCGCAACCGGCGCGCGCTGCTGCGCTCGATCCGCGATAATGTCGAGCAGCTTACTGGCGAGCAGGTCGAGCTTGAGAAGCCGGAAGCGTCCGTGAGCAAGGCGGCGATGGGCAGCACGCCAGTCGTCACACCGGTAACCACGATGACCATTGGCCCGCTGACGATCTATCCTGGGCGCTATCAAATCTCTGTGGGCGACGAGCCGATCGATCTGACGCCGACCGAGTTCGACTTGTTGCTGTACCTCGCGGCGCATCGCGGGCGCGTCGTCCCATGCTCGGAACTGGTGCGCGAAGTGCGCGGCTATGGGCTTGAGGAGCACGAAGCGCGTGAGGTGATCCGCCCGCACGTCAGCAACCTGCGGCGCAAACTCAAGTCGTCCGGCCAGAACCCGAACATTATCGTGAACGTGCGCGGGATCGGCTATCGATTGGCGGAAACATCGTAACGCGCGTGGCGAGTCCTCTTTTGCGCCTCATGAGCCACCTCGTGAGGCGCTTTTTATCGCTGAATCCCGCCGATCTCGCCGCTTGACTATTGTCTCCGAGAACATTTCGCAGTACCTTTGGGTGGAACTTTCACCAGGACCACCAACTCCGGGATTGTGCACATGGGAAACCTCAACCCGAACCTGCTGACGAAAGACACGCAGGCGGTATTGGACGATGCAGCCGACATCGTCACGGCTTATGGCAAGACGCTTCTGACGCCTGAAGCGGCCTTGCTGGCGCTGCTGCGCGCCAAGAACACTGCCGCGGCGGGCATCTTCAAGTACTTCGCCGAGAAGCGCGGCGCGGACCTTGACCGTCTGGAGCGTCAGGTGAAGCTGGCGGTGCAGAGCCGCCGCGATCTCAGCGGAGACCTGAAATTCATCGCCAGCGGCAAGAAGGCGGTTGATCTCAGCCGCTCGATGGTGATCGCGCTGGACGAGGCGCTTAGCGTGGCGCAGGCGCTGAACCAGACCACGATCGACACTGATCACCTGCTCGGCGTGATGACCGAGCGCGAGGTCGGGACGGCAGGCATCCTGACGCAGTTTGGCATCACAAAGGGCGCGCTGCGCGAGGTACTGACGACCTCGGCCACCAGCACGACTGTTATCCGCCGCACCGATACGGGCGCGAGCAGCGATATGGTCGCCGCGGCGCGGACCGGCGTGCTGCGCGCGGTGTATTTCCGCGAGGATCTGCTGCGCGAGTTGATCCAGATGCTGGCGCAGACCGTCAGCCGCCATGTGGTGTTGATCGGCCCTGACGGCGTGGGCAAGCGCACGCTGGCCTACAGCCTCGCGCTGTTGATCGCCGAGGACAAAGGCCCAGGGGGCATCCGCAACCTGGTGCAGGTCGACGAGCGGGCGCTGCTCGATGACCCGGTCGGCGCGATCGAGAGCGGACTGAACCGCGCGCGTGGCGGGATATTATTCGTGCCGCACATTCACCGCTTCTTTGGCGGGCAGTTGAAGGCGGAGTTCCCGAAAGCCGCGCCGCTGTTGCAGAAGACTGTTCTCGGCGGGGACCCGGTGATTATCGGCAGCACCACGCAGGCGTTGTGGGATGACCGGCTGCGGGCGATTCCCGCAATTGCGGAGAACACG
>CAZVCM010000263.1:0-5853 GCA_964626105.1 uncultured Thermoflexus sp.
TATGGCTTTGCGCGGGTGGATTTCGCCGGTAAGAAGATCTGGTTTACGCTGATGCTCGCTACCCTGATGCTGCCTGACCAGGTGCGCATGATCCCACAGTACATTGTCTTCGACCGGTTGGGCTGGATCAATACCTTCTATCCTCTGCTTCTGCCCCGGCTGGGCGGCGCACCGTTCTTTATCTTCATGATTGTGCAGTTCATTCGCGGCATCCCGAACGAGCTGGACGAGGCGGCTCTGATTGATGGTTGCTCCAAGAGCGGCGTCTTCTACCGAATTATCCTGCCTCAGCTTAAACCGGCGATTATCACGGCGACGATCTTCTCCTTCTACTGGACGTGGGACGATTTCATGACGCCGTTCATCTACATGACGCGGCCCGAACTGCACACCGTGTCTGTCGCGCTCCGATCCTTTTCCGATCCGGCCAGCGCGACTGACTGGGGAGCGATCTTCGCCATGTCGAGCCTGTCGCTGCTGCCCGTGTTTATCATCTTCATCTTCTTCCAGCGTTATCTGGTCGAAGGGATTGCGACCACCGGGCTGAAGGGCTAGACAACGCGATTTGTTCTCGCTATTAGGCTTTGGGATGCTGTTGATAAGGATATTCTCCACCTGCGCGCAGCCGGCAGGCTGGGGCGCGGTGTGGGCTGGAGAGATTGGTGAGTAACTGGCCACTGCTAAGGAATCAAGACGCTATGCACGCTGCATCTGTTGCGGGAATCGGCCTGGTCGCTGATGCGACGATCAGGCTGCTCCAAGACGAATACGAGAACTTCTTGCCCGAAATCAACCGCTGGGACTGGATGCCCGGCGTCGGCCTCTACGGTCTGATCCGCGCTTACGAGGCCACTGGCGAGCGCCGCTACCTCGACTATCCCAAGCATTATGTGGACCGTCTGCTGGCGGTGGATAACGTCTCCTACTCGATCAACGGCGCGATCCTGTTCGATATCGTGCTCAAGCTCGCGCACTATTGCGGCGACCCGATCTACGAGCAGGAGATGCACTACTTCTTGCGTTGGCTGCTGCGCAGCGCTCCTAAGTGCCAGAATGATTGCTTCGAGCATACCTGGGTCGAGCCAAAGGCGAATCTGGCCGACCAGGTCTGGATTGATACGCTGTTCATGGCAGGGATCGTCCTGGCTGATAGTTGGCGCGCGCTGGGCCGCGAGGACTGCAAAGCCGAGGCGCTTTTGCAGCTCATGGCGCATCAAACGTGCCTGCAAGACAGCGAGACGGGCTTCTTCCGCCACCTGTATAACGTCAAGACCGGCAGTTACATGGCGGGAGCGTTCTGGGGGCGCGGCAACGGCTGGATGGCCGCTGGCGTCGTCGACATGTTGGACGCGCTGGGATTGGATGATCCTGCCCACGCCGAGATTATTGCCTCGTTCCAGCGCCAGATGGCTGCCGTGCAGGCTGTCCAGCGCCCAGATGGAGCGTTCCATACCATCCTGAACGACAGCAGCACTTACGTCGAGATGTCGGCGACCGCTGCGCTGGGGTATGCGGCGCTTAAGGGCTTACGCCTCGACCTGCTGGATGGCGCTTTCAAGGAAGTCGGGGAGCGGGCGCTAGACGCGATCCGGCGTAACACCAGCCCGGATGGCGTGGTCGGCAACGTATCGAGCGGGACGTCCGGCTTCATCGCCTACGAGGAATACAACGCGATCCCAATCGGACCCCGGCTGTACGGGCAGGCGCTGGCGCTGTTGCTGATGACTGAGCACCTGAAGCACGAACAGAGCGGGACGATAATCAGCACGTTGGACGAGACAGGGTCCAGAACGGCGTAGGGGGATCACCGGCAGAGGCGTACTGCGGTGCCTCTGCCACGCGTGACGACACCGGCCCCGATATGGGTAGACTGCTCAACGCTGCTGCGCTGTTTCGGGGTGTTTCTCCGGTAGCGCGAACAGATCATCGACGCGCACCAACTGCCGCGTTTCCAGCGAGCGGTTAGCGGCGATCCCGGTCAGGATCGAGGCCGCACCATCGACGTGCGAAGCGGCTCGGTTGAACGGGTCCGGCGGCGGGACCGGTGCGAATAGCTGGGCCAGCAGGACGGGGTCCGCGCCACCGTGTCCCCCCTCGCCCGCCGGAATTTCCACGTCATACGCGCTGCCAAACATCGGGTAGACTCTGAGGTTGGTGGACTTAAACTTGCCCGTGCTGGCGGTGAGGTCGCTTTCCGCCTGGCCTCTCAGCCAGGCAGTTGTCTCCCTTACTTCCAGCTCAACGCGTCCGCGCGTCCCGTTGATCGCCACGCGCAACCCCTCCCAGGGCGAATACGCGATCAGGCAATACGACAGGATCACGCCGTTGCGATAACGCGCCGTGACCGCTAGCGTGTCCTCAATGGTGATTGGCTCGCCGAATACGTTCCGGTCGCGCAGATAACCGTCCTCGGCTTCGGCGTCGAGATACAGCGCGCGAAGCTGCTCGTCACGATCCAGGAATAGGGCGAACGGGTCATCCTGGGCGGCTGGCTCACCAGTGTAGCGCGCGTAGGGATAGCTTTCACCGCGCGCTTTGGCGTTCGCTTGCCCGTAGAATTGAAGATCGCCCAGGGCGAATACTTCCGACGGGTAGGAGTCAATCCACCAGTTGACCAGATCGAAGTGATGCGTCGCCTTGTGCACCAGCAGCCCGCCCGAATTATGCTTCTCGCGATGCCAGCGGCGGAAGTAGTCGGCTCCATGCCGGGTGTCGAGCAGCCACGAGAAATCGACGTTCAGCGGCCGCCCAATCGCACCCTGCATCACCACTTCGCGTAGTCTTGTATAGGCCGGAGCGTAGCGGTAGTTGAACGTCACGCGCAGCGAGCGCCCGGTGCGCGCGATCGCGTCGAAAATGGCGCGTGTTTTCTCGACATCGACCGTCATGGGCTTCTCAGTGATCGCGTCGCAGCCCAGGTCCATCGCGCGCGTGATGTAGAGGTGATGCGTGGCGTCGGTGGTCGTCACAATAACCGTATCGGGCCGCGTCTCAGCGATCATCCGGTCAAATTGATCGGCCAGGTAGGTCGGGCAGGGGGCGTGTTCAAACTCATTCACCAACCGCGCGTTGTACCAATCCATACGCGTCTGGTTGCGATCGCACAACCCCACGAGCGCGCACGAGTCTCGGTAGGTTGTCGCCAGCGCTTTGATGTACATCCCCGCCCGCGCACCTGTGCCAATCACCACATATCTTCGTTGCATTTCGTGTTCCCTCTATGCAGGGCGTATACGTTTTAAGTTACAGACATAAGCGCCACTATTTCGGCGCACAGGTGCTCTCACGCACCCTCAACTCTGGTAGCAGCACATGCTGATGCGGCTCGGCGTGCGGATCCTGAATCCGCTCGAACAAGAACTGGAACGCAAGCCGGTTTTGCACGTCGAAGTCGAATGCGATTGTTGTCAGCGGCGGGTCGAGAAAGCGGGCAAATGGCGCGTTATTGTAACTAATAACCGACAGATGCTCGGGGACCTGCAGGCCGCGCTCGCGGATGGCGTGCAGCGCGCCGATTGCCATGGTATCGTTGGCGACGATCACCGCTGTGAACGGGTGGCCCTGATCCAATAGGTGAAGCATTGCCTGATAGCCGGTCTCGACGGCGCTCTGAGTCGTCGTGAAATCCCCTTCTGCCGCCGGTCCCGGCTCCAGGCCGTTTTCTACCAGCGTTTTGCGCCACGTATCATAGCGCCAGCGGGCGTTGATCCCGCGCAGCGTGCCGGTGACGATCGCGATCTGGCGATGGCCCAGGTCGAGCAGGTGCTGAACCGCGAGTTGAGTGGCGCGCACCTGGTCGAATCCCACCCACGTGATTTTGCGTGACGCAAGCACGAAATCCCGCCGCACCAGGGGAGTGCCATTCGCCATTGCCAGCAGCTCGTCGTCCGCGATGTGCAATTGCGGCGCGTAGAGGAAAACGCCGTCCACCATGCGCGCGGCGGCGATCTCCAGCGTCCGGGCCAGAGTCTCAGACGTGCACTCGGTATACAGCGCGGAATAGCCTAGTTCCGCAAGCGGTGCGGCCCGATCCGGGGAGCGGCGGTCCGGCAGCCAAAAATGGGTCGGATCGAGCAATGGCACCTCAAACGGAAATTTGCCATCAACGGTGATCACTTGAATGATCTGGGAACGCTGCGTCGTCAGCATCTGCGCCGCCAGGTTACGCTCATAGCCGAGTTTGCGGATCGCGTGCAACACTCGGGCGCGAGTGGCGGGCGCGACCTGGGGATGATCGTTGAGCACGCGCGAGACGGTCTGGTGTGAGACTCGTGCCTCGTGCGCGACATCTCGAATGGTTGGCCGGCTCTCTCCGAATCGCCCCATCTTCGCCCCGTGGCTGACTGTGACCTGTAACATATTTTATACCTGTTCTTTGTCCGAAAGGCAATTGCGGGCTTTTGATCAGGCATATTTTAGGTGAATCTTCGGTTGACAAAGGTCCATTTTGTACTATATGATGCATGTGACCGGTAACACAGAACCATACGCCGATAGTCACTTCTGGGTCTCCTGGCCTCTGTGTTTTGGGCGCTGTATGCAGGACAAGTGAGATTAGCCGATGACCGAGCACTCGCGCTGGCCGATCCGAATGGCCGATTCGATCATGCGCCAGCACGCGATCCTGGCGACCAAGTGGGCATATGAATGGGGTGTTGTGCTCAAGGGCATCGAGCAGATCTGGCTGCGCACAGGCGAGCGCGCCTACTTCGATTTCATCAAACGCAACATCGACGCGTTTGTCCAGCCGGACGGCAGCATCGACACCTACACGCTTGAGGAATACAACCTCGACCAGATCAATACAGGCAAGTTGCTGTTCGGGCTGTGGGATGAGACAGGCGGCGAGCGCTACCGGCTGGCGGCGCTCCGGCTGCGTGACCAGCTCCAGAAGCACCCGCGCACCAGCGAGCAGGGCTTCTGGCACAAGAATATCTATCCCCACCAGATGTGGCTGGACGGCATCTATATGCAGGGGCCGTTCTATGCCGAGTTTGCGCGGCGCTTCGACGAGCCAGCTGGCTTTGACGACGTGACCCGGCAGATCATCCTGGTTGAGCGGCACACGCGCGACCCGAAGACCGGGCTGCTGTATCATGGCTGGGACGAAAGACGGCAGCAGGCATGGGCCGATCCTGAGACGGGTTGCTCGCCACATTTCTGGGCGCGCGCGATTGGCTGGTACGTGATGGCGATTCCGGACGTGCTCGATCATTTGCCCCACGATCACCCGCAGCGCGACACTATTCTCGACATATTCCGCACCACAATTGACGCCCTGGTGCGGGTTCAGGACCCGGCAACCGGGTTATGGTATCAAATTCTCGATCAACCCGACCGCGCCGGGAACTATCTAGAGACTTCGGCATCGTGCATGTTTATCTACGGAATCGCCAAAGGCGCAGCCAACGGTTATCTCGCCGCGCACTATCGCGACATCGCCGCCAGAGCCTATCAAGGCATCATCGAGGACTTTGTGGAAGTAGACGCGCAGGGACTGGTCAAGCTGCACGGGATCTGCAGCGTAGCCGGGTTGGGCGGGAATCCCTACCGCGATGGCTCCTTCGCGTATTATGTTGGCGAGAAGGTCGCGACGAACGATTATAAGGGCGTCGGTGCGTTCATTCTGGCGGGTGTTGCGATGGATGACCTCTAGCGCGGGCGGGGAACAAGACTGAACCGCATCCCCAGGGTCAACCCCGCGCATCCACGGGGTATAGCCTTAGCTTCACGATGAACCAAACGAATCATTTCTGCGCGTCTAGAGAATTGGCGCTGGAATACCGAGCCGCTTCGAACTAGGCCCGGGCTAGCACAATTAACTTGTCGATCGGTACGGTGGACACGGGAGGC
>CAZVCM010000264.1:0-5825 GCA_964626105.1 uncultured Thermoflexus sp.
ACAGCACGTTCGCGTAAAGCGTGTTGTAGCGGTTGGCGAACAGGTCCGCCCAGTCCATCGATTCGTGCGCTTCGAGCAGGCCGCACTCGTTCACATCCTGATAGCGCAGCCACAGCAGCGCCGCCTGCAGGCTGGGCCACGCCTCGCGCAGAAACGCGGTGTCGCCCGTCGCCTGCCAGTCGAACGCGTGCCCCAGGATGTACCACAGGTTGCTGTCCACCACGCCTGCGTGCGACGTGTCCTTGACCACCTGATCGCCCGCGCCGCCTTCCATCCGGCCCCCATAGGCGACCAGCGCCGGGTCTTCGAGGTTCGCCAGCCCGACATTGTGCGGGATCTTCCCCAGCGAGGACTGGTAGCGGCGCAACGTTTCGAGCGAGCGGCGATGAATGGCGCGCCCTTCTGCGTCGTCGCATAGCAACAGGCCGAGCCCGCAGATCATGCTGTCCCGCGCCCACACCTGGCGATACGCCTGGGACGAGCCGAGCAGCCCTAACTCGCCGCCGTTCGCCAGCAGAATCTGTTCGGCGCGGGCCACGCCTTCATCACGCTCTAGCGCGCTCATAGGCCAAATTCCTTCGCGCAACCATCGCTTCGCAGAAAGTCCTTGATCTTGCGCGTCACCGTCTCCTGTACCGCATCCAGCCCTGGCGCGATCACGTCGGGTGAGAGCGCAGCGCACTCCGCGTTGAGCATCCGCTGCTCGCGGCCCAACGCGGCGAGGAAGGCGTTTTCAAGATCGGTCGCGATGTTGACCTTGGTCACGCCACCGCCCGGCAAGTGGATCGCGCGCTGAATGTCCGCCGGGGGCACGCCCGAGCCGCCATGCAGCACCAGCGGCACATCTGTCTCTACGCGGATCGCTTGCAGCCGCTCGAAGTCGATCTTCGCCTGCTTGACCTTGTAAACGCCGTGCACCGTTCCAACCGACACCGCTAGCGCGTCCACGCCCGTCTCCTCGACAAAGCGCCGCGCCTCGTGGGGATCGGTGTAGAGCTCAGTATCATCGTCCGTCTCGATGTTCTCCTGATCGGCTTTACCGATGCGCCCCAACTCCGCCTCAACCGAGACGCCGTGCGCGTGGGCGTAGACCACCACCTCGCGCGTGCTCGCGATGTTCTCGTCCAGCGGCTTGTCGGACGCGTCAATCATCACCGACGTGAATCCAGCGGCGATCGCGTCCTGGATCACGGCGAAATCGCGCGTGTGGTCGAGGTGCAGCGTCACCGGGACGGTGATCCCCTGCCAGCGAAGCTGTTCGAAGAACGCGGTGGCGAACTCAGCCGCGCTGACCTCGTACCACCCAAATTCGTTTTGCGAGATCTGGACGATCAGCGGCGAGGCGGCGCGCTGCGCGGCGCGCAGGACCGGCGCGATCACCGGCGTATAGCGCGGCGCGAACGAGCCAACCGCGCAGCCTACGTCGCGTGCGCGACCGAGCATGGTTTGGAGCGTGAGCAGGTTAGGCGCTTTCGTGAGCATGAGATGCACTCTTGTCCACCAGGCTGTAAAACGCGTTGAGCGGCGTTTGCAGCGCAAGATACCCTTGTTCATAAAGCAGCAGATGGCGGCGGTGGCGCTCCGCATCCGGCGCGAAGACCTCCGCGTCACCCGGCGCCATCGCCTCGACCACTTCCTCGGCGCTGGCAAACAGCCCCGCGCCCACCCCTGCAATCATCGCCGCGCCGAGCAGCGTCACTTCCGAGACGGGCGCGACCTCGAACACGCAGTTCGACACGTCCGCCTTGATCTGCATCCAGAGCCGGTTGCGCGACCCGCCACCCGCCGCCCGCGCGCGCTCAATCGGCGTGGCGGTAAGCTGCGCAGCGGTGCGCCGGATCCGCTCCATTTCGTAGGCCGTCCCCTGCAACACAGCCTTCAGCAAATCGATCTGGCGATGGTGGCGCTCCAGGCCGATAAACGCCGCGCGCGCCGCCGACTGTCGCCTGTTCAGCGACGACGAGCTACCGCCCAGCAGATAAGGGTAGTACAGAATGTCAATCGGCGCTTCATCGCCCCGCGCCAGCAGTTCGCCTAACTGCTGATACGACATCTGCGGCGCGTCGAAGATTGTGCGCAGCCACTCGATTGACCCGCCCGACACTGACAACCCGCCCAGCCAGTAGTCGCGCTCTGGCACGACGTGGCAGCCGAATGACAAACCAGACGCATAGTCCTCGGCGGTGAGCGGGCGCGGCGCCAGCGTGCCGAGCAGGACCTCTGCCGTGCCCATCGAGTCGAACACCTGGCGCGGCGTTACGGCGCCAATGCCGAGCGCCCCGCAGATATGATCGTGCCCCGCCACCGCGACCGGCACGCCTTCCGGCAGGCCGCTTTTCCCCGCGCCCTGGGCGTGGACGCGCCCGGCGGGCATGCCGCTGGGCAGCGCCGGGGGAAACAGGTTTGGCGGCAGGCCGAGCGCGTGAATCCACTCATCGTCCCAGCGGCGCTGATCGATGCGGAAGGCGAACGTTCGTCCCGCCAGCGAGGTGTCGGTTGCGAACGCGCCCGTTAGCGCGTGGACGATGAAATCCGCCGCGGAGAGCCACACCGCCCCATCGAGCGCCGCCGCGTCACGCTCGCGCAGCCACAGCAGCTTGGCGAGGCTGACCTTCGGGCTGGGGTGCAGACCGGTCTTGCAGAAGCGGGCGACCGGGTCATCCTGCAACGCCAGGAAGTCCGCCTGCGACGCGGACCGCGTGTCGAACCAGGGGATGACGTGCGAGCGGGGCGCGCCGGTCGCGCGATCGAGCACCACGCCAGTCTCGGCCATGCTGGCGACGCCTACCGCCGCGATCCGCTCGGGCGGCACGCCCGCGATCACCTCGCGCAGCGCAGCGCACACCGTGTCGCACAACTCGCGCGGGTCATAGTACGCGCCACCGTCCGGCGCAGACCGGGCCGGTGTGGGGCGGCTCGCCAGGCGCAACGCGCGTCCCGCGCCGTCAAACAGCCCGGCTTTGCACGAGGTCGTGCCGATGTCTACGCTGACCAGGTTCATGCCAAAAGCGCCGCTTTCACCCGCTCCATCGCCAGCCGGGGACTGGTCAAGAACTGCCCGCGCAGGTCTTCCGGCAAACGTTCCACCGCCCGCGCCATCGACGCCTGCGCCAGCACGACGACATCCGTTTCAGCGGCCAGCGCTTCCAGCGCTTCGGCCAGCAGCGCATCATGCCCGGCAGGGTCGCCCGCCATCAGACGCTGATACGCTGCGTCCACCACCTGCGTCTTGATCTCAACCGCGCGCGCCTGCGCGGACGCTTTGGCGCGGATCAGGCGCTGCGTGGGGTTCAGCGTCGTCACCAGCGTCGCCGCCACGCCGATGATATCCCCTCGCGTGACCGCTTCTTCGGCCATCGCGTCGTCAATCCGCACCACCGGCACGCGGACGCGCTCGCGCATTTGGGCCGCGACCTCACCCACCGACGAGCACGCGCTCAGGATCGCATCTGCGCCAACCTGCTCCGCGAATATGGCGTAGTGCAGCAGACGGTCTTCGACCTGCGACACGTCGTCGCCATTTTCGCGCAACTGCGGCAGAATCGAGTCGTCTACAAAGTTCACCACCTCGACACCGGGCACGATCTCTGCCGCCAGCGCTTTGAGCGGCTCAACCGTCGCGGCGGTGGTGTGAATAATCGCCAATCGCGTCATGCTTCCGCCTCTACCTTCGCCCGATACGCCGCCCAGGTATCACGGATCAGACGGTAATCGTCCTCGGTGAGCGGCTCGCCGGTACGGTCGATGTGCGTCGCGAAGTACAGCGCGGGCACACCCAGTTCCGGCTGGAGTTTAACATACGACCGCCACATCGCCCGGTCCTTAATCGGCCAGTTGTCGGTGTCGATGATCACGCCTGGGCACGCGATATTGACCAGCCGCGCGCGGTGTTGCATCGCGCAGAGGACATCGGCATTCATGTTGATGTCGTTCAGGCGGATCATATCCACGCAATCGGCCAGGTACGGGTGCGGCGTGTGAGCCATCACCAGCGCGTCCGGCTTGATGCGCTTGGTCTGGTCGTAGATGATGCCAAGATAGCGGCGCATCAGCTCCAATCCCCAGGCGTCGCCGCGCCGTTGCAGGCTCGGCCCGCTGGGGATGCGCGCCGTGAAGTCGATCTTGAACCCGTCCGCGTTATAGTCGCGCAGCATCACGTCGATCGAATCACGCAGCGCGCGCTCGCCCGCCGCGCTGGTCGGATCGAGCGCGACCGGCAGCCCGGCGAGGTTGGTTACACAAGCGTCCAGCGGCAACCCTTCGGGGTCCCACGCTTTGAGCCACAGCAGCACCTTGCGCCCGCGCGCGTGCTGCCCGTCGATGAAGCCGCGCAGGTCCGGCCATTTCGCCGGATCGACCCGATTTTCGCCGTAGGTCGCCTGCCACTTGTCATCGAGTACGGCGATACCGGGGTCGATCTCGTGCTGCTCTAACGCCTGCAAGAAGCCGTCGTACAACTGCTGGCGCGCATAGTCCGGCGCGGATCCGCGTTCCGCTGCTGCGACGCCGCACTGCGCGCCCCACCCGCAGAAGATCGGCTCGCGCCACCACGCCGGTTGTAGCCGCTGCGCGGGCGCGAGGGCGCAGCCATGCCGTACCAGCGCGGCGGCGTGCCGCTCGAGCACTTCGTAAGGAGAAGATGCGAAGTCAAAGCCGAGCGCGGGCAGCGCGTACACGCCGTCGACGTCCGTCTGCCCCTCGTAGTCTAGCGCCAGCGCGAACGCGTCGCGCCGCCCCTCATAGCTGTACGCCGTGTAGGTGTTCGCGCCGGGCGCCGCTTCCACGCCGATCCCCAACCACAACTCGTCAAGCTGGAAGGCATAGCAGAACAGCGGCGGCGTGAAGAACCAGTCTTCCCGGCCCGGCAGCGAGGTCCCGGTCAGGTCGATGGTCGTCGCTCCATTGCCCGGAAACGTAAAGATTTCCTGACGGTTTGGCTCCGGATTGAAACCTTCGCGGAAGGACTGGCCGGACATAAAGAAGCCGGTGCCGAGCTTGAGGCTCCCCGAGTAGTAGCCGCCGAAGTAACGCGCGTCGGCGATCGCGCCGCGCCCTTCGACCTCGATCCGGTAGCGGAAGCGGTCGGGATAGCACTCAAAGATGTAGCGTTTGGCGTCCCACACCGAGCTTTCTGCGTCAAGCGTCAGCGTGATCACGCCGTCACCTTCGTCGGCGCGCCACGCTCCAATCCGCAGCGTGTCATCGTGCCCGCGCGTGCTGTGCACGCTGGAGAGGACAAACAACTCGGCGATCCGCTGCCCGGATGAGCCATCGAATGTCACGAATGGGCGATCCGCCGCCCATGTCAGGCAATAGCACGCTGCGTCCACGCGCAGCGCGCCGTTATCATGGTGAAGTGAAAGCAAAGCTGCCCCTATCTTTGGGCCGGTGAGCGACCGGCCACTTCTGTGTGCTCAATGCGCTTAACCACGCGCCGGCAATGCTGCGCGCCGTGTCAGAACGCCTCGTCCACTCGCGCCTGCGCTTCAGACAGCATGTCTTCGGCGCTCAGCGCCCCGTTCCAGACGTCTTCCTGCATTTGATCGAGCGTGTCGCCGTACCAGTTGCCATACTCCGGCACATACGGGGTTGTCACGCCGTACTCCATCGAGTTCACGAAAAACGCCCAGATCGGCTCGGCCATCAGCAGCGGGTCATAAGCCGCCGCGCGGAAGGTGGGAATTGCGTTCGTGTCACGCGCCCACGAGACGTTCGCGTCATAACCCGACGCGCATTTGATGAACTCCCACGCCTCATCCGGGTGCGCCGCGCCAACCGGAATGGACAGTGCGAAACCGCCGCTATAGGTCGCGGGCACGATGTTG
>CAZVCM010000265.1:0-5807 GCA_964626105.1 uncultured Thermoflexus sp.
AGCGGCCCCATACGAACACGTATGTTATAACGGGTTGGCAAACTGGGCCAGAGGGCAAAAAGTCTCAGGCTGCTGAAAAGGACGCGCTACCGCGATCCACCGAGCGCGGCGGCGATGTGGGTGACTTAAGCGCGGCTCACGCCAGGACGAGCACGACAAACGCCAAAACGATCAACAGGGCGATCACCGCCAGGATCAAGAAGCCATAGCGTATCGTCTGGCTTGTGTTTGATTCCTGCTTCTGCTGCAGTTGTTTGACCTCGCGCAGCGCGGTGGGATGGTTGGGGTTGATGCGCAGGACCGTGTTGAGGTAGCGCAGCCGGTCAGCAGGCGTTTCGGCAACGGCGGCCATCCATAACCAGGCACGCTCGTTCTGTTTGTCGGCGTCGAGCACCTGCTGGAAGATGACGCGGGCGTTCTCGGTGTTGCCGTTGCGCGCGCTTTGAATCCCCAACTGCATCAGTTGTTCCAGGTTCGGCGTGTTGTCTTCTTCGCGATACTCCATCGGTTCCCCCGCAGGTCTGCCCGCAACCTTGCGGACAGCCAATCGTCCCGAATTCGTAATATTTACACTCTCCATTATATAGTCCTTTCCCGATTCGCGAGAAAACCGGTCCAGCCGCGTTGACGGGGCCCCAGGCATAGGGCACAATGAGAGGCAGAAGATCGGCACGTCTTCAGGTGGGATACAGCGCAGCAGCCAACACAGGAGCGCGGGGCATGAATCCAGATGGTCCGGTCGTTGTGATCGGTGCGACCGGCATCGATATCAAGGGGCGAGCCGTCGAGCCGCTGCAGCTTGGCACTTCGGTCACCGGCATTGTGCGTAGCAGCCGGGGCGGCGTGGCGCGCAACGTGGCGGAGAATCTCGCCCGCCTTGAGGTGCCGACCGTGCTGCTCTCGGCGGTTGGGCAAGATCACGACGGGGAGTACCTGCTCGATCACACCACCGCCGCCGGGGTCGATACGTCCCGCGTGCTGCGCTTGCCCGCTGCACACACTGGCAGCTATGTCTCGCTGCTCGACCAGGATGGCCATCGGGTCTATGCCATCGCAGAGTACGATATCATCAGCGCGATCTCGCCGTCCTATCTGCAATCGCATCGGCGCGTGCTGGCGGATGCATCGATGCTGGTGATCGACGCGAACCTTTCGCCGCGCGCGCTGGCGACGGTTTTCCGGCTGGCGCGGCGCTATGCGGTCCCGGTCTGCGCCGACCCAACCTCGAATGTGCTGGCGACCAAGCTGATCCCGCATCTGGCGGCGCTTCAGATGGTCGCGCCGGACGCGCAAGAAGCCGCAATTCTGTGTGGCGCGCCAGACGCCCCCGCGACGAGCGAAGAGGCGATTGATACCGCGCAGCGGCTGGTCAGCCTGGGCGTCGAGGTGGCCATTGTCACGCTGGGCGAAATGGGCCTGGCGTATTCGGATGGCAGCAGCGCGGGACATATCGCGGCGCTCAACACATCGGTGGTCGACCGCGCGGGCGTGGGTGACGCGCTGACGGCGGCGGTGATCTTCGGGCTGCTGAACGAAATGCCCACCGACGAGGCGCTACGGTTGGGGATTGCGGCGGCGGCGCTCACCCTGCGCACGCGGGAGTCAGTTCACCCAGACCTGACTCTCGACTTGCTTTACGACCAGCTTATTGTCTGAGGTTTTGTTGGTGCTTGTACGGCACGCACGATTTGGAAAGGGAATATGTCCGCACACCAGACGCCGCTTGAGGCGGACGCGCTGTCTGCTCTTCAGGCGAAATATCAGATCATCGCCCATCTGCTCGAAGAAATGTATGGTTACCCCGAATGGCGCCAGCACCTCGCGCCGGTCGATGAACTGGTTTGCACCATTCTGAGCCAGAACACGTCCGACACGAACCGCGATCGCGGCTATGTGGCGCTGCGCGAGCGGTTCCCGACATGGGAAGCGGTGCGCGACGCGCCGGTGGACGAAGTGATCGACGCGATCCGCCCGGCGGGGCTTGCCAACCAGAAGGGGCCGCGCATCCAGGCGGCGCTGCGCTACCTGGGCGAGCAGAACGGAGCCCTCTCACTCGATTTTTTGGATGACATGTCGATCGACGACGCGAAAGCGTGGCTGACGGGCATCAACGGCATCGGCCCGAAGACCGCGGCGATCATTCTGCTGTTCGCGTTCAACAGGCCCGCGTTCCCGGTCGATACGCACGTGCATCGCGTCACCCGGCGCCTGGGGCTGATCGGCCCGAAGACCACCGCCGAGCGCGCGCACGTGGAGCTTGAGGCGATCGTCCCGCCCGAAGATTACTATCCGGCGCATCTGAACATCATCCGGCACGGGCGCGAGATCTGCCACGCGCGCCGCCCGCGCTGCGAGATCTGCCCGCTCGCGCCGCACTGCGATTACTTTCAAGAGCAGCTCAAGGTGGCGAAAGACAGCTAGCGGCAGGAATAACAAAAAGCAGCGAAAGCAGGTCGTGCTCTTTGCTGCTCTTCTTGCTGTATTTGGCAGTTCTTCGCTGTTGCTGGCTGCACTTTGCTACAGATTTGCGAAGCGATAGCCGACCCCGCGCGACGTGAGGATGTACTTCGGGCGCTGCGGATTCTGCTCGATCTTCTGGCGCAAGTAGTGGACGTACAGCTTTAAGCTTTCGAGCATGTCCACATATTCCGGCCCCCACGCCTCGGCGACCAGATCCTCGCGTGGCATGACGCGCCCCGCGTTGCGCACCAGGACGCTCAGCAGGCTGAACTCCTTAGGCGTCAGGTGGATAAGCTCACCGCGCACGCGGACCTCGCGGCTGATAAAGTTGATGCGGAAGCTCCCGCCATCGAAGACCAGTTCCTCGGCGACCGTTTCCTTCGGCACGCGGCGCAGGCGGGCTTTGATGCGCGCTTCCAGGTCGTCGAAATCGAACGGTTTGAAGACGTAATCATCCGCGCCGAGATTCAGCCCCTTGGCAGAGTTCTTCGGCCCTTCGACGCCGGTCAGGAAGATCACCGGCACGTCCGAAAGCTCTCGCAGGCGGCGCAGCACTTCCCACCCGTCAATATCTGGCATCATGATGTCGAGCACGACGAGGTCCGGCTGCGTGCGATAGGCAACGCGCAGCCCTTCCTCAGCACGCAGCGCCTTGTGAATCTCGTACCCGCGCAACTCCAGATTCATCGCCAGGAGACGAAGCGTCGTCGGGTCATCATCAATCAGTAGGATTTTGTCCGCCATGCCAGTCCCTCGACCGTCGGTCGCACCGGGTTAGAGAAAGTTTGGGTTGCGTTAGTATCCAGCACTGTACCATGCCTACCCAGCGCACGCAAGTTGCTTGCCGGGAGAAAGTGGACAAGCGTCCGGCAGGCGTTGGACAGGCGTCATTTCGCCGTATAAGGTGGGAATTTTTACAACGAGCGCTCAACATCACTGCTTACCGCGAGGGATTGTGACCGTTGTCGCTGTGCCGGTTAAAGAAGATCGTGGCGTGAAGCGTGCCCAGGATCAACTGGTCACCATCAGCGATCAGATATTCTTCGTGCGGACGGAGCAATTCCCCATTGAGATACGTGCCATTGACGCTGTTCAGATCGGTCACAACAAGGTGCTTACCACGCCGCCACAACAGGCAATGCTGGCGCGAAACGCCGTGCCGGTAGGCGCCCAGATCCGAGAGGTCGAGGATGTTGGTGTTCGGCGCAGTGCCGCGCCCTAACACAACCGGCGACGTCAGCAACAGCGTGTAGCACATCCCCGACGGGAAGAATTGCAGCAAGACGCTCGCGTGGAAGTCGAACCGCTCGGTTCCCTTACGCTCAGACGGGACGGCGTGCGGCCGCCGGCGCAACGGCTGGGTTGCGGAGCGGCTGCGCGGGACCGGCGTATCCTCACAGTTCGGACAAGAAGCGTTCTTGCCGTGAAGGATCTGACCGCAGTGATTACAAAGGTACGACGTCAAGAGTGCCATCTTCTCAAAGTGTCGATTCTGCGCGGTGTTCAATGACACCATGTGCGCAATCTACCAAGTCAATAATAGGATATCGCACCCCATACAACGGACTGCTTACCGGATAGACACAGATCCCAAACAGGCGAGGTTTTAGCGATAAGACTTACCCGCAATACCGCAGCCTGCCGCGTAATCTAACAGCGACAGTAGGAAATAAGTCCTGCGGTGTGTGAGGGAGTTTTAGCGAAGCTGATGAATCAGGTCTTCCAGCGCCAGAAGCAACTCGCGCACAAAATGGCGCGTGGCCTCGTCTGTCAACCGGCACTGCTCGTCGAACTTCTGACGCGCTTCAGCGACCAGCACTTCTGGCTTGAGCACAACGGGCGTCTCGGTGCTTGCAAAGATGTCTCGCAGATGCGTCTGCGCGCGGACGGTGCCCCACAGCCCGCCGGTTGCGCCCATGATCGCGGTCGGCTTGTCTTTGAGGGGAGATTTGCCCGCCGGGCGCGAGGCCCAGTCGAGCGCGTTCTTCAGCACGCCGGGCACGCTGTAGTTGTACTCCGGTGTGACGATCAGCAAGCCGTCTGCGCGCGTGATCGCTTGTTTGAAGGCGATGACTTCTGCCGGGCGGCGCTCGTCGGTCTCAAGTTCCGAGTTGTACATCGGGATCGGGGTAAGATCGAAGATCTGGATGGTCATGCTATCCTGCGCCAGCTCTTGCGCGGCTTCGAGTAGCGCGCGGTTGATCGACCCGGCGCGCAGGCTGCCGGCAATGCCGAGGACTGTCAGCGTATCAGGCATGGCGTGCTCTCCACCACCCCGTCGGGACACTCACAACACGGCGCTTACTTATCTACCCGTTACGAGAGCAGCGTGCTTACCAGATCGCTTGCAAAGGCCAGCTCATCATCGTTGATGGCGTGCCCCATCCCCGGGTAGATGCGGTGTATTACTGCGCCGCCCAGGCTCGCCAGCACCTCGGCGCTGTGCTGGACGCGGGGCACCGGAATGTGCGCGTCGCGATCGCCACAGCCGATGAACACCGGCGTGCCCTCAAGCGAACCAGCGTAGTCACGGGGCGTCCCGTCCGGGCCGATCAGCCCGCCGCTAAAGCCGAGCACGCCGCCATAGCGCCGCGCATGGCGGGCCGCGAACTCCAGCGCCAGGCACGCACCCTGCGAAAATCCGGTGAGTACCACGCGCTCGGCTGGGATGCCTGCGTGCACGACCTGCCGGATCACGGACTCGACCAGCGCCAGCGCCGACGAGAGATATGGCTCATTCGCATCCAGCGGGGCGGTGAATGGCTGCGGATACCACGTATATCCAGCGGCTTGCGGCGCGAGGTAGGCGAAAAGCGGTTGCCCGATATCCTCGGCGAGCGACAGGATGCTTTCTGCGCTGGCGCCGCGCCCGTGCAGCAGAACCAGCGCGGCGCGGGCGCTTGCCAGTGGCTCTCCGGCAGCGAGGACCGGCTGCCCACCGTGCGGGTCGGAGCGCGCGCGGCTAGCCACGCGCGCCTTCCTTGCCCGGCAGGTGAATCGGCGGCAGGACGCGTTCAATCATGGCCCGCCGCTCCTCGTACCAGGGGGGCAGGCGCAGCGCGCTGCCGAGGCTTTCTAGCGACTCGTCCAGCGTGAAGCCCGGCGGATCGGTTGCGATCTCGAACAGAACCCCGCCCGGCTCGCGGAAGTAGATCGACGTGAAATACTGCCGGTCGAGGATATCGGTCACGTGCAGGCCGCGCGCGCTCACCCGCGCCTGCCACGCCTGCTGCTGGTCACGGTCACCGGTGCGCCATGCGACATGGTGAACGGTTCCCGCGCCGCCACTGGCGGGCGCTGTGTCCGGCAGATGGAGCACATCGACCCGCATGCCGACGCCCGGCTCG
>CAZVCM010000266.1:0-5802 GCA_964626105.1 uncultured Thermoflexus sp.
AGGCGCGTCCCCTTGCCGCTACGGACGACCAGCCCGTACAGCGCGGAAAGCAGCAGCGCCACACCAACGATCACGACAAAGCCAAGGACAAACTTGGACATCGTGCTGGCGATCTCGTCCAGCCCGGCAATATCCTCGCTGTCCTGATAGAAGTTGAGCACATGCCGCATCATCAGGATGAAGGTGGGGATCAGCACAATCGTAGTCGCGATCACGACGTAGAGCATCGCGCGCGCCTGGTGCACCCACCACGCCGGTTTCCAGTCGAGCAGCGCCACGCGCAACCCGTTAAAGGCGTGGTACACCACACACGCGACCAGCGCGAACTCGCCGATCGTGAACAGTGGGGACTGGTACTCGCGGATCGCCTGCGCGTACAGTTCCGGATAGAAGGCTGCCCAGGATGTGTCGATCACGTGCAGAACCAAGAACAGCAACGTGCCGAGGCCCGCGATGCGATGCAGCACCCAGGCCCATTGTCCGGTTTTCCCCCGGTACCGCAGGGTTTCGGACACAGTGTAGACCAGTGATGTCATGTCGGTCTTGCCTCCACGCAGCGGGAAATAAATCTTTCAACCTTTGTGTGCTCAGCAGCCATTGGGAAGTGGCTGCCTTAATGATACGCTGAACTACCTGATTCCGCCGAAATCCACCGGCGCCACCGTGCACGCGTGCCAGGACGTGCGTGCGCTTAACGATTGCGACATCTTGCACAAATCGTTTGTTCCCAAAATACCACAGTGCTATACTGTAGCAGCAGAATTTGCTATGTTCAAGCTTGCCGGCCCGGCCCTGCTGTCATACGCGGCGGCGTGTCGCACTTCCCCAGCCCATCACATAGCGGGTTCTGAGCAACCCCAGCGCGATACCCAACACAGCAACCAGGGGGAGCGTTTATTTGGACTGGCTTCCCGTATCATTTGTTAGGAGTTCCAACCATAATGGCAGAAGAACAGAAGAAGGGTCTTGAAGGCGTCGTTATCGCCGATACGCGCCTCAGCAAAGTCTATGGAGATATCGGCAAGCTGATTTACTGCGGGTACGACATCCGCGACCTCGCCCATCACGCGTCATTCGAAGAAGTCGTTTTCATGCTGTGGTACGGCGAGCTGCCGACCGCAACCCAGCTTGAGCGGCTGCAGCATCGCCTGCACGACGAGATGAACCTGCATCCGTCAGTGCTGCAAACGATGCGCCTCTATCCTCCGAGTGCGCACCCGATGGCCGTGCTGCGCACTGCGGTGTCGCACATTGGCCTGAACGACCCTGCCGCCGAAGACAACAGCCAGGACGCAAACTATCGCAAAGCGCTGCGCCTGACCGCGAAGATTCCGACCATTATCGCGGCGTGGGCGCGCATTCGCGAAGGCAAAGAGCCGATCGCCCCGCGTGACGACCTGGGGCTAGCGGCGAACTTCCTGTGGATGCTGCACGGTGAGGAGCCGGTCCAGGCTGAGGTTGACGCGCTGAACGTGTATCTGGTGTTGCTGGCCGACCACGGCATGAACGCCAGCACCTTCACCAGCCGCGTCGTCACCAGCACCGACGGCGATATGTACAGCGCCGTTGTCGCGGCGATTGGCTCGCTCAAGGGGCCGAAGCATGGCGGCGCGAACGAAGCGGCGATGCGGATGTTCCGCGAGGTGGCCGAGGCGCCCACCCCGGGCGAGTGGTTCGAGCAGGAAGTGAAGGGCAAGGGCCGCCGCATTATGGGGATGGGCCACCGCGTCTACAAGGCGCCCGATCCCCGCGCCGCGATCCTCAAAAATCACGCGAACACCATCTGCGGGCAGAAGGAAAAATGCGTCCTGCTCGATGTGGCAGAGCAGCTTGAGGACCTGGCGCTGGCGGATCCATATTTTGTCGAGCGCAACCTTTACGCCAACGTCGATTATTACAGCGCGATCGTGCTCGACGCGATCGGCATCGAGACCGACATGATGACGCCGCTGTTCGCCATGTCCCGGATCGCCGGATGGTCCGCGCACATCATCGAGCAGTGGAACGACAACCGCCTGATCCGCCCGCGCGGGAACTACGTCGGCCCGAATGATCTGACCTGGAAGCCGATCGAGGACCGTCAAAGCGACTGATTCGGCGCGCTGACCCGTTTACTCTCGCCAGGTTACAGGCCGCTCTGTAGCCTGGCTCTTTTTCCCGCCCCAGACACCGGACACGACGCTATGACTAAGCCCGCCCACGCACATCGCCTGATCTCGCTTGACGAGGCCACCGCGCTGGTTCGCCCTGGCGATACGCTGGCGCTCGGCGGCAATATGCTCTACCGGCGCCCGGTCGCGTTTGTCCGTGCGCTACTACGCCGCTCCGATCTGCCGCGCGAGCTGACGCTGCTCGCTATCACCGCGGGCTACGAGTCCGATCTGCTGGTCGGCGCGGGGTTGGTCCGCCAGACGCGCACCTGCTATTTCGGGCTGGAAGCGTTCGGCTTCGCGCCGATGTTCACCGAAGCGGTTCACGCGGGGCGCTGCACCGTGATCGAGGAAACCGAAGCGAGCCTCGCGTTTGGCATCCGCGCCACGATGGCAGGCGTGGATTTCATGCCGTCACGCGCCTGGCTGGGCACAGACCTGCTTGCCTTGCGCCCGGACGTGCAAACCCTCGCCAGCCCGTACAGCGGCGAGGAAGTCGTCGCCTTCCCGGCGATTGACTGCGATGTAGCGGTGATCCACGCGCTGGCCGCCGACCCGCAAGGCAATGTTCGCCTCAACAAGAACCTGGGGATCGACCTGGAGCTCGCGGTCATCGCGCGTACGGTGATTGTGACAACTGAAGCGGTTGTCGACCGGCTGGACGAGGCCGACTTGCCCGGCGCGCTGGTCGATCATGTGGTCGAGGCGCCGCGCGGCGCGTGGCCGACCTCGTGCTACCCTCACTATTCCATTAACGGGGACGAGCTGCTGCGCTACCTGGATGCGTGCGGGGCGGGCGCGTTCGACGCCTACTGCGCCACGCTAACGCAAGAAAATTAATGCATTGCTTATCGAAACCCGCCCGAACGTGAGTATAATCTTTAAAATCACCGTGGCTTGAACGGAGTCCTCCCCATGAGGCGTGCACGATTTGCTCGGAATATGATCGCGCTCAGCACCGGAGTGGCGCTGCTGGTGACCCTGTTTCTCGCGGGGTACGCGTTCGGCGCAGCGGACCGCCGCCCGGCGAGCGCGCAAGGCAGCGACCAGCCCGAAGACACCGGGACGCTCTTTGAGCCGTTCTGGGAGACATGGACGCTGCTGCACGAAAACTATGTCGATCCCCTCGACGACCAGGCGCTGATGGAAGGCGCGCTGCGCGGAATGCTCGGCACGCTTGGCGACGAGCATACGGACTACATGGACCCTGAGACGTTCGACCGCGTCAACGAGTCGATGAGCGGCGCATATGAAGGCATTGGCGCGACCGTCCGCCTCGACGAGACGGCAGGCGGGCTGGAACTGGTGTCAATCATGCCCGGCTCTCCGGCGGAGATCGCAGGGCTGCTCCCTGGCGACACGATCATTGAAGTCGATGGCGAAGACGTCACCGGCATGGGGCAAAACGAGATCATCGCGCTGGTGCGCGGCCCCGCCGGGACGGTGGTGCAGCTTCGCGTGCGGCGCCCTGGCGTGCCAGACCCGCTGACCTTCGACGTCACGCGTGACCAGATCAAGATCGCCAGCGTGACCTGGGAAGTTCTGGATGGCGGGATCGGGTATCTGCGGCTCAACCAGTTTGAATTCAGCACCGGGCAAACGATGCGCGACGCGATTGAGAACATGGACGCGGAGTCGCTCAACGGCCTGGTCCTCGACGTGCGCGCCAACCCCGGCGGCTATCTGACCACTGCGATCGACGTCGCCAGCGCGTTCATTGAGAACGGCCCAATCGTGATCGAGCGCGGCCCGGACCGCGAGTTCACGCACGAAGCGCTCGGCAACGCCGTCGCGGTCGAGGTGCCGATGGTCGTGCTGGTCGATGAGGGCAGCGCAAGCGCGTCCGAGTTGATCGCCGGGGCGCTGCAAGATCGCGGGCGCGCGGCGGTGGTCGGGATGCCGACCTTCGGCAAAGGCTCGGTGCAGGTCTGGCGCGAGCTATCGAATGGCGGCGGCGTCCGCATCACGATCTCGCGCTGGTACACGCCCAACGGGCGCTCCGTCAGCGACGTGGGGATCACGCCGGACCTGGAAGTTGCGTTCGATCCGCTGCGCAGCCAGGAAGAGGACAACCAGCTTCAGGCGGCGATCGAGCTGCTGACAGTGGGCGATGACGCGCGGGTGGACGCGCCCGCTGCCGCGCTCCCGGTGACGCCGACGCCCGTTCCGTAGCGCTTTTGTGATGGTTCCCCCGCTTGCCGCGGGCGCGCGGGGATAGCGAGTACTCGTATTTCAGCGAGAGCGTCCTCGCGCATCACCGCGAGGGTTTTCGCGCCGGTTGACCGGCAAGGAGACGTGCATGTTCTTCGATCCGAATTACATTCTGCTTGTGATGCTGCCGACGCTGGTGATCACAGGGCTGGCGCAAGCCGCCGTGCGCAACGCCTACCAGAAGTGGGGCAACATTCGCAACAGCCAGGGTTTGAACGGCCAGCAAACCGCCCAGCTTCTGATGCGCAGCGGCAGCGTGCAGCCCGTCGGGCTGGAAGTGACGGGCGGGCAGCTCACCGACCACTACGACCCGACGAAGGGCGTCGTGCGGCTGTCGCAGGGCGTCGCGATGCAGCCGTCGGTTGCGTCAATGGCCGTGGCCGCGCACGAGTTCGGGCACGTGCAGCAGCATCAGCAGAATAGCGCGCTGATGAGCATCCGCTCGATGCTGGTCCCTAGCGCGCAGTTTGGGCCATCCATCGGGATCGCGCTGATCATCATGGGGCTGATCTTTAACGCGACCGGCCTGGCGACCATCGGCCTGGTGCTATTCGCCGCCGCGACCCTGTTCACGATCGTTACGCTGCCGGTGGAGTTGGACGCCAGCCGCCGCGCAATGCGAATGCTCGAACAAAGCGGGCTGATCGCCACCGAGCAGGACCGAGACGGCGCCAACGCCGTGCTGCGCGCCGCCGCGCTGACATATGTCGCCGCGGTCGCCACCTCAATCCTGACGCTGCTCTATTACGCGATGCTGGTCTTCGGCGGCCGCCGCCGCAACTGATCGCGACCTCATGCCGGATGACACAACGCACGCCGCCTACACCGTCGATGAGCTGATCGCGGTCTGTATCGCGCGGCAGGTCGAAGACGGCGAGCTTCTCGCGCACGGGCTGGCGACGCCGCTGGTCGCCGCCGGATATATCCTCGCCAAGCGGACGCACGCGCCGCACGCGCTGTTTGCCTCGGCGATCGGGCAGGGCGTGGTGCAAGACTGGGCGCCGCTCGGTCTGGCGGCGGCAGAAGCGCTGTGGCTGGGCAAGGCGCTCGCGCACGCCAGCTTCGTGACAATCGCGGCAGACCTGCTGCACACCTACGCGCCGAAGGAGTTTTTTCGCCCGGCGCAGATCGACGCCGCGGGGAACACCAACAACCTCGCGATCGGGCGCCAGTACGAGCGCCCGCGCCTGCGCCTGCCCGGTTCCGGCGGCATCCCGGACGTGAGCGTGAACTCCACGCGGGTATATCTCTACGTGCCCCGGCACTCGCGGGCGGTGTTCGTGCCGCGCGTGGACCGGGTAAGCGGTCTGGGGCACAGCGCGCAGCGCCAGCGCGGGCAGGGGCCGCGCTATCTCGTCAGCGACCTGGGGCAGTTCGACTGGGTGGACGGGCAGATGCGCTTGATCACGCTGCACCCTGGCGCGACGGTTGAGCGCGTGCA
>CAZVCM010000267.1:0-3348 GCA_964626105.1 uncultured Thermoflexus sp.
GCTGCTGTGGGATTACTGGCGAACGCGCCGCGCGGCGCTCTTGGCGCAGGCGGGCGCTGTCGTGCTGGCGACAGCGGCGTGCATATTGCTGCCGCGCCTGCTGATCCCGATCAGCGTCAGCGGGCAATACCTTGATCCACTCAACCAGTCGCGCGACGATCTGCTGACCACGCTGGTGCAAACGCCGCTGTCGCGCCGCCGCTGGGTCAATCTGCTGTTCAACTTGGCGAGCTATATGCTGCCACTGTGGTTGCTACTGACGCCAGGGCGATTGCGCGCCCTGTGGCGCGGGCTGGCAGGCTATCGGGTAGCGCTGGTATTGTACACGGCGCTGGTGCTTGGTCTGACGCTCTACGGTGGGACAGATACCTGGCGCTTTACTACATTTCTGTTTGTGCCGCTGGTGATCGCGCTGGCGGTTGTCGTGCGGACTGGCATTCCCTGGGCGGAAATCGCCTATATGCTCGGCGCCGTCGCGTACTATAACAAGCTCTTTCGCCACATCCCCAACGAGATCGGCGCGTACCTGGACTTCTATGCAGGCTATGATGTGCGCATCAACGAGGCGACGGTAGCGCGCCTGATCCAGTTGATCGCGCTCGGCGTGGGAGCGCTGGTGCTGCGCGGAGGGCTTCTGCTTCTGGCGCGCCGCCGGTCCGCCCGGGCCGCCACAGCGCCGGTTGACGCGCAGACCTGAGCAGACACAAAAAGCGAGCGGCGCGCTGGATGCGGCCGCTCGCAGATACTCGGTGGTTTTGCTGGCTACTGCTGGCGCAGGATATCGCCCAGCAGTTGGTTGAGCGTCGGCCTGTCGGGAATGCGATCCAGCCAGTTGTCGTTGCGCTCGATCGTGGCCGCGGCCTTGCGCTCGGTCAGCCAGTCTGAGAAGACCTGGCTGCGGCGCTGGTTAAGCTGCGTGTCGGTCAGCGCGCGCACTTCACGGCCCATCACCTGGATGATGTGGTAGCCAAACTCCGTCTCGACCGGGCCGACGATCTCGCCCAATTCGGCGGTCGTCACCGTGTCAGCGAACGCCGCCACGAACCCGTCGGGACTCTGCCAGTCCATTTCGCCGCCATTCTGCGCGCTGCCGGTATCATCCGATACCTCGCGCGCGAGATCAGCAAATGGCTCGCCGTTCTGCAGCGCGGCCATCACCTCGTTCGCTTTTTCCTCGGCGGCGGCGCGTTGCTCGTCGGTCGGCGGAAGACCCTGCCCGGCGTTGTCCGGATCAAAGGCGATCAGGATGTGCCGCACGCGGACCTGAAGCTCCTCGGTGGGTGCCTCAGCGCTGATCGCGTCCATCAGGGCGGTACGCAGCGCGTCGTAGTAGAACACCTCACGCACGACGTCGCGATTGACCTCCGCGCCAGCCGTCGCCGCGTCATAGTACGCATCCTCGGCGCGGTCAATCGTGGCCTGAATGTCCGCAGCTGCCAGCGTCGCGGTCGCGGTTGCAGTTGCAGTCGGGTCAGCATCTGGGTCAGCGTTGGCGTCATCTGTCGCTTGAGCGTCTTCGGCGCCTGCCTCGGCGTCCGCTTCTGCGTCTTCCTCACCGTCGTCCGTTGTTGCCGGCGGGGTAGTCGGGGTTGATTCGACGGTCGGCGTCGGCGAGACGAGCGGTGTCGGCGTCACAGTTGGCTCAGTGGTTGGAGTCGCGGTCGGCGCGCCAGGGAGCGTCAGCCCATAGCTCTGCGCCATGTATTCTTCGACGCGCTGGTCGACTGCCGCTTCGTCAATCGAGATGCCGCGCGCCTCAGCTTCTTCCTCAATGAGAATCTCTTCTTCCATCTCATCGAGCACCTGGCTGCCGATCGACAGCGGATTCGTGAGCTGCGAGGCGTATTGCGACACGGTGTTTATGTCGCCGGTTAGCGCGTAAAGGTCGCGGATCTGCTGCCCGGTTTCCCATCGCAAAAAGCGCACGCGCTTCTCAAAGTCAGCCGTGGTGATCTCCTGGCCCTCGACGGTGGACACCGCTTCGCGCGGGCGGATCAGGTTTTCGTAGACCAGCGCGATCGCCAGAATGAGCAGACTGATGCCAACGATGATACCGATCGTCATAAAGGCGCGGCGCTGCCACATGCGCTCGCGCTCCGCGCGCGACAGGTATTCGCGCCGGCGCTGAAGATCCGCTTCGGTAATCCGGCGGGTGCGGGGGCCGCCGGTCGTACTCTTCTTAGCCATAAACGATTTATCTCCTCCGAAGGATCATCACCGGAAAAGGGGGCCGGCCAGGTGCAGCGCGTCCCCCTCAGGTGTCCTGTCAACGCTGCCGCTCATAGGCGGGCGCATGACTTGCCAACGCTGGCATGTGCGGCCCCGGCTAGCTGCGTGAGTGATCGGTGTAGGGCAAGAGCGCCAAGAAGCGCGCCCGCTTGATCTCCCGCGCGAGCTGCCGCTGGTGCTTCGACGTCAGCCCGGTTTGGCGGCGCGGGCGGATCTTCCCGCGATCGGTGATGAAGCGGCGGAGCGTATCGACGTCCTTGTAGCTGATCGGGACGTTATTGCTGTGGAAGTAGTCTTCCTTGCGGCGCATCGAGCGGCGGCGCCCGCCACCACCACGACCGCCACTGCTGCGTTCTTGGCGCTCGTCGCGGTCGTCCTGCTCGCTAAAGTTATCGGCGCGGCGCCGGGGGTCTTCGCGACGGCGCGGCTCTTCGCTGCGACGGCGCGGGGTTTCGTTTTCGCTCACCGAAATGCCTCCTGAAAACGGTCTTCGTGTTTGGCTGGCCCGGCGATGCCGCCAGACGCAGCGCGGTTGTCATGTCGTCAGTTAGAATGGATAGTCGTCGTCTGAAACGGAATCGGTGTCAAGCTCGCTCGCACCGGCGCGGCGCTCTCCGAGCAGGATCATCTCGTTGGCGACCAGCTCAGTCCGATAGTGCCGCGTCCCGTTTTCATCTTCCCAGCCGCGTGTCTGCAAGCGGCCCTCGACATATACCTGCTGGCCTTTCGCCAGGTGTGATTTGCAGATCTCCGCCAGGTTTCCCCAGGCCACCACATTAAACCACTCGGTTTCTTCGCGGCGCTCGCCTTCCGACGAGGTCCACGTGCGGCTGGTTGCAACGCTGAAGCTGGCTACAGGCCGTCCGCTCGGGGTGTACCGCAGCTCCGGCTCTCGTCCGAGATACCCGATAATCATGACTTTATTCAGTCCACGGCCCATTGACTTCCAGCTCCTCGCTTAAAACCAACTCGCGTAAAGGGTGGCGGTTTGTGCGTGATGGAGGTCTGGTTACTTCTCGTCTAGCCGGATCACCAGATGGCGGATCACCTGATCGCTCAGATGCAGGCTGCTCTCCAACTCGTTGAGGCGGCTCGGCGCGAATTCCATATGCAGAAACA
>CAZVCM010000267.1:3358-5781 GCA_964626105.1 uncultured Thermoflexus sp.
GATCGGATACGCAAGGCGACGACGGCCCCAGTAGTCCACATTTGTGACTGTGCCTTCGAGGTTCTCGATCCAGCCGCGAACCGTGTCGATGACACCTTGCGTCTCAGTTTCCTGGACGCTGCTCGGGATAATGAAGCCCAATTCATAGGGACGATTCATGGATAGTGTTATCTCCTTTCCATGGGTTTGCGCGCCAGGCGGTCTTGGGCAGTCCGCTGGCGGGCGGAAAGGCACCCGACTGGTTGGGTGGGGTGCTAAGCGGAGCGTATCGTACCGCACGCGGGGCCGTTTGGCAAGAGTGGATCGCTGCTACACGGTGGAGAAAACGTAACGGGGCGGCTTGCAAGCCGCCCCGCCAATCGGTTCGTCAGGATAGAGCTACGAGGCTGGGACCAGCTCGAAGACCACGGTCACCTGCATGGCGACCGACAACTGCCCTTCGCTGATCACCGGACCGGCGCCGCCAAGCCCCATAGCGGTATCGAACGAGCGCAAGCTGGGCTGGTCCATGCCGCCCTCGCGGATGCTGACTGGCTCGCCCACCGCCAGGCCGAACGCGTCGGCCAGCGCTTCAGCGCGGGCGCGCGCATCTTCTACCGCCAGGGTACGCGCTTCGGCTTGCAGCGCGTCGGCGTCATCGAGCCCGAAGTTCAGCCCATAGACGTTGTTCGCGCCCGCATCCAGCGCCGCCTGGATCACGTTGCTGATCTGCTCGAGGTCGCGCACGCGCACCTCAACCACGTTGTTCACCACGTAGCGGGTCTCAGAGGTGCCCGCCGCATCCATCGGCTGCGGCATCCCCGATTCCTGGTAGATGCTGAAGTTGCTGGTGCGGATATCCTCGGACGCGACACCTTGTTCCTCCAGCGCGGCGATCACCGCGTCCATTGTCTCGTTCGCGTTCGTGACAGCAGCGCCGAGATCGGTTTCAAACAACTGAACCCCGAGCTGGATCACCGCCACGTCTGGCGACCCACTTGCGGTGCCGGTGCCGGTCACCTCAATTGTGCGCCGGCTCTCATCTGGATCCTGCGCGTGCGCCGGTGCGGCCGTGCCGCCGAGCGCTAGCGCCAGCACGAGGACACCTAGCACGCCAGCCGCGAGCCACTGATTCCGGTGCATTGTGATGCTCAAGATCGCGTTACGCATGGAAGACTCCTTTTGCTCCAATTACGATACGGTCGAGTCTGGCAGGAGCGTCCGCGATCAGCGGCCCCCACCATCTAGGATTATGACGTATCGTGTGGCATAATGGTTCCCCTTTGGTTCAGAACACAGTGCTTGATAGGAAAGAAGTCCTATGCCACGCGTCGCCATCCTGGCCGATATCCACGGCAACTTGGCATCGCTCGAAGCGGTGCAGACGGATATCGCGCGCCTCGCCCCGGACATCGTGATCGTCGCGGGAGATGTGATCAATCGCGGGCCGCAGAGCAAAGAATGCCTGCAATTCATCCGCTCAACCGGCTGGACGGTGCTGTTCGGCAACCACGAAGAATACGTCCTGAAGCTGGCCGAAGGCGAGTTACCCACGCCGGACGGTGAGGAAGGCTGGTGGCTTCCGGCGGCGCGCGTCGCCGAAGATCTGAACGACGAAGAATTGGCATACATTGCCGCGCTGCCGCACGCACACGTGATCGCGCTGCCGGGCTTGCCCGCGATCCGCGTGCTGCATGGCAGCTTGCGCGCGCTCAACGATGGCATCGGCTTCTGGATGTCCGACGACGATCTGCGCGAGGGGGTCTGCGCCGCCAGCGAGCCGATTGTGGTGGGCGCGCACACGCACCGGCCCTACAGCCGCGAGCTTGACGCGCACTGGGCGCTGAACTGCGGCTCGGTCGGCTTCCCGTTCAACGGCAACCCGGCGGCGCAGTATCTGGCGCTGGAGTCATCAGGCGGCGCGTGGACCGCAGACTTCCGCGCCATTCCCTACGACCGCGCGCCGGTCTACGCCGCGTGGGAGCGCACCGATATCCTGGAGCGCAGCGTGATCGCGCGCGTTTTCCGGCTGGAAGTCGAGACCGCCTCGCCACACCTCAATAACTACGATCGCTTCTGCACGCGGCACGGGCTATCGCCCATCGATTCGGCCAGTCTTGAGCGCTATCGCGCCCACGCCGCGAGCCGCCCAACTCGCCGTCACGCCGCGACGGACATCCAGCCGTTGCACCCTGGCGCCGATCAACGCTAAACCCATCCTGCCATGCCGCGTCTGAAACTCCAGCGTTTCCGTGTCAAAGAGCCGCGCCCCGAAGCGCTCGCCCGTTACGTGCGGGTGTACGCCAGCGAAGACCTCTATCACCGGGGTGATACGTTGCCGCCGCTGACTGCGCGGTCATTGTTCGATCGCGAGGCGCCGCTGACGCTCGAACTGGGCAGCGGGCGCGGCGAGTTCATCGTCGATCAGGCGCGCGAGCAGCCGG
>CAZVCM010000268.1:0-5700 GCA_964626105.1 uncultured Thermoflexus sp.
AAATCGAAACCCGAGACTGCATACCGCTGTCACTCACTCAACCAACACAAGGCGGGAACGCGGCCCATTATAGCGCCGCCTGCCACGTTCGCCAGCCCGAGCAGCCGCGCATGAACAGCGCCAAAACACAAACGCGCAGCGATCAGGCTGCGCGCGGAATCCATGATGAGGGGGCGATCAATCCGATGGCGGGTCTGCGTCCGCCTCGGGGTCGGCCTCGGGGGGTGATTTCTTCTTGCGCGGGCTGCGCTTGCGCGTCGAAGATGACGCGGCGCGGGGCTTGCGCGGCTTCGTCGCTTTGGTGGGTTCCTCAGGCTCCGGCTCAGGCGCGGCTTCAGCCTTAACGTCCGCCTCGGCTTCTGACTCGGTTTGGTCAGCCTCCAGCTCCGGCGGCGTGTCGAGAATCGGCAGCATCCCATAGCTGGTGTCTCGCGCGAGGGGGATATCCGCGACGAGGTAATTCTCGCGGGCGCGCTGTTCAAGCTTGATGTGGACGTGCGCGTCGTCCACCTCAAGGTAGCGTTTGATCACCTCGATGATCTCGTTCTGTAGCTGCGCCAGTTTTTCGGGCGAGATGTCGCTCCGATCACTGACCAGGACCAGTTTGAGACGGTCGCGGGCTGTGTCCGCGCTGGTCGTGTCGTGCCGCCCTCGCAGTCGATCCCAGAACGAAGACATTAGGTTGCCCCTCGCCTTTCACTAAGGCGCGTTGTTAGAAGGCCGGATTAAATGCAGCAGCCGCCGGAAAAAGCCGTCCTTGCGTTCAAGCTCAAGCAGCGGGATCTTCTCGCCCATCAGGCGCCGCGCGACGTTCATAAACGCATCTCCCGCGGGGGTATGCCGCTCGTCGAGCGCCAGCGGCGCGCCCCGGTTGGACGAGATCAGAATATACTCGTCCTCGGGGATCACACCCAGCAAGCGCGTAGACAGAATTTCAAGCACATCATTCACAGAAAGCATGTCGCCCCGGCGAATCATGTCCAGTTTGATCCGGTTCAGGATCAGGCTGGTCGGAACGTGACGCTGATCGGCTTCGATCAGGCCGATAATGCGGTCGGCGTCGCGCACCGCAGACACCTCGGGGTTTGTCACGACGATCACCTCGTCGGCGGGCGCCAGCGCGTTGCGGAAGCCCCATTCGATCCCGGCGGGGCTGTCAATCAGGATGTACTCATAGTCCACGCGCAATTGGTTGGTCAGCGCAACCATGTCCTGCGGGCTGACAGCAGTCTTGTCGCGGGTTTGCGCGGCAGGGAGCAGATACAGGTCCGGCACGCGCTTATCTTTGACCATCGCCTGGCGCAGCTTGCAGCGCCCCTCGACCACGTCGACCAGATCATAAACAATCCGGTTTTCGAGGCCCATGACGACGTCCAGATTGCGCAGACCGATATCGGCGTCAATGCAGACGACTTTCTTGCCCAGGCTGGCGAGCGCAACAGCCACATTGGCGGTGGCGGTCGTCTTGCCGACACCCCCCTTCCCTGAGGTAATCGTAATTACTCGCGCAGCCATACCCCCCCAGACCTTTCGCGCGCCCCACAATCGCCGGCGAGCGTGCCAGCGCGCTTGCTAATTAGACAGTAAAACGGTTCAACGCCAGTTGCCAATCACCCGTTGGTCATTACCGGCTCAGATCAGGCTTCCCACGCCTCAGCCTCGATCCGGCCATTGCGCACCAACGCCTTCTCCGGGCGCGGCTTCTGGCGGCCCTCTTCAGGCGAGATGGTGATGTAGCTCGCGATCCGAAGTTGCGTTGGCGTCAGATTGAGCGCGCACACCACGGCAGACTCATCGCCGCCCGCGCCCGCGTGCACCGTCCCGCGCAGCCGTCCCCAGACGATCACATCACCGCGCGCGACGATCACCGCGCCCGCGTTGACATCCCCCAACACGACCACATGCCCATCGCTGTGGACGATCCGCCCGTTGCGCAGCGTCCGCTTGATCAGTACCCCGTCGGTCCCGTGCTCCTCAGGGTCGATCGGCGGCGGCATATCGGGCAACGCCTCGAATTCCTCGGCGGGCGGCTCCATCTCCAACTCGGAGAGCGCGGTCTTCAACCCTAGCTTGCGCGCGGAGCCAATCGTCGCCGCGCTGTCACCTAGCACCGCCAGCAGGATCACATCGCGTTTATCGAGCAGCTTCACCAAATTCGCCAGCTCGTGGCGGCGTACCTCGCGCGGGCCCACCGCGACCGCGATCTGCGCACCCCGAAAAAACGCGCTCTGCGCATCGATCATCGCCATCAAGCGGGCTGTCATGTCAGACCACCGTCCATCGGGCTTGACGGTGACCAACAGTCCTTGTTTGATTCCTTTGAGCGTAATGGAGTCGTCCATGCCGCGAGCGGCCGCATCCCTTCTGCAATACCGACAACCGGGCCGCGCCCCTTCGAGCGCGCAACCCGCCGCTTCACATTCCCAACTATACTCATTTTCGCGCACCGTGCTAGGCGAGTGCAAGCGCGCGTTCACGCGGAAGTCACACCTGACAGTTGGCGCTCAGTTCACCGCCGCCGCACGCTGACTCTTGATCTGGAAGTACGCGTCCAGCACCTCATTGACGATCGGACCGGCGACCAGCGACCCCTCGCCGCCGTTGTAAACAAACGCAATCACCAAAACCTCGGGCGCTTCGTAGGGCGCGTATCCGATCATCCACGCGTGCGCGGGCCACTGGCCAGGGCGGCACAGGCCCAGCGAATTCGCGATATCGTCGCAGTACTCGGCTGTGCCGGTCTTGGCGCCGACGTTCACGTAGGGCAGCGCTGCGCGGGATGCCGTCCCCTCAGTCACGGCGAGGCGCATCCCTTGCTGCATGAGCGCGAGCGTGTCCGACGTGGCGAAAGGCGGGATGTAGTGCTTCGTGCGCTGGACGCCTTCTTGCTCAAGCAGGTCGCACACGCCCGACCGGAAGCTATAGCCATCGGGGATATGCACGCGATAGCGGACGATGTCGGTGATGTCATCGTCCAGGTTCGGATCGCGGTCGAACTGCGCGGTATAGTTGCTCAGATCGACGCTGTTACAGTATTCCTCGTCGTAGTAATCGCTGTCTGGCTCGCAGCGGCACGCGAGGCTGTTTTCGCCGTGCAACAGCATGTCTTCCTGCAAGAGCAGCACCGGCAACGCATCACCTTGTGGCATGGCGAGCGTGCGGATCACTTCCGGCTCGAACTGCTCCAAGATGTTCCCGTTTGCGTCTTGCAGATTGCGCGCGATGCGCGGCTGGTAGACGTTTCCCCCATTGATCAGCGGCACGATCGACACCAGCAGTTGCAGCGGCGTGGTCGTGACATACCCTTGCCCAAACGCCGCGTTATAGGTGTCGCCGGTCGACCAGCTCTCGCCATAGTTACGGCGCTTCCACTCGCGTTCAGGCATCCGGCCCGCCAACTCGCCCGGCAGCTCTACACCCAGCGCGGACCCGATCCCAAACGCCGTCGCCCAGCGGTACAGGTCGGCTTCGCCCAGGCCGCCTGGTCGCAACACCGCCGGAGAGACGTTGGGATTGCCGCCCCCCACCTGGTAGTAGTACACGTCGCAACTTTGTGCGATCGCCTTCAGCAGATCGACCTCACCATGCCCGTTCCGGTCCCAGCACACGAACGTCTGACCGCGAGACTCGTCTCGTGGCGCGAACGCGTTGGGCAGCACCAGCGTGCCAGGGTCGAACAGGCGCGAGGTTGGTGCGATCACGCCTTCTTCGACCACGCCCACCGAGGTGATCATTTTCCAGACGGAGCCAGGCGGATAGAGCGCGCTGATCGCGTGGTTGACCAGCGGACGCAGCGGGTCGTCGAACTGCTGGAAGTAATACTCACCATCGATCGCGCGGGCGAAGCGCGTGTTGTCGTAGCTCGGCCAGCTCACCATCGCGAGGATTTCGCCGTTGCGCGGGTCGATCGCGATCACGACGCCCTGCTGGGTGACGACACGCCCTTCTTCGGCGTTGATGAGGTTGATCCGGCGGGTCAAAGCTTCCTGCGCGGCGGTCTGGAGCTCGACATCGAGCGTCAACTGCAAACTCATACCCGGCACAAACGACTCGTCGTCGACCATCTGCAGCGGCTGGCCGGCGACGTCGATCAGCCAGGTTTGCGTGCCGCGCCGCCCGGCCAATTCTTCTTCGAAATACGCCTCAACACCGGCGTAGCCAATGCGGTCAAACGCGGGGTTGTACCCAAGCTCGCGCAGGCGTAGCTCTTCATCGGGGCCGATCGGGCCGAGGTAGCCGACAATGTGCGCTGTCAACGCGCCGGTCGGGTACTCGCGCACCGAAGCATCGAAGACATCCACGCCCGGTAGAATCTGCGCTTCTTCCATGATGCGAAATGCGGTCTCACGGTCGATGTCCTGCGCGACGACCACTTCGCGGTACGGGGCGATACCCTGGCCCTCAAGCACCAGCTCTTCAATGCTGCGGTCGAAAGTCCGTCCGGCGGCGTCGGCGGCGGCGCGCGTCGCAGGCACATCCACCAATGCGGACAACCGGTTATAAATTGCCAAGACCTGCTCGGGATCGTCGGGAAGCTGCGCGGGGGTGACGGTTACGTTGTAGGCGGGGTCGTTCTGCGCCAGCGGCGTCATATTGCGGTCGTAGATTTGCCCGCGCGGTGCGGGAACCAGCACCAGTTGCAGCCGGTTTTCCTCAGCGTCCCGCACGAACTGCTCGCGCCGCCCAAACTGAAGCTCGCCAGTGCGCATCACCAGCACCAGCAGCGAAAAGAGCACTACTGCTCGAAACAGCCCAAGCCGCCACCCCTGGAAGGGCAGCAAGCGCCGATCACCCATTTGGTTCATAGCTATCTACCACACCACTAACGATACACCCAACGTCATCATCGAACTGTCACGCGCTGCCGCGCTCATTCGATCCGCGCGCGGATGGGAAATGCCCGGCGATGCACCGCGCCCATCAGGCGATAGATCGGCAAGATCAGCAGCACATTCATGATCGTTGCCGGCAGCGTCACATACACAAGCCCCTGCCCGATGCTCACCGCAGATAGGCCTAACCCTCGCAACAGGAGCAGCGTGATCATCTGGTACACGCCTGTCCCTACTATTGTGACCAGCACCGGCACCAGCAGATTCCCGCGCGAGACAGTCCCAAACACCGCATCCGCCGCGAATGCGACGATCACAAGCCCCAGCGCGGACGTGCCCAGCGGCGCGATCGAGAGCAGGTCTTGCAGCATGCCGCCGATCACCGCCCACAGCATCGCGTCGCGGACATCCGCCAGCAACGCCCAGGAGATCACCAACAGGAAGACAAGGTCCGCCGTGCCGTTCCCCAGGCGCAACTCTGGCATCACGGTCGCGTTGATCACCGCCGCCAGCAGCAGAATCGGGATGCCGATGTAATTAGCCATCACGCCGCCCTGACGGGTCGAACCGGAAGCGCCATGCTCGCATTACGGCGCCGCTTGCTGCTCAAAGACGGAGAGATCGACCGGTTCAAAGTTCGTGATCACCTGCACGATCTCCAGCCTGCCAAAATCGACCAAGCTGCGCACGCGCGCTTCCTGGTACATGCCACGCTCGTCCAGCGCGACGCTCATCACCTGCCCGACCAGCAGGTCCGCTGGGAAGTTCTGCCCCAGGCCGCTGGTGACCACGCGCTCGCCCTGCGCCACCTGCGCGTCCGTTGGAATGAACGAGAGCAGCAGGTCGCCGGTCAACTGCCCGACGATGA
>CAZVCM010000269.1:0-5682 GCA_964626105.1 uncultured Thermoflexus sp.
TGGGGCCATCTCGACCGCCTCAGCGCCGTTCCTCGCTTTGAATACCTCGTGCCCCGCGTACTTCAGCGTGAACTCAATCAAATCGCGGATGTCTCGCTCGTCTTCTGCAATGAGTATTTTCGCCATGCGTGCTTCTGCTTACTCCCTGCTCAGCGGGGTGGCCTCGACATCGCTCTCAATCGCGCCAGCGACCTGCGCGCCGCTCAAAACCGGCAGCTCGACATAGAAGGTCGTGCCCTGGCCCGGCTCGCTCTCAAACCAGATGCGCCCGTGCTGGATCGCCACGAACTCGCGCACGATCGACAGCCCCAGCCCGGTCCCCGGCGTATCCATCACCAGTTCCTGCGCCTCGTCGCCCCGGAAGAAGCGCTCGTAAATCCGCTCGCCAACTTCGGGCGGGATGCCGATCCCGGTATCGGCCACGCTCAGAATGACGGAGCCAGCGTCCGCCCCCGGGCGCGCGCCAAGTGTAATCGCGCCGCCCGGCAGCGTGTAGTTGAACGCATTGTCCGCCAGGTTCACCAGGATCTGTGTGATTTTTTCGGCGTCACCCCACACGCTCAGATTAGCGTCTGCCGGCAGATCAAGCGCCAGCGTCATTTCGCGCTTTTCGTCTTCGCTGCGCTCGCGCAGGTGCGCCAGCGTGCTGTCCAGCACCTCGCGCACAGAGACGTCGCCCAGTTCCAGCACAACGCGCTGCTGGTCGATACGCGAGATGTCCAGCAGATCGTTCACCAGGATGCTGAGGCGGTCGGTGTTCTGCTTGATGACTTCCAGGAAATACTGCTGCTGCTCGGAGATATCGCCCGCCATGCCGCCAAGCAACAGGTCCGCGTAACCCTTGATCGAGGTCATTGGCGTGCGAAGCTCATGCGACACCGTGGCGACGAACTCGCTCTTGAGCCGGTCAACCTCGACATCGCTCGTGATATCGCGGAAGACCGACACCGTCCCCAGGAACTGGTCGCCCAGGTACACGGGTGAGACGCGCACGCTGATTACGCGCTCGTCTTCAAGCGACAGGCGATCTTCCAGGAACTCGCCGGGCCGGTAGTCAGACGGCTGCGCGCGCCAGCGATCGACCGTTTCCAGCCAACCGCCGCCGCTGCCGTACAACCCCGCGACAACCGAGGTCGGGCGGCCCATTACCTGGCTCGCCGGGATGTTCAGGATACGTTCTGCAGTCGAGTTGAAGCCAATCACCTGCCCGTGCTCGTCGGCGACCATCACGCCGTCTGCCACCGAGTCGAGGATGGCGCTGCTCTTGGTCGCTTCAACCTGCTCCTGGCGCAGCATCACGCCCAGGCGCTCGGCCTGATCGCGGATCAGGCTGTAGAGCTCCGCGTTGTTCATCGCGTTGGCGATCTGGTTGGTCGAGGCATCCACCAGCCGCAGATGCTCCGGCGTAAAGGCGCCCACTTTCTCACTGACCAGCATCATCACGCCGAGCACTTCCTCGGCGGCGTTGATCAGCGCCGCCAGCGCCGAGCGCGGGGTGTCATCTTCGCTGCTCAGGCGGAGCCAGCGCGGGTCCTGCTGCACGTTTTCGACGATCACGTTCTGGCGTTGCTGAACCGCCCAGCCCGCCAGCCCCTCGTGCAGCCCCAACGAGAGAGGGCGTCCCTCAATCTCGGCAGCTGGCCCACCGATCTCCGCGCGGCGGGTAAGCCGGTCAGCGGCTGTGTTCAGCGTGTAGATTACGGCGCGGCTCGCGCCCGTCGCTTCGGCAACCATTTCCAGCGCGCGGTTGAGCAGGCGGTCGACGTCCAGGCTGGTCGCCAGCTCGGTCGTGATCTGGTACAGCGTCGAAAGCTGCTGGCGCTCTTGCTCAAGTTCCGCTGTACGCTCCTCGACGCGCTGCTCCAGGTCTTCAGCGAGATCGCGCGTTTGCTGCAGCAAGCGCGTGCTCTGGATTGCGACGCCCAACTGCGAGCCGACCGTGGTCAGCAGGCGCTGATCCGCGCTGCTGAACGCCAGCGGATCGTCGTCATCGCGCACGGCCAGCGCGCCAATTACCTGCTCGCCTGCGAACAGTGGCACGCCGACGAAGCTCTGCGCTTCCGGCGGCAGGATCGTCTCGATCCCCAGGTTGCGCCGCACCGCGTCAACATTATCGCCGACCAGCAACAACGGTGACTGGCGGCGGATGATAGTCGAGAATTCGTCGCTGGCTAGCGGGCGGGACGGCAGTTCCAGGGCCTCACCGTTCGCCGTCGCCAGAGGGAACGTGACCAGCTCGCTTTCTGGATCGATCAGCGCAACATAGATCGCCTCAGCCTCGGTCAACCCCGGAAGCTGGGTATCCAGCACGGCCAGCAGCGCGTCCAGACTCGTCGCGGATGACAGCGCCGCCGACAGGTCGTTGATCACGTACAGCTCTTCGACGGTGCGGCGCGTCTCGGTTTGCAGGCGCGCGTTCTCAATCGCAATCGCAGCCTGGCTGGCGAGCGTCCGCGCCAGACGTAACTCTTCGGATTTGAAGAACCGCTTCGGATCGAGCGTCTCGACCTCGACCAGCCCGATGGACACTTCGTTCAGCACCAGCGGCAGCAACAAGCGCCCCACCGCGCCATGCGCCGCGAAGATCGCCGCTTCGGCAGGCGCGAGGTCGTCATCCTCATCGCGGGCGAGGATCAGCCGCCGCTCGTTCAGCGCGCGCTCGCGTAGCGGATAGTCCACCACGTTCCAGTGCTCGCCCAACTTGTCCAACAGCGCGCCGTCCGGATTGCTGCGAACCGCGCCATGCAGCGTCAACCGGTTCCCCACGTCGTCCCACAGGAACACGGCAGCGGCATCTGCCCGCAGCGCGGCGACAACCTGCTCCGCCACACGCCGCGCGACGTCATTCAGATCGAGCGTCATCGCCGTCGCCTGCGCTGACTCGAACAGCGTCTCAAGCTCGCGCGTGCGGACCGCCGACTGCTCAAATAGCGAGGCGTTTTGCACCGCAATCGCGGCCTGGCTGGCGATCGTCTGCGCCAGCTCGATCTGCATCAGCGAGAACTGCCGCGCCTCGACCGAATCCAGCCGCAGGATGCCAATCACGATCCCACCGATCACCAGCGGGACCAGCATCGTGCTTGAAATATCATCCCGGCGCATCATCGCCCGCAATTCATCGCGGTGCGGGTCCGCTGCGACGTTTTCGATCACCAGCGGGATCAGACTGTCGCGAACGCGCTCGAAGACCGCGCTGCCAGCCAGCTCGAAGACTTTGTCGGGCGGCAGGTCACCACGCGGATAATCGACCACCACGCGGCCAACCTGCGCCGGATGCTCGATCTGCATGGCAGAGCCTTCGTGGATATCGAGCGCGATCGCCGTTTCGCGCAGCGCGATCTCAAGGATGTTCTCCATATCGAGCGACTGCGCCAGCGCCAGCGATACGCGGTTAAGCAGCGCCAGCCGCTGCGCCTGCTCGTCGAGCGCGACAGCACGAGCGCGCGTCTCCTCGAACAACTGCGCGTTGTCCAGCGCGACCGCCGCCTGGCTGGCGAACGTCAGCGCAAGCTGCTCGTGGAGCGGGGTGTAATAATGCGGCTCGCGCTTTTCGAGCGTCAGCACGCCGACCACGCGCCCCTTGCTGATCAGCGGCGCGCCTAGCCAGTTCTTGTACACCGCCGCGCCGCCATAGGGGAAGCGCTCATCCCCCGCGCTAACGTCTCCGGCGTTGATCACCTCGGCGCGATCCGCCATCTCGCGGAACAGCGGGCTATACGCGATCTCCACCCGCAGCCCGACCAGCTCATCCGCGTCCGGCGAGTCCGGATCGCGATAGCCGCGCGCCGCCACAATCGCTAGTTCTTCGCGCTCCGGCGAGCGCAGCCACAGCGACACGCCGTCGTACGGGATCACGCGGTCGAGCGCGTCAAGGATCAGCCCGACGACCTGATCGGCTTCGAGCGTCGAGGTGATCTGGCTGGACACCTCAGACAGCGCCGCCATCTGCATCGCGCGGGTGCTGAGGTCCGCTTCGAGCAGGGCGCGCTCGGTGATGTCCTCGACCAGCAGCACGATGCCGGTCACCGTGGCGCCTTCCTGCATCGGGTAGACGTAATAGTTGCGGATCGAGCGGTCCCCGTTCGCGCCGCCACGCTCGATCTCAAACTGGGCTTGCGGCTCGCCGCGCTCCAGCGCGACCGCGATCGGCTGGCGCAGGAAATTAGCGTAATCAGGCCGGTACTCGAACAGCGATTGCGTCACCGCATCCTCGGACCACCCGTAATGCTCGCGCATATAGCCGTTCACACGGCGCACTCGTAGATCGCGATCCAGCACGACGATCCCCTGGCGGATCGACTCGACCACCGCCTGATTGAAGATCGTCAGGCCGAGCGTCTCGACATAGAGGCGCGCCTTCTCGACCGCCAGCGACGCCTGCCCCGCGATCGTCTGCACCAGTTCGATCTCGGCGTCGGTAAACTCGCGCCGCACGTCCGAGTCCAGGCCAATCGTCCCGATGACAGTGTCGCCGACCAACAACGGCACAATCATAAGCGCCTGCGTGCCACGCTGGCGCAGCACAGGCCACACCGCCTCAAACAGCGGGTCGCTGAGCACGTCGGCAGAGACCACCGGGCCATGGGTCTCGCGCACGCGCGTGATCGATAGGTTATCGGCCAGTTGCAGGGTGAGGTCGGGCGTGGGCTCGTCAAAGGGATAACTGAGCACCAGCCGCCCCGTCGTCTCGCTCTCGAATAGCACCAGACCGCCGAGCGGCACGTCCAACGCCTCGGCCAGCTCGGAGAGCACGATACGGTACAGTTCTTGCGGGTCGAGCGTTGCCGCCAGCCGCGTCGCGACACGATTCACCAGCGCCAGCCGCTGGGCCTGCTCGTCGAGCGTCTGGGCGCGGCGCTGCGCCTCGCCAAACAAGCGCGCTTTTTCGATCGCGATCGCCGCCTGGTTCGCGGCGGTCATCGCAAGCTCGATTTCGGCTTCGGTGAAGGGACGCGGCACGTTCGAGTCCAGCCCGATCGTGCCAATTACCCGACCGCCCATGATCACCGGGACGATCAGCATCGCACGCACATCGCGCGCTTCCTGCACGTCCCACATCGGCTCGAAGCGCGGGTCGTTGAGCAGGTCTTCCGCGACAAACGGCTGCTGCGTGCCGATCACGTACTCCGCAATCGGGTTCCCCTGCACCGGGACGGTGATATCGGCAGGCGCATCCACGTCAAGCGGGTGCGTGCTGAGCACCAGGCGCGAAATCGTCCCCTCGTCCTGGATCAGCATCAGGCCGCCATACTGCGCACCGATTGCGGTCTGCAACTCAGTCAGCACGATGCGGTAGAGTTCTTCAGAGTCGAGCGTCTCCGCCAGCTTGGCGGACAGCCGGTTCAGGAACGCCAGCCGCTGCGCCTGCTGATTCAACTCGCCGGCGCGCTGTTCGGCCTCGCGCAGCAGGTGGGCCTTATCCAGCGCGAGCGATACCTGGCTGGCGATTGTCCCGGCCAGCTCGATCTCCGCTTCGGTGAAGTCACGCGGGGCGGTGAAATCCAGCCCGATCGAGCCAATCACCTCGTCGCCTACGATCAGCGGGATGACCATCATCGCCCGCGTGCCGCGCTGCGTCAGCACCGGGCGGTCAAGCTCGAAACGCGGATCGGCCAGCACGTCCCGCGCTACAAGTGGGCGCTGCGTGCGGCGGACCTGCTCAACCGACGGATTGTCGCGCAG
>CAZVCM010000270.1:0-5675 GCA_964626105.1 uncultured Thermoflexus sp.
ACGCCGCTGACGCTCGACGAGTTCTGGGAAGCGGTGCAGAACCCGCCCGGCGAGCTAGACCTGTGGTAAGCGCCAAATAGAGGAGGTGGTGATGCGCGTGTATCTTGTGCGGCATGGCAAAGCAGCGCGCGGCGGCTACGCTCACGACGCCGACCGCCCGCTGACCGATCGCGGCAAAGCGGATACCGAGCGGATCGCGCGGCGCATGGCGAAGGCGGGCCTCAGCGTGCAGCAGATCCGGCACAGCGGGCTTGTCCGCGCCGAGCAAACCGCCGAAATCCTCGGGCGCGCGCTCAACCCGCCGGGCGGCGTGATCGCGGTTGCCGGGCTGCATTATGCGGACCCAGTCGAGCCGCTGGCGCGCGAATTGCACCTGGAAGAAGCGCCGGTGATGCTGGTCGGGCACAACCCGTTCATGGAAGACCTCGCCAGCGCGCTGCTGACCGGCGAGCGCGGCCACCGCCCGCTGTGGTTCACGACCGCCGCGACCGCCTGCTTTGAGTACGATCATGGCGCGTGGTCTGTGCGCTGGATGCTGACGCCGGAGATCGCGCAGAAAGCGAAAGACGGCAAGCGCTAGAGAGGCCACACCGCAAACAATGGCGTGATACGCGCACAGTCCGGCCACTACGCAGCAGCTGGCTCTTGCTTGCGGCAAGCCCGCTAATTGGCAGTCCGCGCCCGCCAGAAGACAGCAGCCAGCAGAATCCCGGCGACGATCAGCACGATCCAGTCGATCGAGATCACAGCGATCTCGAACCGGTATTCGCGCTCGATACCATACGCGATCGTCATACCAACCAGCGCGACGAGCGCCAGCACAAAACTAAGCACGAACAGCCAGCGAAGCGCTCTTTCCACGCGGTTCGCACCCCAAAATACAGGCGCGACCAACAGGAACGACGCGGCCATCATCAGGTAAGCGATCTCTTCCAGCGCGATGAACAGCCCGTGTGGGTTGAACTGTGTCAGCAGCGCGATTCCGTCAGTCTCGCCATTCTCAAGGCTGGGCGGAATCACCGAAACCTGAACGAAATAGGTGACGACGAGTATCCCCGCTGCAATCACCGCGAACGCCAGGCCGATCTGGCTGAAAAGCTTCCGACCTTCGTCCGCGTAGTGATGGATGCAGGCCATCAGCGCCAGGTAGAGCAGCGCCAGCAGCATGGCCGGGTACATCCACCAATAGTCCCTCGGAAAGCGTGAGGCGATGTCGGCAAACGGGTATTCATAGCACGTGTCGGCGATGCAGTTCGGGCCGGACAGCGGTGGCGTCAGAAACGCGATCACGAAGGTGAACAGGGTCAGCGCGGCAGTGAGGATGGCGACGTAATATCCGAAGGAAGCAGCGGTGCGCCGGGCAGGCGCCGCCGGAGCGCCAAACGTCTGATGCTGCATATGCTCTTCCTTTCAAAACTAAGTTGCGACGTAAATCTTTATGCGGTGAAACAAAAAGCGGTGAGCAACGACATACCAATCGCTCACCGCTCATGACTGCGTTTACCAGCCCGGGGTAGTCTGGGCCGGCGCGCGGCGGCGCTCTGCCTGCACAGGCGGGCGATAGTTCTCCACTGAGATACCGTAGGCTTCCGCCAGCAGCTCGACCGGGTGGATCGACTTGCCGCCCGTCAGCGCCTGGATCTGCCAGCGGCACGTTTCGGTGTCGCACACGACAACCTCGGCGCCCGCTTCGTGCACCTGCTGCGCGATCGGCCAGCCGACCGCCTCAGAAATCTCGCGCTTCTCCACCTTGAAGCCGTACGTTCCGGCGATGCCGCAGCAGTCCGCATCGATCTCCCACAGCTTGAGGCCCGGGATCAGCGACAGCACGTCCATCGCGGGCCGTCCGAAGCCGTGCGCCTTAAGCTGGCACGGTGCGTGGTAGGGCAGTTCCTGGTTGATCGGACGGAAGTCCAGCGGCAGGCGGCCTTCCTGGTGCAGCTTCCAGAGGAACTCCATGAAATCATACGTCTGCGAGGCCACCAGCAGCGCGTCGTCGTCTTCGAGGCCGAGCACGTGCTGATAGTCGCCCTTGATGGCGGTCATGCAGCTTGCCGATGTACCCACGATCGGAATGCCGCGCCGCGCATAGTCGCTCAGATGATCGATGTTGTGGCGCGCATAGTTCCGCGCGCCCTTGAAATCGCCATTCGACTGCGCGGGGAGGCCGCAGCAGCCCTGCTCCGGCACTTCCACATGCAGCCCGATATGCTCCAGCACCGCGATCGCCAGCTTGCCGATATGCGGCTCGTAGGTGTTGGTCGAGCAGCCGTGGAAGTACACTACCCGGTCCGCGTCGGACACCGGCTCCGGGCGTGGGTGATCGCGGAGCTGCTTCTTCCACCAACCGCGGAAAGTGTACCCGGCCCAGCCCGGCATCGGCGCGCGGCGCGACACGCCGAGCACTTTCTCCGCTGCCCAGCGCATCAGCCGGTTGCGCAGCGCGAAGTTCGTCAGCGGCGCGAACGGCGTCCCCCAGCGGCCCCAGCGCTCGTTACGCGCCAGGAACCAGTTGCGAGGTGAGAGCCCGTGCGTCTCGACCATCTTGGCCTTGGCCTGCGTGTTGATCTCCATCACCTTGACGCCGTGCGGGCAGACCAGCGTGCAGATGCCGCAGCTTGAGCAATAATCCAGCGAGTGATCGGGCGAGTCAGCATCTGGATCGCGCAGGCGCTGCCACTGCGGCCCGACTACCTTCGGGCCGGGGAACAGCGGCGTGACCTTCGCGTACGGGCAGGCGGATGTGCAGATGTTGCACTTAATGCAGTGATCGGCGGTGAATGGCGTGAGTTCAATTAAACTCAGCGAATGGTCGCTCATAACAGCGTTTGTCTCATTCATCAGGCGTCCAGCTCAAGGGCCGTGTGCACGGCTTTATAGGCTGTCGCCAGGGCGATCCCCTCGGCGCAGCCATCCGTCAGCGGGTTGAACCCGGCCAGTAGCTGACCGGCGACATAGACGTTATCCAACACCGGCTCGCCTGCCGCGTCCAGTGGCAGCAGATCGGTGCTGACGCGCAGGCCGGTCTGGCGGTGGATCGGGTGGCCGCGCTCGATCAGCAGCGTGTCGTGATACCAGTCCGCGCGGCTTTCGACTTCCGGCGTGACGACCGGCAGGTCGAACAGCGGCTCCCAGACGCGACCCGATTCGTCCGTCTGGATGCCGCCATTGTACACGCCGCCCGTCGCCAGGATGAATTGATCGGCGCGGAACAGCGTCGGATGCCCGAGCGACGCAACCTCGACGCCTGTGCAGCGCCGCCCCTCGACCACGCCGCGCACGACCGGATGCACGATCTGCACGCGCGCGCCCTGGCGCAGCAGCCAGCGGCGCAGCCGGTCGGTCAGGCGCACGCCCGCAGTGCTGGCGGGCAGCGTCGGAATCTCAAACACCGGGCGCCCGATCTGCCGGGCGAGGTCGTCCAGCACATGCGGGTGCTCGGCCATACCCAACACCGCCGGAAAGCCAACACGCGCCACGCCCGCGACATGCGGCGCAACCTGCCGCGCGATCATCTCGCGGAACGGCGCAGCGTCGAAATGGCGCGCCAGATCGCCCGGCCAGAGGTCCCACCAGCGATCCTGATCGGGCAGCTCAACCGCGAGCGCGCGCGCGTCGATCCCCTGGCGGCGCAGGTTGGCGGCGGTCATTTCGGCGTAGAAATCACGCCAGCCCGCAAACCCGACGAGCAGCAGCGGCCCGTGATGGTCCGTCAGATCGCCCGCCGCGATACCGCGTGGCGCGATCATAGCGCGCTGGACACCGCCGAGCAGCGTGATCAGGCGCATGTTGTGCCCGTCTTTCTTGCGCTGGGCATACGGCAAGCCGACCGCTTCCGCTGCGCTGCGAAAGCTCTCCAGTCCGGCGACCATCGCGTCATCGCCTGCCCGCCCGTAAGGATGCTCCGGGTGCAGCGCCGCATAGCCGCGCACCTCGGCGATCACATCGTCCTCGGCGCGGTCGCAGACGCTGAGCCAACCGGGCGTAACCATCTGTTGGCCCCAGCCCTGCGCGATCAGGCGGACGCGCGCCCCGGCGTTGACCGCGTGCACCGCGGCCATCAGCCCGGCCAGCCCCGCGCCGATCACGATCACATCGACATCTTCGCGCACGGTCGTGTGCGCTTGAAGCCCGTTTCGCACGGATTTATTCGGCGGCATCACGCACTTCCTCAGCTTGCGGTTGATCCAGGTCCAGCAGCGCGTCGAGACCGAGCGTACGCCGGTAAATCAGCTCGTCCAGCGTAAACTGGCGAAGCTGGTGGCCATACAGCAGCGACCGCACGCCCCGGAAGCGCTCGTTCACAAAATCGCCGAGCGCGCGCGTGGCCTCTTCTGGCGTGGACTGGTGCGCCGCCTGCAAGATCGCCGCCGCGCGATAGCCGCAGAAGCCTGCCTGGCACGGCCCCATGCCCAGGCGCAGATCTCGTCGCAGGTCGTCCAGCGCGACCGGTTGATCGCCATACGATGCGATGTGCGCCTCAAGCTGCGGCTGCGTGACGACCTCACACTCGCAGATCAGCGCGCCGGGCAGCGCGCCATGCTCCTGCCGGTCGACGCGATGTGACAACTGGTGATAGTGGCGCGGCGAGGATTCAGGCACTGGCAGCGGCTCGTCTGCAGTCGTGCAGCGCGCGCTAACACCCAATTGCTGGCAGACGACATCGACCGCCTGCTCAGCCATCATGCGACAGGTCGTCAGCTTGCCGCCGACCACCGTCACAAAGCCGCGCAAGCCGTCGCGTTCGGTGTGGTCGATCACGGCGAAGCGGCGGCTGACATCGTGCCCGGTTTCGAGCTGCGCCAGCTCGGCGGGCGGCTCGTAGAGCGGGCGAACCCCCGCCCATGCGCGGAGCGCGCGCCCCTGCCGGACGCCCGGCACAACCGGGTCGGCTTCCTGCAGAATTTTGCTGACTTCCCACACCTCGACGTGCTTATCCGCCGGGTCCTCAGTGCGGATAGAGGTTGTGCCCAGCACGCACACCGTCCCGACCGGCACCAGGATGTCGCCGTCGGAAGGCGGGCGCAGCCGGTTGATGATCGTGTTCACCCAGCGAATGTTCATCGCGACCATCGAGCCGCGGTCAAGACGGATCATCACATCCAGCCCCAGCAGCCCGGCGACCACGCCCGCCCAGGGGCCGGTCGCGTTCAGCACGCAGGCGGCGTGGACGCGGCGCTGCTCACCCGTGCGCGTATCGACCAGTTCCGCGCCAACCACCGCGTCGCCATCGCGCAGGAAGCCGGTCACGCGCTGGTAAATCCACGCATCCGAACCGAGGGTGCGCGCCGCGGTGATAAAGCCGTGATTGAGGTCGAACGAGTCGCAGGATGCATCCGGCACGCGATACGCCGCCGCGATGTCTTGCGTCAAAGCCGGCTCGATGGCGCGCGCTTGATCGGGTGTCAGCTTTTCGGCAGCGATGCCTGCTTTCGCGCAGGCAGCGGCCCACCGCGCAGGGAAGTCTTCTGGGTCTTGCGAGGTAGCAACGAACATCCCGCCGGTGTCTTCGATCGCGAACGGTGCGATGCGGCGCAGAATGGTGTTCTCGGTGATGCACTCAACGGCGGTGTCGAAGTCGCTGATAACATAGCGCCCGCCGGAATGCAGCAACCCGTGATAGCGCCCGGATGTGCCGGTCGTCAGGTCGTTCTGCTCAACGAGCAGCGCCTTCA
>CAZVCM010000271.1:0-5672 GCA_964626105.1 uncultured Thermoflexus sp.
CTACCCTGCTAGGTGGACAATCCGCGTCACGCCCGACGAAGGGGTGCCGTTCACGCTGGCGTTGGAGCCACTGCTGGCCGACCAGGAACTGCGCGAGGGGATCGTTTACTGGGAAGGTGCAGTGCGCATCACCGGAGACGCGAACGGGTACGGCTACGCCGAACTCACCGGTTACTATGACACGATGCGGAACCGGTTCTAGCAGTGAAATGCGGACCGGTAGCTGTATCCTATCGGCCCGCACGAAAAAGAGTCTACGAATGCCCAGCTAGGCGCGCTTAGCGTGCTGCTGCACGGCGCGCACCATCTCCATCAAGCCCTGCCCCTTACCCATCGAAATCTCGTTCCCGAAGATTTTTAGCACGATATCGGGCGTCACGGCGGTGACTTGGTCCAGCGGCGCGCCGGATAGCGCTTCGTCAAGGATCACGGCCATCGCCTGCGCCGAAAGCCCCTGCGGATTCTCGACCGCGAAGTAGAATTTGAGCGTGCCATCCGGCTGCGGCTCGGACCAGACATACGCTTCCGACTCACAGGAAGGGACGCGATGCTCCGCCGCATAGGGTGGCGTCGCGAGCCGCTCCGGCACCGGCTCGAAACGGCTCGCGATATCGATCAACAACTCAGCGCGTTCGGTGCGCGTCGTCACGAAGTCAAAATCGGCCAGAATCTCGTTTAGCTTGTGCGGATAATCAGACATAATCTCTCGCGATCGCGCGTCATTTACCGTTCGATGGGGACGTTGACCAGATTGCCCCACTCGGTCCAGCTTCCGTCATAATTCCGCACGCGGCCATAGCCCAGCAGGTATTTCAGCACAAACCAGGTGTGGCTACTGCGCTCGCCAATGCGACAGTAGGTGATGATTTCCTCGTCCGGCTTTAGCCCTTGCTCCTCTTCATAGATGCTGCGCAGTTCCTCGGCGGATTTGAACGTTCCGTCCGGGTTGACCGCTTTGCTCCAGGGAACGTTCACCGCGCCGGGGATGTGCCCGCCGCGCAGCGCGCCCTCATTTGGATAATCGGGCATGTGCAGCCGCTCGCCGCGATACTCTTCTGGACTGCGCACGTCCACCAGGGGCAGACTCGCCTGAACGTGCTGGTAGACCTGATCGCGGAAGGCCCGGATGTGGCGGTCGTCGCGCGGCAACGCCTTGTAGTCGGTCGGCTCGTATTGTGGCACTTCACGCGTCATGGGCCGGCCCTCGGCTTGCCACTTGACGCGGCCACCATCCATCACGCGAGCGTTTTCGTGCCCGAAGAGCTGGAAGACCCAAAACGCGTAGGTCGCCCACCAGTTGTTCTTGTCGCCATAGAAGACGAGCGTGGTTTGCGGCGTGGCGCCGATCCGAGACATTAACTGCTCGAACTCACGCTGGTCGAGATAGTCGCGCCGCAGCGGGTTGTTGAGATCTTGCGTCCAATCGATCTCGACAGCACCGGGAATGTGCCCCGATGTATAAAGGAGCGTGTCTTCGTTAGACTCAATGATACGAACGTTCGGGTCGTTCAGGTGATCTTCGACCCATTGGGTTGATACCAACACATCGGGCTGTTCATAGCCGCGAGATGCGAACTCTGACATAAGGCTACTCCTGCCGGAAAGCCTGGCCGCATGGTCTTTTCGTGCAGCGCGGCCAGATCTAGGTGAAGGTGGATGGCGTTTCCTTATCACCGGATATTATAGATTATTGTCATTTAAATGTCAGATGATGTTCAGGTGGCGCGCTTGCGTGCCGCGAGCCGGGGCGGTATAGTTCGACCGTGAGGTTCGGCCCTTTGAGGGAGAGACTATGAGTGCGAAAAAGAAGCAGGCGGGGTCTCCGCTTGCAGCGGTTTACGGAGCCTGGGCGCTCGCCTATTTTTTGTTCTTGCGTCCGCAGTTGTTGAAATGGGGCACGCGTCTGGGCGAGTCTCAGCGGCGCTTGCCGGGTGATGATATTATTCCCAAGCCGAATTTTCAGATGACGCACGCGATTAATATTGACGCGCCGCCACAGGCTGTGTGGCCATGGTTGGCGCAGATGGGCCGCGAGCGCAGCGGCTATTATGGGCTCGACCTGCTGACCAATTGGGGTATCCCCAGCGTGACGTTCTTGCGCCAGGATATCGAGCAGCCCACGGTGGGCGACGAAATGGATGGCGGCTATCACATTATGGAACTGGAGCCAGAACGCAAGCTGCTGTTCGGCGGATTTAGCCTGCGGCGCGTGTTCGGAATCATGGAAGATGTGACGCTGCTCTATCTGCTGGAGCGCCGCTCCGATGGCAGCACTCGCCTCTTGGTGCGCCGCCGCGCCTACACGTATGGTCCGTTAGGGTTCGTTTACAACCTCGGCGCTGAGAAGGTGACATTCTGGATGCTTCGCCAGCAACTTGCGACGCTCAAGGCGCATGCAACGAGCATGGCGCACCTGCATGCGTCGCCTGCCCCCACAATGGACTCTGTCCCTGCGCGAAACTCCGGGTCTCCATCTGCGTAATAGGAGATAGACCGATTGCATAGCATGATGGAGAAGAACCGTGAGCTCCTATAAGCGCTTGTACCGCTCGACCTCTGACTCGCCCGCCGGCCGTCACCTTGCTGGCGTGTGTGGCGGGATTGCGGAATATCTTGAGATTGACCCGACCCTGGTACGTCTGGCATTCGTCGCGCTTATGCTGATGGGCGGCCCTGGGTTTGTGATCTACATCATCATGGCGATTGTGGTGCCCGAGGCACCGAGCGGCAAGTGGAAGAGCAAGAATGAAGTGTATTACGAGGATGTCGTGCGCTCCGAGATTCCGACGCCTTCGGTAGACGAGGAACAGGAGTCAGATTCGACCCTCTAACGCGGGTTGACACAAGAACGAGAATTGAGCCGGGCGCGCAACGCCCGGCTTTTTTTGCTAGTCGGTTGTGGCAATCTCTTGCGCATACGCGTCGTCGGCATCGTGGCGCATCTCGGCGGCGCGGCGCTGCACCCGCGCCAGACGCTCGCCATACAGCGGATACATGATCAGCAGCACGGTGCCGACGACCACCGCCAGCAGCGGCAGGACGGTCGCGAAGGCCCGGATGGCGCCCACAACGCCCTCGGGTTGCGCTGCGGCAGCGAGATCGGAGTCGAATCCGGCGAGCGCCAGCCCCTCCCCCAGCACCAGACCCGCGAGCGCGGGCGGAAACCGGAAAATGAAACCCAGGATGCCGCGATACATTCCCTCGCGACGCTGTCCGGTGCGCACGTAATCATCATCTACCACTTCTGCGAACAGCATATCGGGACCGAGCGCCGAACCGCCCACCGCCAGACCTAACACCGCCAGCACCACGGCCATCGATGTAAGATCGTTGACGAAGACCAGCGGCAGGGCGAGGAGCGCTGTCCCAATCATCGAGATAATCATCGCCTGGCGCGAGCCAATGCGGGCGATCACGCGCTGCCATACGAGCAGCGACAGCCCGGTGGAAAGGAACAATGCCAGCAGAAGCTGCGTCAATTGCGCGCCCTCAATGCGCAGTACGTAATCGGCATAGAATGGCAATACGACGACAAACACCGCAATGATAAAGCGCACGGTGAAGTTGATTCCCAGCACGATCGCGAAGGTTCGGTTTGTCGTCACGACGTGCAGTTGATCGCGGAACGTAACCTGCGGTTTCTTGGCGAAGACCGGGTCTTCCTGAATGCCCACCAGCGACAGCAAGTGCATCCCGGCGGCGGCGGCGCCCCACAGCACGGCGAGCGCTGTCCAGCCGAGGTTTTCGTAGACGAGGGGCGTAAGCGCGACCGCCAGTCCGTTGCCTGCGGCGAAGCCAATCAACTGCCGGATGCTAGCGGCCTGGGCGCGGGCGCCGGTCGTTTCGTACATCTCAGGGAAGATGGCATCCTGGTTGAGCGTGAGCACGGTTTGCAGCAGGTCGTAGATGCTGATCATCACCAGGAAGTAGACCAATAGCGCTGCCGGCTGGCCGCGGTCGAAGGGTGGCAGCCAGACCAGCGCAAACGCGATCGCGGTGGGGATTGCCAGCAGCCCGATGAAGAAGCGTCGCCGCCCCCAGCGCGTGCTGGTCCGGTCCGAGAGCCAGCCTGCAACCGGATCATTGACTGCGTTCCAGAAGCCGAACGCGAACCAGCCACGGCCCACCCACTCCGGCGGCAGGCCCATGACCGTTGTATAGAAGTATTGGATGAACGTGTTAAAGGTGCTGTAGGTTAGCAGCCCGGCGGCGTTTCCCAGTGAGTAAAACAGCGTGCGCCAAAGCGGGACGTGTTTCTCTTGTCGCGGCGCGCGCGCTTCGTCTGCCGCGATCTCCGCAGCGTGAAGTGATTGATCGACCACTCGAGCTCCTTCCGCGCATCATGGCGCGGCCACGATGTTACTCGCCTGTTCCGATTCGCTCAAGGCGCAAAATATACGCGCCCGCTGTTTGCCCCGATGCGCGCTGATAGCGCGAGGCTGAAATGATGTACAGGCCGTCATACGGCAGCGAATAGCCTCCGATCAGCGCATCCTTGTCTTCGGCGCTGTCGTCGTCGAACGCGATCTGCTTGCGGTCTTGCGCGTAAAGTGTGACAAGTGGATCCAGATCGCCAGACGCGCGCTCCAGACTGATTCGCACGATATCCCCTGCGCTGCCGGTGAAGACATACTCTTCTGCGGGATCCTCGGCGGTGATCAGGCCGCTAACTACTGCGCCATACGCGATCGGCTGGGGCTGGTCGGGGTGTGGCGCGGCGCGCCCAGAAAGCTCGATCTCCACTTGAGCGTCTCGCTCAACCTTGCGCGCGGCGCCCACTGCCAGGGCGTACATGCCGCTGGATGGCACGCTCACCACGGTGATACGCGCACGTCCTGTGCGTTCATTGTCGCTTGCCCTCGCCAGTTCGTTGGCGGCGCTGTCGAGAATCGCAACAGTGGGCGGGAGATCGTCCGACCGGGCAGTAACGGTCAGAATATCCCCTGCTTCGGCGGAGAAGCTGAAATAGCGTTCGGAGTGGGCTTCCGTCAGGGCAATTTGTACCGTCATCCCATAGTCGATCAGTTGCGGGCGCTCAAGAGTTTGCCCGATCTCTTCCGGCGGCGTCTGGGTGACGGTCAGCACGAAACTTCCCTCAGTGTTGCCAAAACCAGTCGCCCGAATCAGGTATACGCCGCTCTTGAGAACCGCGTAGTCGCGGATCCCGGCATTGAGCGTGCCTTCGCTGAACGGGTCATCGTCGTTGGTGACCAGAATCGCGCCTTCTGCTGTGGCGAGATCAAGGGTCGGGTCGAGGCCTCCGGATGTGCGCCGCATGGTGATGCTTATCACGTCGCCGCGTTCCGCGCGCAGATAGTAGAAGACGGCGCGGTTTTCAGGCGTGATCCGGCCAAGCTTCTGCTCGCCATATCGGACTGTTTCCGCGCCGGTTTGGGCGGGCGGGCTGCCGAGCGCAGCGCTCGCAGACAGCAGCACGGTGATGAGAATCAAGGTCAGCGTGACCAGACTTCTAACGTGAAATGACCGGAAACCGCCCATGGCGACGCGCCAGCGATACTCCTGGTTAGGGGTGGCGTGTCAGCGTGATCGCGAACGTACCCACCATGCCTGTTTCCTTCTCAAGCCCGTAGCGTCCGATAGCCGCCATATAGGTGCCGGTCGCGGGTAGCGTAATGTCGCTTAGCAACGGGGCGAACGTTCCACCGATCGGG
>CAZVCM010000272.1:0-3421 GCA_964626105.1 uncultured Thermoflexus sp.
ATTGCCCTTTCAGACACATGCCCAGAAGAAGTGGGCGTTTAATGTAGGGGTAGCGCGTGACGAGGAACCGCCCACCCTACCGCAGCAGGCCAGACGGCTGGTCCAGCGCCAGCGTGGTGATCCGTGTCGGGCCGTCGCCACTGCTGAATACCACGCGCCGGATCGCCAGCCGCAGCGGGAAGCCGCCTGCAATCTCTAGCGTGCCCTCGTCTGTCGCGCCCGCACCGATCGCCCGATCGACTTCGGCGTTGGCGCGATCAAACGCCACCAGCGTGTATTCCCCGGCACCCTCGCCATCATACCGCACGCTCACGCCGCCAAAGTCCGCCCGCTCCGCCACGACCTGCACATCCAGCGACGCGCATGCCGCCGAGTCATCGGGCAAGCCGGTCCCGAGATAGCGCGCGCCATTGTCCACCACGATCCAGGGCACAGCCTCGGCGCACGCCGCATCCTCGCCAGGGATCGCCTCGACGCGGAAGCCCCACGGCACGAAGGTCGCGGCCTCGATCGGCTGTGACTCGGTGAGTTCCGGCACGGTCGGCAGCGCGTCGAACGCCAGCGTCATCGGGCCATCGCCGGTCACAATCGGGCTGCGGCGGATGTTGTTGAACTCGTCGGTTTCGCGCACCTCGCTGGCCGAGTCCACCCGCACCTCAGCTACAAATGCGCCCCACCAGCTAAAGATGTGCGGAATGAACACCGTAGTCGACTCACCCGGCGCCAGTTGCTCAACTGCGCCAGTCGTCGCGGGCTGCGGATCAAGCACGTCTTCCAGGAACGAGTATTCAAACGGCCCTGCGCTGACCGGGCCCTGATTGCTGATCTGCACAATCACAGCGGCCTTTTCGCCAGGGTTTGGGCGCTTGGGGAACACCTCGATCCGGTCTACCACCAGGTCCGTCTCAACTACAGCGGGTGGAATCACCGGGTCATCTTTATCCAGCAATAGCCACACCAGCAGCGCCAGTGCTGCCAGCGCGATCACCGCTGCCGCCGCAACCAGCGAGCGCGGCACGCGGCGCGCCGCCGAGCCTGCCGCCTCAATCTCAAAGAGCATGCCGTCCGTGGCGCGCATGAACAGCACCGGCGTCGCCCAGGCGATCCCGCTTGCCAGATGGCTGATCGCCCGCCGCGCCTCAGACACCGCCGCGTCGACCGGCAGCCCTTCCGCCACCGCGCGATACAACTCCTCGGCGAACACGCGCGCCGCGTCGTCGGCAATCGCCCACTGCATCGCTACCACCGCCGGAAGCCCGCGCGCCACCAGGCTGCTCGCCAGCCCTGCGAACGGATCCTGCTCTTGCGCGACCGCGCTCTGGCATGAGTTCAATACCACCAGGCGAATCGCGTTTTCCTCGCTGAGCTCGCGCGCCAGGTCTTCGGCGCGGACCGGCACGCTGCTCCCATCGCCAAGCGGGTCTTCGAGCGCCAGCATCCCCTGCCCGGTGCCCGGATCGAACGTGCTGTGTCCGATAAAGTGGAAAACGTGAAATTCGCGCGAGCGCAGCTTGCGCTGGAGCGTGCGGAGCGTTGCTTCTTCGATCCGCTCCAATTCCAGCAGACCCCGCGCGCGAAGCTGCTCCGTTGCCGCGAGGACGTTTTGCCATTCCGCCTCGGCATCGACCGGGGGCAAATCCGACGGGCTGGCGATCATCACCAGAATGCGCAACGGGGGGTGGAACACCGGCAGCGGGCGCGTCACCAGGCGGCGCGGATGGCGGACCAGCGGTGTTGACCGGGACAGCGCGAGGTAGTCAATCGCCGGATCGCGCAGCAGTTCCCACGGCAGCCCCGCGAGATCGCCCGCGTCGTCCAGGCCAAGCTTGATTCGCAGGCCCTGCGCCGTGCGTGCGCGGTCCCGGCTGGAGAAATAGACCGTGTACACCGGCCCCGCGAAGACGGCGCCAAACATCCCCTCGCCGAATGCCCGCGCGGTCTGCAAGCGCTCGGTCAGCGGCGCGTCGAGGCGGCCGCTCAGCACAGCCAGCATCCGCGCCAGATCGTCCGGCGCAAACGGCAGCGTGAAGTCGTTGCTGACGCGTGCCTGCCCTTCTCCGAGCGGCATCTCGACGACGGTCGCGCGATAGCGACCGCCACCCAAATCTTCGATGCGCAGCTCAAAGTCGAGATATCCCCGCTGTACGCTCATCGGATGCCCTTCCGTGCAGCCGTACGCGATGACGCCAATTATAACGTTAAAGCCGGATCGCCCAGTCCCACCACGATTGTACGAGCAGGTGCGTGTTTTTCAAAAGCTCGCCTGCCCGAAAAAACGACTCCCCGCCGACGCGCCGCAGGGAGTCAGGACCAGGGTCCTATCTGGCAGCTATCTGACAACCACCAGCCGCCGATCAGGTCGTCGTGCCAACCCGCGCCGCCAGATACGCTTCCATGAAATCATCCAGATCGCCGTCGAGCACCGCTTGCGTGTTGCCGGATTCGTGGCCGCTGCGCGTGTCCTTGACCATCTGGTACGGGTGCAGCACGTAGGAGCGGATCGCGTTGCCCCACCCTGCGCTGATATGCTCGCCCTTCAGCTGGGCGAACTCCTCTTCCTGCTTGCGGCGCTCCAGGTCCAACAGGCGCATCTTCAGCACCTGCATCGCGCGCTCGCGGTTTTGCGTCTGGCTGCGCTCGTTCTGGCAACTTACCACCAGCCCAGTCGGGACGTGCGTGATGCGGACTGCCGTCTCATTCTTCTGCACGTTCTGGCCGCCCGCACCACTGCTGCGGAAGGTGTCGATCTGCAGGTCTTTGTCGTCGATCTCAATGTCGATGTCTTCCTGCACGTCTGGCCACACTTCCACCAAGCAGAACGACGTGTGGCGCCTGTTGTTGGAGTCAAACGGGCTGAGGCGCACCAGCCGGTGCACGCCCGCCTCGGATTTCATGTACCCGTAGACGTAATCGCCCTGGATCGACAGCGTCACGCTCTTGACCCCGGCCTCGTCACCGGGCATCTGGTCCACGATCTCGACCTTAAATCCGCGCCGCTCAGCCCAGCGCAAATACATACGCAGCAACATCTGCGCCCAGTCCTGCGCGTCGGTCCCACCCGCTCCGGCGTGAATCGCCAGATACGCGTCTTCCGTGTCGTATTTGCCGCTCAGCTTGGCGCGGAACGATAGCCGCTCGACCTCAGTCTGGAGCGCGTCTGCTTCGACCAGCAGTTCCGGCGCGAGGCTATCGTCGCCCATCTCAGCCAGTTCGATCGCATCGTTCAGCCGATGTTGCGCGCCGAGCCAGAGCGCGGTCGACTCCTTCAGGCGTGCCAGACGGCGCATTGTCCGCTGCGCCGCGTCGGAGTCATCCCAGAAATCCGGCTGCGCGGATTGCTCCTCAAGCCGGACGGCTTCTTGAGTCTGTGTCGCTACGTCAAAGACGCTCCATGAGCTGTTCGACCGTCGCACGCATCTCA
>CAZVCM010000272.1:3431-5646 GCA_964626105.1 uncultured Thermoflexus sp.
CACGCTTACTCCTCGTCTGCTCCATCTTCAAACAGGCTGTCGACAAACTTAGCCGGGCTGAAAAACACCAAATCGTACACGCTCTCGCCGATCCCCACGTAGTGGATCGGCAGGCCCAGCTCCTGCTGGATCGCGAACAGCATCCCGCCTTTGGCCGTGCTGTCCAGCTTGGTGACGACCACGCCCGTCACATCAATCGCTTCCTGGAACTTCTTCGCCTGCGTCAGCGCGTTCTGGCCGGTCGTCCCGTCCAGCACCAACAGCGTTTCGTGCGGCGCGTCCGGTACAACCTTCCGCAACACGTCGCGCACCTTCACCAGCTCCGCCATCAGGTTGAAGTTGCTATGCAGGCGCCCAGCGGTGTCCACGATCAGCACCTCGGCGTGCCGCGCGCGCGCCGCGTTGATCGAGTCGTAGACGACTGCCGCCGGATCGCTGTTCGGCAGCCCTGCGATCACGGGCACTTCTGCGCGCTCGCCCCACAGCTTGAGCTGGTCAATCGCCGCCGCGCGGAACGTATCCCCCGCCGCGATGATCACCTTGCGGTTGTTGAGGCGCATACGATACGCGATCTTGCCGATCGTCGTCGTCTTGCCGCTGCCGTTCACGCCTGCGATCAGCATCACCGATAGCTCGCGCCCGCTCAGGTTGAGCGGCGTCGGCTCGGTCAGCAGATTGCGCAGCTCGTCCTTCAACGCCTCAGTAAGCTGGTCCTGCCGCGTGATCCCGTCACGGCGAACGCGCTCCTTGATACTGTCAATCAGCCGGGCCGTCGTCGCCACGCCGACATCGGCCTGGATCAGTAGCGCCTCGACATCGTCCCAGGTCTCTTCGTCAATATCCGTCGCGCCGAATGCCTGGGCAATCCGCCCAAAGAACGACTGGCGCGTGCGGGATAGTCCTTTTCGTAGTGACACGCTCTCTCACCTTCTGCTGTCTGATTCGCCCGCTTGCCCGACGCCCCAGCTTTCGGTTCGCCGCCGCCCGTGGAGTATAGTAACTCGCCCACCCGCCTGCAAACTTCTATGTGCAACAAGGTTTGTATCCGTTATACTTTGGCGCGGGGAAGACTCACTCGGTTGTTCAGCACACGATTTCCTAATGGTAGTTGGCGGCTCACGCGATGGATCAAGCGCATATCCGTAATTTCTCGATTATTGCCCATATCGACCACGGCAAAAGCACGCTGGCCGATCGCCTGCTGCAGATCACCGGCACGATCAGCGACCGTGAGATGCAAGAGCAGGTGCTCGACGCGATGGACCTCGAGCGCGAGCGCGGCGTGACGATTAAAGCGTCCGCGGTGCGGATGCAGTACACCGCGCAAGATGGGCAGACCTACGAGATGAATCTGATCGACACACCCGGCCACGTCGACTTCTCCTACGAGGTTAGCCGGGCGCTGCAAGCGTGCGAAGGCGCGATCCTCGTCGTGGACGCGACGCAGGGCATTGAGGCGCAGACGCTCGCCAACCTGTATATGGCGCTGGAGCAGGACCTCGACTTGATCGCGGTTGTCAACAAGATTGACCTGCCCGCCGCGCAGCCAGACGACGTCGCGCAGGAGATCGAAGACCTGATCGGGCTGGACGCAGCAGATGTCGTGCAGGTCAGCGCAAAGACTGGCATCAACGTTGACACGATTCTTGAAGCGATTGTGCGCCGCGTCCCGCCGCCGAAAGGCGACCCCGACGCACCGGCCCGCGCGCTGATCTTCGACAGCCATTACGACTCGTACAAGGGCGTGATCGCCTACGTCCGCGTGTTCGAGGGCACCATTCACCGCACCGACCTGCTGCGCCTGATGGCGTCCAAAACCGAGATCGAGCCGGTGGAGATCGGCATCTTCAACCCCAGCATGCAGCCCATCGACTCGCTGACAGTTGGCGAGGTGGGTTACATCGCCACCGGGCTGAAGACGGTGCGCGAGTGCCGCGTCGGCGATACAATAACCCAGGCGCGCAACCCCGCGCCAGCGCCGCTGCCCGGCTATAAGCAGGCCAAGCCGATGGTGTTCGCCGGATTCTACCCGTCCGACAACGACGACTATGACGACCTGCGCGACGCGCTGGAAAAACTTCAACTGAACGACGCCGCGCTGGTCTATGAGCCAGAAACCTCACAGGCGCTGAATTTCGGCTTCCGCGTCGGGTTCCTGGGGCTGTTCCATATGGACATCGTGCAGGAGCGGCTGGAGCGCGAATACGACCTCGAC
>CAZVCM010000273.1:0-5642 GCA_964626105.1 uncultured Thermoflexus sp.
GCACCTGCTGGAAGCAGTGTGGGACTATCCCCCAAACACCGGCGATCCAGACCTGGTGCGCGCGCATGTGCGCAACCTGCGCGCCAAGCTAGAGCCCAATAGTGAGGCCCCCCGTATTATCCGTACCATCCACGGGGTTGGTTATATGATCTCGGACTGACAGTGGCCAGTTAGGATTTTTCACATAAGATTCATAGCTCTGGTCCCCAAGTGGCGCCGATGTCGCGTATACTGGTGATAGTGCGTATGCTTCGCGACCCAAGAGCTAGAGATCATGGCAAAAAACCTTACGCTGTGTCACAACATCCTGGTGCTTGAAGAGGACGCTGCGACTCGCAATCTTATTGCGGACGCGCTTGGTCACATCGACCATCAGCTTATCGAAGCGCCGGATGGACAATCAGCTTTGTCGTTGGTGCGACAGCACCGCCCCGAACTGATCGTCCTCGACGGTGCGGTTTCTGACACAAACGCGTACGACCTGTGCAGCCAACTGCGCAACATGCCCTTTGCCTCGCGCGCGCTGATTTTGTTTGTCAGTGACGATGACAACGCCTCGCAGGTCGCGCACGCGCTGGATGCCGGCGCGGATGATTATCTGCGCAAGCCCTTTGCTGCCCGGGAGCTGCGCGCCCGAGTAGATGCCTTGTTGCGCCGCGCGCCTGCAGCCGAAACGCGGCAGAGCCTGACCCCCCTGCGCCTCGATCCGCGACGGCATTCTGTGACTATCAGCGGGCGACAGGTGCGGCTGACGCCCACCGAGTTCCAACTGCTCGATTTCCTCTGCAAGCACCAGGATGACTACCACGCGGCGCCGACGCTGCTCGAAAAGGTTTGGCAGTATCCTCCCGGAACTGGCGACACCGCGCTTGTCCGCAACCACGTGCGGAACCTGCGCCGCAAGATCGAGCCGAATCCCGACCTGCCGGAGATAGTGATCTCGCTGCACGGGCGGGGTTACTCGGTGCGCGCGCGTCTGGCATGAGGTTGCCGTCTGCGCTGCGCGCCGGGTGAGCTTGCTCTGACAAATCCTTATAAACTCCTTACACTTGCCGACAGGGCGCTCCATCCTTCCGTGGTATCATTTCAAGTAAGGAAAAAGGGATCGAGTATAGAGAACGAGGCCGGTCCTCCACCCGGTCACCGCTGTTTGCCGACACTGCCGAGGTGAAACCGATGCGCGCCAAATTACGCACCCTCCTAGCCCTTCTGGACGGCAAGCCGACCGGCGCACGCGGGCAAAGCTTGGTTGAACTCACGATCACGCTGCCCGTGCTGTTGGTGATGCTGCTGGGGCTGACGGAAATCGGCTGGTTCGCCAACAATTATCTGACACTGATCGATGTCGTGCGTGAGGCGGGACGTTTCGCCGCCACCGGCAACCCGACGGACTGGGATGACGGCGACGAACTGAACTACAGCGCGCTTGACTGCGAGATGGACGTGGACGTGTACAACGACCACGATACCACAGTGGAGTATTACAGCTGGCCAGGGGCCACCGACCTCGCCACCTGGGGATATTATGAAGGCGGCGAATTGGCGCGCGGCTATTACGACGGTATCGCGTGCAGCATGCTTCAGAATATGGAGCCGCTCAAATTCAACCACTCAACCGATGATATCGTGATCTCGGTATTTCAATTCGTCGTAGTTAATAAGGGCACGCCCAGCGCCGAGGTTCGCATCTCGGGGCGGCTGCCCGCCCGGGCGAACGAATGCGAGAACAGCGACAGCCGCGATCCATTTGATTGGCATGGCCCGCTTGGCCCGACCAGCGCGGCAGATGGCCTAGCTACGGGCGAGTATGAGAACAAAGGTGAAGACGAAGGTAAGTGGGACGCTGGGGTCGAGAACATCAGGGGATATGTCTTTCGGGGCAACCACCGCCACGATTACGGCGGCTCGAAGCAATGCCTCGGCTCAGAATTCTCGGTGGATGATGTCGAAGCCATGCTGAACTTTGAAGGCGACGCCGATCAGATCCGCAAGCTCCAGCAGGCAACGAACTATGGGCTCGTGCTCGTGGAGATCTTCTGGGAGCACACGCAACTCCTCGGGCTGCCCTGGTTCCAGCTGGGGCCGCTTACCGAGACCAGCACCGTGCACGTGTGGACGTTCTTCCCTGTGTCAGCCGCCGAACCGGACATCGTATTACCATGACGGCGTCGGAAGCTGAGTTCGAGCGAACCAAGCAGACTAACGGTAGGGTGCTCATGAAACGTTTCCTACGGAAGATTCCCCTCACCCAGCACCTGAGGCGCAGCCAGCGCGGCCAGTCGATCGTGCTGCTGGCGTTTGCGTTTATCGCGCTCATCGCGTTCGTCGGGCTGGTGACCGACATCTCTCTGCTGTTCGTGCGCTATTCGGCCCTGCGCCGCGCGGTAGACGCTTCTGCAATTGCCGCTGCCGGTCAGATCCGCGAGGGAACGGATTATGGCGAGGTCGCGATCGCGGCGCAGCAATATATCGCGCTGCACGGCCTCGAAGCAGATAGCATCCTGGTCGAAACCTGCGAGACAGATATTTACCAGTGGCGCGCCGGGCTTGGGCCCTGGGAAGGCGATCCGCATCCCGAGGCGCTTTTCTCGCCGGTAAGCGCGAATATGCCAGAAACCGAATTGTGCGACTGGGACGATCCGAAGAAATTCGTGCGCGTCAGCGCGCAGATTGTCTCGCCCACCACCTTCCTCTCGCTGATCGGCATCGGCAGCATCACGCTCGAAGCGACATCTGTTTCTGAGACGGCGGTGCTAGACGTCGCGCTGGTGATCGACACATCGGAGTCGATGGCAAAGGACACGACTGTATATGATTATTCGCTCGCCGGGCTGAACCCTCCGAGCGGCGGTGGCCTGACCATGCGCAATGAGTGCTACACGCCGACGCATTTTGATGGCGAAGGCAACCTCATCTACGACAGCGAGAAACACGCTGGGTGCTGCAACTACCCCGGCCAGGGCTATGTTGGCGATGGCCGCATGCAGGCGAACGGCGTCTACCTGCCGAATGGGCAGATCTGGCACGACGCCAATGGGAACAGCATGTATGACGGGCCTTCGGAAGATGGCGTCGCCTCGAACGTCGCCGATCCAACCGACGCCTCGACGCTCGTCTGCAACCCATTCAAGGACGTGAAGGACGCAGCCCGCTCGTTTATCAAGCGGCTCGACTTTGTGCGCGGCGACCGGGTTGTGCTGGTCACGTTCGACCGCGCGGCGAACGTCATCGCACCCTCCAGTGGCGGAACAACGCTACGCCCACTGCTGCGCAGCGAGGAAGTCGCCATCACCGCATTGAATCGCGATGTCGGCGTGATGGTCAACCCCACCGGCAAGTTCAACTACTGCGCCTCGGTCAACGACGCGCGCGACGCTTACTACGAGGACCCCATTGGCTACAAAGAGGGCGCGACACGGCCCTACTCCTATGAAGCCTGGGCGCCATGCGGCAACACAAACATTGGCGGCGGCATCCTTGCAGCCAATGACGCGCTAACAGATCCGCTGGATGTTCGGCGCGAAGCCGTGTGGGTGATGATCGTCCTCAGCGATGGCGCGGCGAACGTCACCGACCCCGTCGGCGGCATGAGCATCCCGGACTATGGATCATATGGCTATTGCCCGTGGTGGACGTTCTGCTGTCGGGGCGCGAATTGCGCGGTGTCTGATTTCCAATATAACGAATGTCTCGCGGTTCCCATGAATCCCGCCCAGACGCCAATTGTCACCGAAGATGTCCTGGATGTCTTACCGCTGTGCAACGACAACGACCCGATGACCCGCCACTTCTGCCTGGACTGGGGCACCGGCGAGCCTGACTTGACCAACCCTGAATGTGGCGTGACGGGCAAGTATGACGCGGATGACTATGCGCGCGATATGGCGGACTTCGCGGGGTTGATCGAGGTAGCGCCGAACCAACCCGGCAACTTCATCGCGATGTACTCGATTGCGTTCGGTGAGGATGTCGTCAACGAAGCGACCGGCGCGCCGCTGCTGCGCTACATCGCGGACGCCGGAGACAACGGCTTCATCGATGACAATATCGAGCAGGACTTGCGCGATAACGGCGTCATTGACATCATCGACGGAAACTATCCAAACACACCCCCCTGGGGCGAGCCGGGCGAATGTGAAGATGTCCGCAGCCAGCCCAAGGAAAAGTGTGGTAACTACTACTACGCGGAAGACCTCGCCACGCTGAGCGAAGTCTTTGAGGACATCGCGGGGCGCCTGTTCACGCGACTCTCTCGATAGGCACGAGCTGGATGCCACCGACGGGATGCGCTTAAGGGGGAACGAATGAACCCTACCCAACTTCCAACACAAGAGCAGCCGCGCAGCCGGCGGGGCCAGACGATGGCCGAGTTCGCGCTTACGCTGCCGATCCTGCTGTTGCTGATGTTCGGCGTGATCGAGTTTGCGCGCATCTTTCACGCCTGGGTGACGCTGCAAAACGCGGCCCGTGCTGCCGCGCGCTATGCTGTCACCGGGCGCTGGGACGACGACGTCGTCTCGTCGGTCATTGGCTATTCCAGCGCTGTCACTGATCCCGCGCTACGTCGCGAAGACATTCTCGACACGCTCGTTCCATGCACCTATGGATTCGACGAGATCTTCTATAATCACTGGGGACAGGACTGCGATCCCGACGATTATGATCATATTGGTCTGCGCGAAGACCTCGCCCGCCTGCCCTCGATTGTGGACAGGGCGCGCATTGGCGCTGCGAGTCTGGCGCTCAAAGACGGCGAAGAGATCGTCGGACTGAAGCATCCCTTCCAGGAAGGCTGGGTGAATTCGGAGACTGTCGGCCCTGATGATCCGGGCTGGTTCCACGTTTACATCTGCAGCTCGCGCGAGTCGCTCTATCACAGTGATCCGATCACAAACGAGCGACCGCCGCGTTACATTCCCAGCACTGACCGTAGCGACCGGATCTGTCGCTTGAACGAAGCACCGGACGCAACGCTCAATCAGTATGATGCGGGCGGCCCCGGCGACGCGGTTGAGATCGTCGTGTTCTTCAACCATCCGTTGATCACGCCGCTTGGCCTGGTGGATTTCGTCCAGCTTGAAGCGCGCCGCGTGATGGTGAACGAATCGTTCCGCTCCACACGTCTGGTGAATCTCCCGCCACAGCTTGGCGTCCCAACCCGCGCGCCGACGCAGACCTACACGCCGAGCGCGACGTTCACGCCGTCAGACACGCCTACCATCACACTGGTCCCGACACAGACGCAGACCAGCACAGCCACCGAACCACCTGAGCCTACGCAGCCGCCGGTTTGCTCGCAGTTGCACCTGACGAACGTCCGGTTGTCGGGGAACCAATTGCAGATGGATATGCGGAATGACAACGCCGCGTCAGTGTTCTTCACACGTGCAGAGATTCACTGGCCGGAACATACCCTGTTCCCGAACATGGCGCTGACCGAGTTAGAGCGCAGCGACCGCGCACCCTTCTGGACAGGCTCTGACTACGATCCACCGACAGATGTTTCCTACGGCAGCCCAGGGTGGCAAAATACGCCGTTTAGTTACCGTGAAGTAGAAGGGAATCGGAGCCGTACCTTCGTGGCAGAGTTCAGCACTGGGCCGACCCAGTTGAGAGACTATTTCACGACGGGCAGCTTCAAC
>CAZVCM010000274.1:0-5636 GCA_964626105.1 uncultured Thermoflexus sp.
AAGCTGCGGTTCGTTCTATTGTTAGGAAGCGGTACTGGCCGTTAAGGCAAAAAAGCTTTTTTGTTGATGCGCATCGAAATGATATTGAGGACTCTTCTATGAGCCGTGACTGGGCCTCTCTCGAAATAGATCGAAAGGCGCGGGCATACGCACCAGCGCAGCCGGTTGTAAAGCAGGAAGCCGACGTACGCCTGACCCACTTTGACGAGATTTACGGTGTTTTTGATGCGGATGTCGCGCAGATCGAGGCTGCTCGCTGCATCCAGTGTCCGGATCCGGCGCCCTGCCAGCTAGCCTGCCCGTTGGGGAACGATATCCCCACCGCGCTGCGGCTGATTGAGGAAGGGCGTTTCATCGAGGCGGCGAATGTCTTTCGCCAGACCAGCCCCATGCCAGAAATTTGCAGCCGTGTGTGCCCGCAAGAGCGTCTGTGCGAGGGCTCATGCACGCATGGCGGCGGCGTGAGCAACGCGCCGATCTTGATCGGCAAGCTCGAAAAGTTCGTAACAGAGTTGCAGTATGCGACTGAAGGAATTCCACTCGGCACGGTCGCGCCGGATACCGGCAAACGCGTCGCGTTGGTGGGCGGCGGACCGGCTGGGATGGCTGCCGCCGAGCTTCTGCGGCGCGAGGGACATGCCGTCACGGTCTACGACGCGAATCCGCACCCAGGCGGCCTGCTGATCTACGGCATCCCGGCCTTTAAGCTGAGCAAGCAGCGCGTGGTGCGCAAGGTCGAGCAGCTTCAGGCGCTTGGTATCACGTTTGTGCAGAACACGCGCGTCGGCCAAGATATCTCGCTCCAGACACTATGTGACGAAAACGACGCGGTTTTTGTGGGCGTTGGGGCGAATGTAGACGCACCCGCGAAATGGGAAGGCGTGGAGTTGACGGGCGTATTTCAGGCGGGTGAGTTTCTGATCCGCGCAAACGTGCCGATCGAGCTTCAGCCGGAAACGCTGCGAGCGGACGGCGTGCCGCCAGTGGGCCGCCATGTTTTTGTCTTCGGAGGCGGCGACACGGCGATGGACTGCGTTCGGTCCTCCCTACGGCTCCAGCGCGCGCAGGGCTACCCGCTCGACGTGACGTGCGCCTATCGCCGCACGGAGACCGAGATGCCTGGCTGCAAGGCAGAGCGCGTCAACGCCCGCGAGGAAGGCGCTCAGTTCGCCTGGCTGACCGCGCCGGTGCGTTTCATCGGCGATGAACACGGCTGTCTGTCTGCGATCGAGCTGATCAAAATGACGCTCGGCGAGCCGGACGCCAGCGGTCGCCGCCGCCCGGTCCCGCTTGAAGGCTCTGAGTATGTTGTCGAGGCGGATACCGCGATTCTGGCGCTCGGTTACTGGCCAGATCCGCTGCTGAGCGAGACGACCGGTGAACTGGAAACGCACGACTGGGGACTGATCACCGCTGACCCCGCGACCGGGCGTACCAGTGTGCCCAAGATATGGGCGGCGGGTGACGGCGTGACCGGGCCGGATCTGGTCAGCACTGCTATTCGTGGCGCGTTGCGCGCCGCACGAGATATTCACCGAGCATTGAGCGATATCTGATCGGATACGTCCGCACGCGAATCGAGGGCGCCATTTTGGCGCCCTTTTTCGCTTCTGCGACCGCGACGCTGCCTGAGTGTCACGGCTGCTGCGTAAGATCACGTATCCACGCGGCAGCGATCTTCTTGGAGAAGGCTGCTTTTGCTACTGTGACCACTCGGTCGGAACGCGATCCCAGCGGTGCGCGCGGAGCTTCTCGATCAGGTCTGCCGGAAGTCCATTGCCGTCGCTGGCGCCGATGTTGGCGTCCACGTGGCGCAGCCTGCGCATCCCAGGAATGACGGTTGCCACGGCCGGGTTTGAGAGGATGAAGCGCATCGCCATCTCCGCCATGCTCATCCCTTCGGGGACCAGCGGACGCAGCGCGTTAGCGCGGTCGACGGAAGCGTGCAGGTTCTCTGGCACAAAGTACGTATTGCGCCAGTCGCCTTCCGGCCACCTCGTGTCTTTGGTGAGGTTGCCGGTCAGCGTGCCTTCGTCGAATGGCACACGGGCGATGACGGCAACATTCAGCCGCTCGCACGCCGGGAACAGGTGATCTTCCGGCGCCTGATCGAAGATATTGTAGATCACCTGCACCGCGTCGATCAGCCCGGTTTCCAGCGTGGCGAGGACGTTTTCCGGCTCCCAGCGGTTGACGCTGACGCCAAAGGCGCGCACCTTGCCCTGTTGTTTAAGGTCTTCGACTGCGCGCTGCCAGTCATCATGCGCTGCCCAGGCATCTTCCCATACGTGGAACTGCATCAGATCAATCGTCTCGACCTGCAGGTTTTGCAGGCTCTTATTCGTATAGTCAACAATATAATCGTACGGGAACACGTCTTCGAGCTTGAAGCCGCGCTTCGACGGCCAGATCCGGTTCTTGGGCGGAACCTTCGTCGCGGTGTAGATGCGCTTCGTTGGATGCTGGCGCAATAGCTCGCCGAGCAGCCGCTCGCTGTGTCCCGCGCCATACGCCCAGGCGGTGTCGAAGAAGTTGCAGCCTAACTCAACCGCGCGGTGCAGCGATTGGAGCGACTCGTCGTCATCTGACCCAGTCCACTCTCCCATGCCCCACATGCCATATCCGACTTCGCTGACCTCCCAACCGGTCCGGCCAAAGGTGCGATACTTCATCTGCGCTACCCTCCTCATACCTAATGCACGCAAAACACACTCGCGCCCGGCGATTTACGCCGGATACGCTATCAAAGAATGTACGAGACTCAATCGGTCGTGTCCATCCCGCCAAAGAAGACGGCGACGTGCAGCGTCCCCAGGATCAGGTGATCGCCATGCGAAACGACGTAGTCCACAAACGGCATCAGCTTCTGATCGTTCAAGAACGTACCGTTGACGCTGCCAAGATCGGTGACGCTGAGGTATTCACCGCGCCGCTGAAGCAGGCAGTGTCGCCGTGACACGCCATGCGCGAGTGCGTTCAGGTCTGTCAAATCAAGGATGCGCTCAGCGGACTCGCTGCTCGTCCGGCCCAGGATCAGCGGCTCGTGGACTTCAACCGTACGGCAAACAGCCGATGGCAGAAACTGGAACAGAACCGTCGCCTGCGGTGGAAAGCGAGAGGGGCTGTCGCGCTCGATGGGAACCGTCTGAGGTTGGCGCCTCATCGGGAGTGTGCTGGGCGTATCGAACATTTTCGGAGCAGGTGGTAGCGCCATGCCACACCCCACGCACTTTTGTTCCAGCGGTTGATTTTGCGCGCCGCAGACAGGGCACTGCGCTGATTCGTTCGGCAGCGAAGCAGGCTTCATCGAGGATAAGACGTCCGGATTCAGTTCACTGGTCATGCGGGCGCGCGTCTCCAAAGCTATATGATTTACTTTAGTCGAACTCGCGAGCCAGGACAACTTGCTCACCATGCGCAATCTGCCTGCGCATGCGGATCGCGGTACACTTGGCGTATGGAGCGCAAGATTCTGCACCTTGATCTGGACGCGTTCTTCTGCGCGGTCGAAGAACTACACGATCCGTCGCTACGGGGCAAAGCGTTTGCCGTTGGTGGGCGGCCCGATCAGCGTGGCGTGATCGCGGCGAGTTCTTACGCGGCGCGGCGTTTTGGCGTGCATTCTGCCATGCCGACCGCGACCGCGTTGCGCCTCTGCCCAGAGCTGATTCTCATCTCGCACCACCGCTCGAACTACAGCGAGGTTTCGCACCAGGTGATGGCACGCCTGCATGACCTCACGCCGCTGGTCGAGCAGTTGTCGATTGATGAAGCGTTCGCGGACGTGAGCTTCTTGCCGGACGAACCGGCGGCGGTGGCGCGGAAACTGCAAGCCTCGATCAACCAAGACTTGCGCCTGCCGTGCTCGCTGGGCGTAGCGACGAACAAGCTGATCGCTAAGATTGCGAACAACGTAGGCAAAGCGAGCGCGCGCGGAGACTCACCGCCGAACGCGATCACGGTCGTGCCGCCGGGCGAGGAAGCCGCGTTCCTCAGCCCGCTACCGATCAGCGAGCTTTGGGGGGTTGGGCCGAAGACTTCCGAGGCGTTGGCGCGCTATGGTGTGCGAACCATTGGTGACGCTGCCGCATGGCCCGCTGAGGAACTGATCCGGCTGTTCGGCAAGCACGGCGAAGCAATCGCCCAGCACGCGCGCGGGATCGACGACCGTCCGGTTGAGCCGGAGCGCGAGACGAAATCCGTCAGCAAAGAGGTCACGTTTGCGCGCAACGTCAGCGATGGGGTGCTGCTGGAACGGACGCTGCGCCAGCTTTCAGACGGGGTGGGGCGGCAGGTCCGGCAGAGCCAGCTGACCGGCACGACGGTCAAGCTCAAGCTGCGCTGGGCGGATTTCACCACACTCACTCGCCAGGTGACGCTCGACCAGCCAATCGACGAGGACGATGCGTTGTACGAGGCAGCGGTCGACCTGTTCCGGCGCGTCTGGCCGCCCGGCAGGCCAGTGAGGCTGATCGGCGTGGGGCTGAGCGGGTTCGAGGCGCCACACCGGCAGCTTGGTTTGTGGGAAGACGCGGCGACGAGCGACGAGCGGCGCCGCTTGCAGCAAACGCTCGACGACCTGCGCGCGCGCTTTGGCGACGATGCTGTGCGCCGCGTCAGCGATCTGTCACTGGACGATCTCTAGCGCAACCGCGTTTTTGACCTGCGAAACGGGCCATCTTTCCTAGCGCGAAATCCACCACCTATCTGATGCTCCGTGCCTCGACTGCGCGTACACTCATGCGCAATATGCGGAATCGACGCGCGGGCATTCTCCCTTCCGTGCGTATACGAACGAAAGGAGCTGCCCGAATATGGTTCGTTTAGGGTACACCCTCTCAAGCGAAGAGCACGCACCGAATAAGCTGGTTGAATTTGCGCGCATGGCCGAGGAAACAGGCTTTGCGTTTGCTTCAATCTCGGATCACTTTCACCCCTGGGTAGACAGCCAGGGGCACAGCCCGTTTGTGTGGTCGGTGCTGGGCGGGATCGCGCACGCGACCAAGCGCCTGGAGTTGATTACGGGCGTGACGTGCCCGACGATCCGCATCCATCCAGCAATTATCGCGCAGGCTGCCGCGACGGTTGCCGCGATGATGCCGGGCCGGTTCTCGCTGGGTGTCGGCACGGGCGAAAACCTCAACGAGCATATATTGGGCGACCGTTGGCCTGCGTATGACGTGCGCGCCGAGATGCTCGAAGAAGCGATCGACGTGATGCGCCTGCTGTGGGATGGCGGCGAGCAGAGCTTCTACGGACTGTACTATACGGTCGAGAATGCGCGAATATACACGCTGCCGGAGCAGTTGCCGCCGATCCTGGTCGCGGGGTCAGGGCCGTCCTCGGCAGAGCTAGCTGGCCGGATGGGCGATGGCTTTGTCAGCACCGCGCCGAAGGGCGATCTGGTGAGCGGGTTCGAGGAAGCCGGTGGCAGCGGCAAGCCGGTCTACGGACAGGTCCACGTCTGCTATTCTGAGAACGAGGCCGAGGCGCGCAAGCTGGCGTACGAGATCTGGCCGACGGCGGCGGTGAAGGGAGAACTCAGTCAGGAGCTTCCTACACCGACGCACTTTGAGCAGGCTGCGCAGATGGTGTCCGAAGAGGATGTGGCGGAGTCGGTGATCTGCGGCGCGGAT
>CAZVCM010000275.1:0-5508 GCA_964626105.1 uncultured Thermoflexus sp.
GAGTTCCCAGGGCGGAACCTGCTGTTCAGCCTGTTTATCGCGACGATTTTCATCCCGACGATGGTCGTTTTGATCCCGAATCGGAAGCTGGTCACAGAGTTCCACAACTTCTTCACGCAAGATTTTCCGGCTAAACAGGAAGCATGGGGGATCACGGACGCGCGCCGCGCGATCGCCGAGCCGATTTACAGCGTGATCGACGGACTGGGGCTGGAGAACTTCCTCGGGCTGGGCGACGCGTTCACCGTCGATGGGCCGATTGTCTGGCCCTGGATGGACAACTGGCCCGCGCTGGTGGTGCCGTTCCTGGCGAGCACGTTTAGCATCTTCCTGTTGCGCCAGTTCTTCCTGCAAATCCCCGAAGACTTGTGGGACGCGGCCCGGATCGACGGGGCGAGCCATTTGCGCTACCTCTTCATGATCGTGCTGCCGATCTCGCGCGCGGCGGTGGTGACCACGGTTCTGTTTACGTTTATTGGGACGTGGAACGCGCTGGAGTGGCCGATCCTGGTAACGTTTACGGACAGTTGGCGGCCTATCTCGTACGGCCTCTACGCGTTCAAGACGGAAGCGGGATCGGACCTGAACCTGCTGATGGCCGGGTCGGTGATCACGCTGGTCCCGGTGCTGATTCTGTACCTGTTCGCGCAGCGGCAGTTCACCGAAGGAATTGCGACGACCGGCCTCAAGGGTTGAGCGGCGCGGCAAGGAGTTGCATGGCTATTCAAGTGAGTGAGGGCGGCGCAGAGCCGCCTTCGTTGTTGTGGCGGCTCAGATGTATCGCAAGTACAATCGCGCACACTACGGTTGTCTGGTTGTGGGTAATTGATCGACCATCATGAAACGTGGGTATACGGTAGCGGTTCTTGTCCTCTTGCTCGTCAGTTTCCTGTCTCCGTCCCTGAGCGTGCCGCCAAGCCACGCGGTTGAACGCTCGCAAGCGATCTCCGCGCCATGCGGAATAGTGGACGATTTTGCCTTCCCGTACCCCGATATCGATGTCTCGCGAACCGATTTTGGAATTTACCGCACGCGATGGGGCGGGCTGCACGTCGGCATTGATGTTGCGTTCCGCCGCCACGGTGACCCGGTGTCTGCTGCAGCACGCGGGCGCGTAACGTACAGTGATATCGAGGGATGGGACACGGAAAAGGGTGTCGTTGTGCTGCAGCACACGTTCCCGGATGGCACGCTGATCAACACGCTCTACGGGCACATGGAAGAGATGAATGGGCACACCTTCCCGCCGATGGGCTCGTGTGTCGAATTGGGGGACATCGTCGGCGCGGTAGGCGATCCGGACAACAGCGCGCCGCACCTGCATTTTGAGATTCGCACTCGCTATCGGCACGAAGGCGGGCCGGGATATACCCAGGTCAATCCGCTTGAGTTGGGCTGGTTGCATCCGGTTGACTTCATCTATCTGGCGCGCGTGTGGGTGGACGCAGCCTATCGTGGGCACATCACCTTCACCGAACGGCTGAGCGTGCCGCCTGTGTTGCTCTCATCGGGCCAGTACGTGCTAGCGCACAGTCGCTATCTGGAAGGGATGGGTCCAGGCGGCACATCCTTGTGGCGCTTTGATACGGTCGGCAGTGTGATTGACCTTGTGGCGCTGCCGGATGACCGCGCGCTGGCGATCACCAGTGAGAACCAGGTGCTAATCGTTAGCAACGGAGCAGTGAGCGGGTTGTGGTTGCTGGGCGGACGCGCTTCTCCGGGCGCGATGCTGGACGGCGATCGCCTGGTGACCGTGCTGGATCGGGACACGATCGCGGCATATTCGCTCGACGGGGCGGCGCTATGGAGCGTCGGGCCGCTGCCGGCGAGCGTTACCCGCTGGGCGCAAAGTGGCGAGCGCTACCTTTTCGTTAGCGCGGATGGCACGCTGCGCACGCTCGACCGCGAGGGAAATGTCGCGCTGGAGATACAGATTGCGCCCGCTACGCAGGTGTTCGCGGGGCCGGGCAACAGCTTCATCGTCCTGCAGAATGACAGCCTGCTGGTGCTTGATTCGGGGCTGGACCTGCGCACAGTCGCACAGTTGCCTCGTGCGGCCACGCGGGATGCGCAGGTCGTGACCACAGCGGATGGCGACATTTATCTCTACCCGGGCGAGGGCCGCTCGCTCTACGCCTATGATTCTTCAGGTGAGTTGCGCTGGATCGGCTATCTGCCGGGGGAGAGCGTACGCGCGCCTCGGCTGGCAGTCGGGGGTGGCGCGGTAGTGTGCGCGCTGTCTGCCGAGGGGCAGTTGTTCAGCTTTGATGCGCGGGACGGCCGGCTGCTGGGCGAGCACAGCCTCTATACCGGTGGGCTAGATGGCGGAGGCGCGACTGCGCGCTGGGCCCATGTAGACAGCGATGAGACGGTCCATTTTAGCGCCGGGTTTCTGACCGTGGCGAAGCTAGACGGCCAGGCGCTGCTGGCTCGCTAACGCCAGGGATCCGGCTGTTTGATGAACCGCGCTTCGATTCCGGCGTTGCGGAACCAGCCGGGCATCAAGTCACGCATCACGACCATTTCGCTGGCGTAGTGCGATGTGCCGAGCAGATTCATCCGCAAGGTGGGAACCAGCTCGCGCATCCGCGCACGGTGTTCGTCGGCGTATGCGTAGTTCCCCGTCATCCACCAGTGTCCTGTGACGTACGTATCGCATCCCAGGTCACGCGCGCGAAGCAGTTGTTCTGGCTCGCAGCCGCCGCCTGGAATCAGCGCGACATGCTCGACTGGCTGCCCATTGAAACGGATCTGCTGGTAGCGCAGGTAGGGCAGATCGGTGATCTCCGCCAGTAGCTCCGCGAACGGGCCGAAGGTCATATCCGCCACACGCCCGTGCGCGCCTTCGGGGTGGCCGCTCTCATTGGAGAAGAACTCGACATCACGCAGCTTGATCGCTTTCACCAGGGCCATGACGGTGCTCGTCTCAGGATGGTAGTCGAGTGGCTGATGGCAGGAATACAGGCTGATGTCATGCTCGCGCAGGTCTTCGATCTGCGCCTCGGAAACGCCGACAAATCCCCGGTCGCTTTCCTCGAAATCGGTCGGGTGATGGGCGACGATGAGCGCGCCGGGGGCTTCACGCTCCAGTTCCAGCGCGAGAATCGTGTCGAGCACGGCCTGCCCTGGAAACACCACGAGATACACGCGGTCAACCTCGAGGGTGTTGTCGAGCATAAGCCCGTTCCATGTCCCTTCGAGGAACTCTGGTGTCGCATAACGGCGATAAATTGCGAGGTCAGCGGCGGGGATTTTCTGTTCCCACAGCTCGCGCTCGTCGAAGGCTTCGACGTTGAAGTAGTCGTCAAGCTTGCGGACCAGTTCAGCCTGGTTCATACGATTCCCCCTGCTGCTGCGCGAGGCTCTGCGCCTCTTCGATTACCAGGTCCAAGACGGCGGCGATCGTTGGCTCCGGCTGCTCGCTGTCATCCAGCGGAATCGCGCGCGCGTCTACTATGGCGCACTCCGGCCAGCGGATCGCGACCCGCCCGATGTGCTCTGCCGGGACATCGCCGAGGCGTATTGTACCCGCTTCTTCGGCGGCGAGGGCAGACCCCTCGCGCGTGATGCGAAAGCCGGGTGTGCTGGGCGGCAATGTCGCGCTGCCTGCCGCGAAGTGAAATGTCATCTCGCGCCGTGTCAAATCCGACGCGCGATGCCACAGAAACAGCGGCATCACAATCCGGTCCCGCAGGCGGCGAAATGCGTCCGGCGCGATCGGCATCGCCTCGCCGCCGATAAACGCTGCGTCATATCCAATTGCGTCCAGCAGCAAAAACGGCGCGCGTCCTTGTGTGGCGCGGCACACCCACGATTCCGGCGAGCAGGTGTCGCCCAGGTCAAGCAACAGGGTAACACCCTCGGCGGTGCGGCGTTCGCGCAGGATCAGCGTCGCCAGCCGGGGCAGGAGATCGATTGCACCACGCAAATTCGCGGTCGTGAAGACGGTCACCGTCTGCGAAACGCTCAAGGGCTGCCCGGCCTTTATTGCCCACGCCAGTTCGGCTGGCGCTTTTCCAGGAACGCGGCCATCCCTTCGCGCTGATCCTCAGTGGCGAACAGCGCGTAGAAATGATTGCGCTCGTAGGCCAGCCCCGCCGCCAGCGAGCCTTCGAACGCCATGTTGACGGCGTCCTTCGCCACGCGCACCGCGACCGGCGCGCGCGCCGCGATTGACGCGGCCAGTTCAATTGCTTTTTGGAGGTAGCTGTCCACCGGCACAACGTGGTTGACCAGCCCGAACTGCGCGGCTTCGGCGGCGGAAAGGCGGCGATCGTTGAGCACCATTTCCATCGTCAGCGCTTTACCGAGCGCGCGCGTCAGACGCTGCGTGCCCCCCGCGCCAGGAATCACGCCCAGGTTGATCTCCGGCTGGCCGAACACGGCGCTCTCTGATGCGACAATCATGTCGCAGGCCAGCGCGAGCTCACAGCCGCCCCCGAGCGCGTACCCGCTCACCGCCGCGATCACTGGCTTGCGAATCTCGCGCAGACGCTCCCAGCGGTGGATGAAGCCCATCTGCTCCAGCTCAACCGGCGTCGCCTGCGCCATCTCGGCGATGTCCGCGCCTGCGGCGAACGCTTTGTCATTGCCGGTGATGATCAGGCAGCCGATTGTCTCGTCGGCATCCAGCGCGGCCAGCGCATCCATCAGTTCTTGCATCAGCGGGCCGTTGAGCGCGTTGTATGCGCGCGGGCGGTTCAGGCGGACCAACCCCACGCCGTCTGCCGGAAACTCAACCAGGATGTTCTCGTACTCGGTGGCTAGCATGATCCCTCCGTACGCGTGTTGTCAGGATGGGCAGCGCCCATGAGCCGTTAAGGGGTACGCTCGGTTGAAAGGTCGGTTGCGCGCGTGCGCAAACCCTCTGCGTTGGGGGTCGAATGAATCACCATACTGTAACACTTTTCGTCCGCGTGTCTTGCCATTGTTGCGCGCCGTTTCAAAAGACACAATCGGCTATTCTACTGTACCTGTGGGCAGGATTCAACTGACCGAGGCTCAGCGCATGACCTCGCCACCGTCGACCACCAACGCCTGGCCGGTGATGAATGATGCCGCGTCCGAACAGAGGAACAGCGCGACCGCTGCGACTTCTTCCGGCTGGCCGAGCCTGCCCTGTGCGACGCGCTCCAGCGTGGGCGGCTCGGACTCTCCGGCGATGTTGGCCGGGCAGATGGCATTAACCCGCACGCCACGCGGCGCTAATTCGCGCGCTGCCTCGCGTGTCAGAGCGAGCAGCCCGGCTTTGCTAGCGGCGTACACGGTGCTGTCCGATTGCGCGCGCCCCTGCCCGACAGTACTGGCGAGGTTCACGATCGCGCCGCCGCCTTCGTCGGCCATCACACGCCCGGCAAGCTGCGTGCAGAAGAACGCGCCCGTCAAGTTGATCTCCAGCACGCGCCGCCAATCGTACTCGTCGATCTTCAGGAATGGGGCGGGGCGCTCGGTGCCCGCGCCGTTGACGAGGATGTGCAATCCGCCGAAACGGTCGCGCAGCGTTTCGAT
>CAZVCM010000276.1:0-5494 GCA_964626105.1 uncultured Thermoflexus sp.
CTGCCGCCCGTCCCGCCCAAGCCAGCGCGTTTGCCCGCGCGCGCACCGCTGCCGCCGATGATGGCGGAGCTGGATTACAGCACAATCGACGTGCTGGACGAGGAGCCGGAGATTTTTCGCCGCATCTCGGATTTGCGCCCGGACATGGACTAGACACTGGCGGACGGACAATGAGCGAAGAACAGCTTGCGCCTAAGCGAGTAGCCGAATCCCGCGTCGTCCTCAGCACGATGATGAACCCGGCGCACGCCAACGCCCTGGGCAACGTCCACGGTGGTGAGATCATGAAGCTGGCGGACGAAGCGGCGGGGTTGGTGGCGATGCGTCACGCGCGGTCTGCAGCGGTGACGGTCGCGATCGACTCGATGACGTTTGACGAGCCGATTTACGTCGGAAACATGGTGACGCTCGTCGCAGAGCTGACCTATACTGGGCGCACGTCGATGGAGATTCGCGTCGCCGTGTCTGCCGAGGATCCGCTGACCGGGACGCTGGTGCACACCAACGTGGCGTATTTCGTGTTTGTAGCGATCGACCCACAGGGCCGGCCGCACCCGGTTCCCCCGCTCGCCATCGAAACGCCGCAAGAGCAGCTTCGCTTTCAGCAGGCGAAGGAGCGCCAGGAAGAGCGCGTCCGGCGGCACCAGCGCGAGCTCGCGCTCCGCGAGCACCAAGCCGAAGCAAGCGATGAAAGCGCGTAACGAGCAGATGCCGGACCAGATGCCTGCCACGGAGAGCGGCCACTTCCCTGCACAGCCCTCTCGATTGCTCGAAATGCTCAGCGCGGCGGGCGCGCGGCGCATCCTGCGAGAGCCAGCGACGGATCTTGGGCTGGCGGAGCACGCGCCGTTTCCGTTCTTCGCGATGGTCGGCCAGATCGAGATGCGCACCGCGCTACTGTTGTCGATAGTCAATCCGGCAGTGGGCGGCGTGCTGCTCATTGGCCCGCGTGGCACCGGCAAGACAACCTGCGTGCGGAGCCTGACCGATCTGCTGCCCTATGTCGAAACAAGCGCGTGCCCCGAAGGCTGCCTGCCGACGAACCTGGACGCGAACGGCAAGCCGGATGTCTGCCCCGAGTGCCGCGAGAAACTCGCGCGTGGCGAGCCGATCACCATGCTTGACGCGGTGAAGCTGGTTGAATTGCCGCTCAATGCGCGGCTGGACGACGTGGTTGGTGGGGTGAACGAGCGGATCGCGGTGCAGCAGGGACGGATTAGGCTTGAGCGCGGCATCCTGGCACGGGCGGACCAGAACCTGCTGTACATTGACGAGGTGAACCTGCTCGACGATGTGATCGCGGACGCGATCCTCGACGCGGCGGCGCAGGGCAACTATACCGTCCGGCGCGGCGCGATGGCGGGCACGTATCGCTCGCGATTCGTGCTGATCGGCTCGATGAACCCCGAAGAGGGGCGGCTGCGCCCGCAGATCATGGATCGCTTTGGCCTGCGCGTACCGGTGCAGGGGCTGGTGGATCGCGATGCTCGCTACGAGGTTTATCGCCGGGCGCGCCGGTACCAGCAGAACCGGCGGCGCTTTGTGGCGGAGTGGGCGGCGGTCACCGAGGCAGCGCGCGAAGAGATCGCCCTGGCGCGCGAGCTACTAAGCCAGACGGAGCTTTCGGACGAGGCAATCACGATTGGTTTGGCGTTGATCGAGCAGTTGGGTATCGACTCGCATCGCGCCGAATACGCGATGTTCGAAGCGGCGCGCGCCCACGCGGCGTCGGATGGACGTGACGTCGCAGATGTAACGGATATTCGCGCTGTGGCGCCCATGGCGCTGCGTCAGCGTCGGAGTCCGTTCATGGTCGATTTCTTCGCGCAGCAAACTGAAGAGGACAGCGCGATTCGCGAACACATCGACGCGCTGGCTGCCGATCTCGGCTGGGAAGGCGCGCGTTGACGACTGTGCGCGGGCACGGTATACCGATCGCGCTGATTGTGGCGCTGCTCGTTGCGCTGGCTGCGTTCTATCTCCCCTGGGTGACGCACAGCACTGCCGGATTCACGATGAACGGGTTTGATCTGGCGGAGTGGGCGAGCTTGCATCCGGCAGTGCGTGCCAATACACCTTCCATGCTGACTTCCTTCTTGTTGCGCGCGCCGCAGGTTGCGGTCGCCATTGCGCTGGCGCTCGCCGCAAACGCAATCGCTGATCCGCGCTGGCGAGCGGTGGGCTGGGCGGCGGCGTTGCTGGTGGCTCTGCGCTACGTTCCGCCGGTCGAATTCTTGCAGAGCGCGCGCGACGACCCGAACTACCGGCAGATGGCGCTGCTGACGGTGCTTGGCGTCATCGGTGTGGCTTGTGCGGCAGCGCTCAGCGGGTTCCGTGCGCGGTGGCTTGTAGCAGGCGCGGCGTTGTGCGGGGTAGGTGGCGCGGTCGCGGGATGGGCCGGCTTATCGCGCGCGGGCGAGTTGCTGGACAACTTCGAAATCGCAACGCGCACCGGTGGCGGTCCGCTGCTGTATACGGGTGCGGCGCTGGCTCTTGTGGCGCTGGCGGTGTGGGCGTTTCGCGGCGGAGACGCGCGGCGGGATACAAAAAAGGGCGATTAACCCTTTGTCAATCGCCGCTTTGCTTTCGTGCACTGCGCTCAGTCGAGGGACCGCAGCTTACGACATGTGCGTGTCGATATAGGTGACCGCGTCCCCGACGGTTGTAATCTTCTGGGCTTCCTCGTCGGAAATCTCGCCGCCAAATTCGTCTTCGAACGCCATGATCAGTTCGACCAGGTCGAGCGAGTCAGCTTCCAGGTCTTCGCGGAAGCGTGCCTCAAGCTTCACTTCGTCCGGGTCCACGCCGAGCAACTCGACGATGATGTTCGTGACCCGTTCCTGAGTCGTTGCCATGTCTTCAACCTCCACTGTGTTAGGCTCATGTCGCCTGCTTCACGCGCTGCGCCAGGCTGCGGATATTGTACACCAGAACGCTACGCTGAACAGAGCACATTTGGTATATTCTCTGACGAGCAGGCGAGTTTACCCGCTGCGATCTGGTTTGTCCACCGGCGCCTCATCACAAAGGAACACCCGCCCATGGCGAAAGTTACGCAAGGCTCGACAACCGAACGGCGCAAGGACGATCATATCCGCATCAACCTGGAAGAATCCGTCCAGTTTCCGCGCCTGACGACAGGGCTGGAGCGCGTGCGCTTCATGCACCAGGCGCTGCCAGAATTGAACCTGGCAGATATTCGCACCGAGACGACGTTCTTCGGCAAGCCGTTGAACGCGCCGCTGCTGATCTCGTCGATGACAGGCGGGACGGAGCGCGCGCAGGCGATCAACCGCACGCTGGCCGAAGCGGCGCAAGAGGCCGGGATCGCGATGGGACTTGGGTCGCAGCGCGCCGCGATTGAAGACCCCTCATTGGGCAGGACGTTTCAGGTGCGCGAGGTCGCGCCGGACATTCTGCTGTTTGCGAATCTCGGTGCGGTGCAGTTGAACTATGGCTATGGCGTGGTCGAGTGCCGCCGCGCGGTGGAGTTGATCGAGGCGGACGCACTGGTGCTGCATTTCAACGCGCTGCAGGAAGCGGTTCAACCCGAGGGCGATGGAAACTTCGCCGGGCTGCTGGCGCGCGTAGAGCAGGTTTGCCGGGCGCTGGACGTGCCGGTGATCGCGAAAGAGGTTGGCTGGGGGTTCTCGCGGCAGGCGGCACGGCAGCTTGCCGAAGCCGGTGTCGCTGCGATCGATGTCGCCGGGTCCGGCGGGACATCGTGGAGTGAGGTCGAGTATCATCGCGCACCGACCGCCCAACACGCGAATGTTGCACGGGCGTTTGCAGATTGGGGGATCCCCACCGCCGACGGGATCCGCTACGCGCGCGAGGCCGCGCCGGATCTGCCGGTGATCGCCAGCGGCGGCCTTCGCGACGGTGTAGACATTGCCAAGTGTCTTGCGCTGGGCGCGGACCTGGGTGGGCTGGCCGGGCCGTTCCTCAAAGCGGCGGCGACCTCGCTCGAAGCCGTGCAGAAGACGATCTGGGAGCTAACCGCGCAGCTACGGGTGGCGATGTTCGCCAGCGGCGCGGCGGACATTGAGGCGCTGAAGCGCACGCCGCTGTATCCGGCGGAGTAACACGCGCTCAGATGAACGCCATGAAGACCTGATTGCCGAGCAATCGCCCGCGCCGCGTCAGCCGGAGCTGACCCATTGGCCCGGTCGTGAGCAGCCCGGCCTCGTGCAGCGGCGCGATCACGCTGCCGAAGGCCGCTTCCAGCGACACGCCAAAGCGCGCAGTGAATGCCTCGGGATGCACCCCTTCCTGCACCAGCCGCAAGCCCATGATCATCTGCTCGGCCATCGCTGTGTCGCGGTCGATTGTCTCCGCTTCGGTTGTTGCGCCAGTGAGCGGGAATGAGCGCGGATCGCGCTGGTTTTCGATGCGCGTGATGTACTCGTCGGGGCGCAAGACGGTCTGTGTGCGGATGCTATTGGCGTAACCATGCGCGCCCGCGCCCAGCCCCAGGTACGGCTCGCAGCGCCAGTATTGCAGGTTATGGCGTGAGGCTCTGCCGGGAAGCGCCCAGTTGCTGATCTCGTACTGCTCATACCCCGCAGTCGCCAGTTCATCCGTCGCCCATTCGTACATATCGGCGGCGAGGTCCGGGTCCGGCTCGGGGATGCGTCCGCTGTGCGTCCAGCGGTCGAACGTCGTCCCGTCCTCGATCGTGAGGCTGTAGAACGAGATATGTTCCGGCGCGAGCGCGAGCGCGGCGTGAAGGCTGTCCTGCCACATGGCCAGGGTCTGGCGCGGCGCGCCGTAGATCAGGTCAAGGCTGATGTTGTCGAATCCGGCGGCGCGCGCATAGCGGACCGCCTGCCGCACGTCGTCGAGGGTGTGCAGCCGCGCATAGAGCTTTAGTTCTTCGGCGTGGGCGGACTGCATCCCGATGCTGAGGCGGTTGACTCCGGCCCGGCGCAGCGCATAGAGCGTGTCAGGCGCGGCAGATTCGGGATTGAGTTCGAGCGTGATTTCGGCGGCGTCGTCCAACGCAAACCTGTGGCGGATGGTGTCGAGCGTGGCTGCGATCTCTGCAGCGGGCACCAGGCTCGGCGTGCCCCCGCCGAAGTAAATGCTCAACGCCGGTCGTGTCGCGTCCGCGCTCGCCAGCGCGATCTCATGGCGCAGCGCAGCCATGTAGGGCGCGATCAACCGCTCCTGCTTGGTATAGATGTTGAACGCGCAGTATGTGCAGCGCACGTGGCAGAACGGGATATGAAGGTATAGCGCCAGCGCGGCAGATGTCGCGGGCGAGGGACTGGGTTTCGCGTGGCTCGGAGTTGCTTGCATCAGCTCGGGTGCTCAATTGCGATAAGCTAGGTGGCTCACTATAATAGCGAGAAATTGGCTCGGTCTCCACGTCGCTTAAACGCGCCCCAACGAGCCAGGGGTTTGTCTAAGGGCCGGAATGTCTCGATGATCGATACGAAGAAGTTCACGGGCCGGATTCCCGAGCAGCCCGGCGGAGACAATACGCTCCAGG
>CAZVCM010000277.1:0-5457 GCA_964626105.1 uncultured Thermoflexus sp.
GGCAGCTTGCGCGAGCGCACCGGCGTCTCGTCACGCGGCGAGTCGCCAACTGTTTCAAATTCGGTTGTGCCGTGGAGTGCGGTGAGCAGGTCGTGGCCGTCCATCTGCACGCTCCCGAGTGGCGATCGTCCTGTCTTTATTATATCGAACATTAGTTCTGTTTACAAGTTAGGATCGGGATATAAAAAAGCTCTGCATCAGCAGAGCCAGCCACACACCGCAATCCGACGCAGCGTCAATCCGCGGCTTCGACCTCACCTTCTTCGGGCGCTTCATCTTCTTCGGATGCGCGCCAGATCTCGGTGGCGCGATCTATATAAAGGACGCCATCGAGGTGATCGATCTCGTGCTGGAAAACGCGCGCCAGCCAGTCTTTCGCCTTGATGCGCACCTTCTTACCACGGCGATCCAGCGCTTGCACGGTCACTGCCTGGTGGCGGGTGACGTTGCCATAGAAGCCAGGGATCGAGAGACACGCTTCGATGCCGTCAACCATCTCGTCGGAGACGCGAACCAGCTCCGGATTGATCAGCGTATAGAGCACGCCTGCCCGGTCACCATACTCCTCGACCGCTTCTTCGTCGTCAGGCAGCCGCACCACGATGACACGCTGGCTGACCTCGACCTGTGGCGCCGCCAAGCCCACACCGGGCGCGTCCAGCATCGTCTCGACCATATCATCGATCAGCGTCTGCAGCTTGGGATCGTCGACCCGCGTGACCTTATGCGCCTTCTTGCGGAGCACCGGGTTTTCGGGCGTGATGATTGTGCGCAGAGCCATACTTACACCTGTCCTACTATTTGGCGGACTTCCATACGCTGATTGTACCGAATCCGCCAGCAGCCGTAAAGCGGGAACTGCCACGTCTGTCCAGGGGGAATTAGTACATATATCAGCCGGGGAATGGTGGAATTCCTCGCTCGACTCAGCCTTGACAGCCCCCCGGCGAGATGCTAATATTCCCAGGCTACTCGTACGGCACTAACCCTGCATGTCAGGGCGCTGGTGACCGAATTGGATGAAGAATCGTACGTGAGGCCATCCCGCCAGAGTTGATTTGATGGCCTCACGCTATGAAGACCGATGAGACGGGTGAGCAATCACCCGTCATTGCGCCAAGTCCAAGAAGTCTATGTAGGTATCGCCAAAAGTTTGGCATAGCGTGGAGGCAAAGAATGCCGACGATCAACCAGCTTGTTCGTAAGGGTCGTCAAGCGAAGAAGAAGAAGAGTAAGTCACCTGCCCTGCAGTACACTTTCAATTCTTATTCGCAGAACCGTACCCGCCGGCCCAAGGGCGCCCCGCAGAAGCGCGGCGTTTGCACCCAGGTCAAGACGATGACTCCCAAGAAGCCGAACTCGGCCCTTCGCAAGGTGGCTCGCGTTCGTCTCAGCAATGGGATTGAAGTCAGCGCCTACATTCCGGGTGAAGGCCACGGACTGCAAGAGCACAGCATCGTGCTCGTACGCGGCGGTCGTGTCAAGGACCTGCCCGGTGTGCGCTATCACATCGTGCGCGGCACCCTTGACTCGGAAGGTGTCAACCGTCGCCAGCAGGCTCGCAGCAAGTACGGCGCCAAGAAGTCTAAGTAACGATCAGCTTCGGAGAGACGATAGATCATGCCGAGACGGTCAAGCCCCCCCAAGCGGGAAGTTGTGCCTGATGTCAAGTACAACAACACCCGCGTGACGATGTTTGTGAACCGCATGATGCATGGCGGCAAGAAAAGCACCGCCCTGCGTGTGATGTATGGTGCGTTTGATGTGATTGAAGATCGCAGCAAGCGCGATCCGCTCGAGGTGTTCGAGCAGGCGCTGCGCAACGCTACGCCTATTCTTGAAGTCAAGCCGCGTCGTGTCGGTGGCTCGACCTACCAGGTTCCGGTTGAGGTCAGCCCGGACCGCGCGCTGTCTCTGGCGATGCGGTGGTTGCTGGCATCGGCACGCGCCCGTGGTGGACGCAGCATGGCCGAGAAGCTGGCTGCGGAGTTCATGGACGCCGCTGCAGGACAGGGCTCGGCGATCAAGAAGAAGGAAGACACTCACCGTATGGCGGAAGCCAACCGCGCTTTCGCGCATTATCGCTGGTAAGCCCAGCGCGTAACGGAACGCATACAGGACTATGGCCAAGAAAGCCGCTCAAGAAATCGTCCAGGATCTCAACCTGGTCCGCAACATCGGCATCATCGCCCATATCGACGCCGGTAAGACAACAACTACCGAGCGCGTGCTCTATTATGCCGGGAAGATTCACCGGATGGGCGAGGTGCACGAGGGCGCTGCCACAACTGACTACATGGACCAAGAGCGCGAGCGCGGCATCACGATTATGGCAGCGGCGATCACGGCAAGCTGGCGCGGCCACCAGATCAACGTTATCGACACGCCGGGTCACGTGGACTTCACCGCTGAGGTTCAGCGCAGCCTGCGCGTGCTGGATGGCGGCGTCGTCGTCTTTGACGGCGTCGCGGGCGTCGAGCCGCAGTCCGAAACCGTGTGGCGCCAGGCGAACGAGTACCGGGTGCCCCGTATGTGCTTCGTCAACAAGATGGACCGGGTCGGCGCGGACTTTGATCGCTGCGTGCAGATGATCATTGACCGCCTGCGCGGCAATCCAATTCCGATCCAGATCCCGTACGGCGAAGGCACGGCCTTCGAGGGCATCATCGACCTGATGGCGATGGAACTGCTGACGTACGGAGACGACCTCGGGACCGCGATCGAGCGCCATCCGGTGCCGGACGACGCGCGGGAAGAAGCAAACGCCGCGCGCGCTCGGATGATCGAGCAGATCGTCGAGACGGACGAAGCGCTCACCGAGAAGTACCTCTCTGAAGAGGACATCTCGAACGATGAACTGAAGCAAGCGCTGCGCAACGCGACCATCCGCAATGAAGTCCAGCCGGTGCTGTTGGGCTCAGCCCTACGCAATCGCGGCGTGCAGCTTCTGCTTGATGCGGTAGTCGACTACCTACCTTCCCCGCTGGACATCCCGCCCATCGAGGGAATCAACCCGAAGACTGAGGAAGTCGAAGCGCGCCACGCATCCGATGACGAACCGCTTTCGGCGCTGGTCTTCAAGATCATCGCGGACCCGTTCGTGGGCCGGCTGGCGTTCTTCCGGGTTTACTCGGGCGTAATTCGCGCAGGCTCGACGGTGATGAACACTTCAAAAGGCCGCCGCGAGCGTGTCGGGCGTGTCGTGCGCATGTTCGCCGACCGCCGCGAGGATGTCGAGGAAGTCCGGGCGGGCGATATCGCCGCGACGCTCGGACTGAAGGACACCTTCACCGGGGAGACGCTTTCGAACGAAGCGCACCCGATCGTGCTGGAAAACATCGAATTCCCTGAGCCAGTCATCGCGGTCGCGATCGAGCCGAAGACAAAGGCCGATCAGGACAAGATGGGCATCGCGTTGTCGAAGCTCTCCGAAGAAGACCCGACTTTTGTGGTCACGGTAGACAACCAGACCGGGCAGACACTGATCCACGGCATGGGCGAGCTGCACCTTGAGGTGCTCGTTGATCGTCTTTTCCGTGAGTTCAAGGTGGACGCACGCGTCGGCAAGCCGCGCGTTTCGTACCGCGAGACGATCACGCGCCCAGCAGAAGGCGTAGGGCGCTTTGTTCGCCAGACAGGTGGCAGCGGGCAATACGGCCACGCTGTGATTGAACTGGAACCGCTGCCCGAAGACGCCGAAGCCGATCTCATTTTCGAGAACAAGATTGTGGGCGGCACGATCCCGCGCGAGTTCATCCGTCCGATCGAAGCCGGGCTGCGCGAGGCGGCGCAGAGTGGCGTATTCGCGGGCTATCCGCTGGTGCGCGTCAAGGCGGCGCTAGTCGATGGGTCGTACCACGAGGTTGACTCATCCGAAATGGCGTTCAAGATCGCCGGTTCGATGGCGCTGAAGGATGCGGTCCAACGCGGCAAGCCCATTCTGCTGGAGCCGTACATGCGCGTCGAAGTGGTCGTCCCCGAGGAATACGCGGGCGACATCATCGGCGATATGTCGAGCCGCCGAGGGAATATCACTGGCATCGATACGCGCGGCGATGGAGTTTCGGCGGTTCATGTCGAAGCGCCGCTGGGCGAGATGTTTGGCTACGCGACCCACCTGCGGAATATCTCGCAGGGTCGCGGCAGCTTCACGATGGAATTCGAAAAGTATCAACAGGTTCCCGATTCAATTGCCGAGACTATCATCCGGGGCGGCTAGCCCGGTACGGCGCGGACGGGATAAAAACACTCAGGAGGCATCATGGCCAAGGGAAAGTTCGAGCGGACGAAGCCGCATGTGAATGTGGGGACGATCGGGCATATTGACCACGGCAAGACCACGTTGACGGCGGCGATCACCAAGACGCTGTCGCTCAAGGGGTGGGCGGACTTCACGGCGTTCGACCGGATCGACAACGCGCCAGAAGAGAAGCAGCGCGGGATCACGATCGCCATTTCGCATGTGGAGTACGAGACCGAGCACCGGCACTACGCGCACGTGGACTGCCCGGGGCACCGCGACTACATCAAGAACATGATCACCGGGGCGGCGCAGATGGACGGGGCCATTCTGGTGGTGGCAGCGCCGGACGGGCCGATGCCCCAGACGCGCGAGCACGTGCTGCTGGCGCGCCAGGTGGAAGTCCCGGCGATGGTGATCTTCCTCAACAAGGTCGACATGATGGACGACGAGGAGTTGCTGGAGCTGGTCGAGCTGGAGCTGCGCGAGCTGCTGGACAGCTATCAGTTCCCTGGCGACGACACGCCGATCATCCGCGGCTCGGCGCTGCAAGCGCTCGAGTCGACCGCCACCGACCCGAACGACCCGGTGTACGCGCCGATCTGGCAGTTGATGGACGCAGTCGACAGCCACATCCCCACGCCCGAGCGCGACCTGGACCGCCCGTTCCTCATGTCGGTCGAGGATGTGTTCTCGATCAAGGGCCGTGGCACGGTCGTGACCGGGCGTGTCGACCGCGGCGTGCTCAAGAAGGGCGAGGAAATCGAGATCATCGGCCTGCGCGACGAGAGCATGAAGACGGTCGTGACGGGCATCGAGATGTTCCACCAGGAACTCGACCAGGCGCAGGCCGGCGACAACGCGGGCGTGCTGCTGCGCGGCGTGACGCGTGAGGAAGTCGAGCGCGGCATGGTCCTGGCCAAGCCCAAGTCGATTACACCTCACCGCAACTTCATGAGCGAGGTCTACGTCCTGCGCAAGGACGAAGGCGGGCGGCACAAAGCCTTCTTCACCGGCTATCGCCCCCAGTTCTACATCCGCACCATGGATGTGACCGGCACCATCACCCTGCCCGAGGGCGTGGAGATGGTCATGCCTGGCGATAACGTCAACCTGATGGTCGAACTCATCACCCCCGTCGCCCTTGAGCGCGGCTCCAAGTTCGCCATCCGCGAAGGCGGTCTCACCGTCGGCGCCGGTGTCATTACCGAAATCCT
>CAZVCM010000278.1:0-5449 GCA_964626105.1 uncultured Thermoflexus sp.
GCAGGCGCTGCTGAAGATCATCGAAGGCACGCTGGCGAACGTCCCGCCCCAGGGCGGGCGCAAACACCCGCATCAGGAGTTCATCCAGATCGACACGCGGAAGATCCTGTTCATCTGCGGCGGCACGTTCGACCAGCTTGAGGAGATCATCGCCCGCCGGGTCGGCGCGAAGGGCGCACTCGGCTTTGGCGCGCAGGCAGCGGAAGGCAGCACGACGCCTGCCGGCCTGCTGCACAAGGTTGCGCCGGAAGACCTGATCAAGTTCGGCATGATCCCCGAACTGGTCGGGCGCCTGCCGGTGATCACGGTCGTCGATCCGCTCGATCGCGAGGCGCTGGTGCGCATCCTGACCGAGCCGAAGAACTCGCTGGTGCGCCAATACCAGCAAATGTTTGCGCTGGACGGCGTCACGCTTGAGTTCACCGACGACGCGCTGAACGCAGCAGCAGACCTGGCCGGAACGCGCGAAACCGGCGCGCGCGGCCTGCGCAGCATCATCGAGGGCGCGCTGCTCGACGTGATGTACGAACTGCCGTCGTTCAAGGAAGTCGTGCAGCAGGTCGTCGTCGATGCCGACGTGATTCGCGGGGTGGCGCGGCCCAAGATCATCTTGGAGAACAACCGCGTCATGCGCTGGAGCGAAGATGGCAAGCTCGAAAGCGCGGCGTGATCGCCCGGCACGACGGAACGAGACAAGATCAACAGAGGGGCGCGCTGGCGCCCCTTTTCGATTAGGCGCGGCTGCAGCGTTGGACGCCGGACGAGATGTGGTAAACTCGTGCGCCACTGTTAAAAAGGACGACATCACCGCCTGATGAGTCGTTTCGCCACCAAACTCACCCTTCTGACGCTCGCGCTGGCCGCCTTGGCTGGTTGCACCCTGACGCAGCCGGACCGTACTCCCAATATTGTCACGGCCACCCCGGTGACGGTGCTCTCGACCGCAACCAGCCCGCCAGAAGCCACACCCAGCCCGGCGCCGACCAATGCGCCGACGCTCGCGCCGACCGTGACCGATCCACCGCCAGAGCCGACCGCGACCGCACCGCTTGAGACGCTCGCGCCGACCGCCTCACCGACCGAGGTGCGCCTGCCGCCCACCCTCGCGCCGACGCGCACGCCCTCCAGCCCACCGACCGTCCCGCCGCTTGATGATGGGAGCGGGCGTGCAATCGCCGGGACCGGGCGTGATATCCTCGCGCTGACCGGGCTGGACGACTCCGATACCCTGCCGGAGACGCTCTACTACCTCGGCGGGGACGCGGGCGCGCCGCAGGTCTGGCGCCTGCAATGGAGCCTCACCTCGCCCGAGCAACTCAGCTTTAGCCCCTGGGGTGTGGCGGCGTACAGCGTCGCACCGGACGGCACGCTGGCGTATGTCGCGACCAACGGCGAGATGACGATCGGCGGCCTGCCGATCACACCACCCACCACCCCGGACGGCACGCGCCTGATTCCGGGCGCGCTGGCGTGGTCGCCGATGGGCGGCTGGCTGGCGTACACGCTGCGCACGCCGGGCGCCGAACCCGGCGCCGAGGGGGATTTCGCGCAAGATGGATTATGGTTGCGCGGCACGGACGGGCGGAACATTCACCTCGCCACCAGCGATTACAGCAGCGCCGATCATCGAATCTTCACCGGGCCGCTGAGTTGGCGCCCGGACGGTACCGAAGTGCTGGCAGGAGTCCTCACGCCGGGCGGATTCGCTGCGGCCCGCGTCGTGATCGGTTCGGGCGAGATCATCCCACTGTGGAATACGGACGATCTGGCGCCGGGCGCGTACACCAGCGCGCAGTGGTCCGGCGATGGCAGCGCGATCATAGTCGCCGCTGAGGATCGCGTGTTGCGTATTCAGCCAGACACGCTGAGCGTCCAGACGCTGCTCGACGCAAACGCAAACCTGCTGCCAGACCGCGCCCGCCAGCTTGCCAACGGATCGCTGCTTTTCGCGGCGCAGTCTGCGGCAGGCGACAGCAGCGCATGGAACCTGTACCTCGCCGCGCCGGGGCAAAGCGACCCGCTGCCGCTCGCCGAGCCGCTGGTAGATGGTGGCGTGATCGAATATCTGTGGGGCGAGCTTGAGCCTGAAGCGGTGATTGTGGCGTACGACGCACCGGATGCCGAATACGGCGCGCCCTATTTGCTCGACGCGGAAGGCGCGCTGCGCGAGCTCACGCCGCTCCTGGGCGAGATCGCCGCCCCGGCGTGGGGACCGCTCGCAGTCCGCACAGACACAGCGCTGATCACCGGTGTCGATGGCGAGCCGGTCGATCTCTATGCCGTACCCGGCGGGCCGGTGATGGGAAGCCTGCCGGAAGGCGCGGCGGTGACGTTCCTTAGCGGGCCGCGCCACCTCGAAGGGCAGCGCTGGTGGGAAGTCCGCTACATTGACGGGACGACCGGCTGGGTGACGGAAGCCATCGAAGATCAGCGCGGGGTGCTGCGACGCACGCTTGCCCCGCTGCCCTGACGGGTTGGCCCTTAGCGCAATCTGATACAAAAGGAAGAGGCGGCCCATAAAGACCGCCTCGCTTCGTAGTTCTTCAAAGTTGTTGCCGGACGATCAAATCAATCTTTCTTCGGTGGAGAGGTGGTCAAACCTTGCCTCTAACGTACTAAGTTGTATTCTCACAAAATCGGACTTGTCGACTACAAACGTCTAAACCACAAAGCTTGCTACTTGTTGACCGTACTAAGAGCACTTTTGCGGTTAACTATCTTGTAGCGCCAATCCATCTTTATGTGTCCAAAATCACTATACCATGAAATCAGACACGCGTGCAACATTTCATCGGACAGTTTCGTGCACCACCACCGAAATATCGTCATGCAGCGCGTTTTCAAGCAGTTGCACGTCGATCTGCGTGCCGCCGAGCGTGCCCCAGTGGCTCGGAACCGCCCAGCGCGGGCGCATGGTGTTGAGGAGCTCCGCCGCGCTCTCAACCGACATTGTCCCCTGCCCCGCCGCTACTGGCACGATCGCGAGATCGGCCTGGACGTGCTTGAGCTCCGGCACAACGTCCGTCGTCCCGGCGTAGTAAATGTCGTAGTAGTCCAGCGAAATGATGTAGCCGAGTTCGTTTTTCGAGATCGGGTGGTGGGGCGTGAAGGTGTAAGCCGGAACTGCCGTGATCCGCGCCGAGCCGAAGTTGATGCTTTGCCAGGGACGCAGCACCGTCATCGAACCGCCGAGCGCGACTGCCGCCGACGGGTTGCCGATCACCGCGGTGTGCGGGCCGCGCAGCTTTTCGATATCGGCGGGCGAGCAGTGATCATATTGGTCGTTGGAGATCAGGATGATGTCGGCATGAAAGGCGCTGCGCGCGATCCGCCAGGGGTTGATGTAGATCAGAGGGGGACCCTGAATGCGGAAGCTGCCGTGTCCCAGCCACTGAATGCGATCAATCATTAGCGGTTTCCAGACGTAGACTCGCGTTCCGGACGATTAGCGCGCCAGTATATCACCCCGAACAGGCTCCGGCAAACTTGCACAAGTATATACCCGTTAAGGTTTTGTTACGAATCCTTAAGTATTTGCGCTGCGTCGAGTATCCTATCCTTGCGCGTGGGGCTATAATAGGGCCGCGTTGGCCGTGCCAGAGCGTTCAAAGGCCGGGCGCGGCGCCGTGAAACCGCGTGCAGTTCATTCATCAGATAAGGCAGATTATGTCCAGCCAACCCAATTATTCACTAGCTTCCGCCCGACGGGCGTTCCCTATCGCCGAGCAAATGACGTATCTCAACCACGCCAGCATCGCGCCGGTCCCACGCCCCACGCAAGACATTATCTGCCAGGCTGCCGAGCAGCTTGGCGACGATCCGGCGGGGTTCTTCGTGCCGACCGGCAATCCGCCTGTCGATCTATTTACCCGCTTCTCAACCGAGCTTGCCCAGTACATCAACGCCGCGCACCCGCATGAGATCGTCCCGCTGACGAGCACCTCGGGCGGGATGAACACGCTGGCGCGCGCGGTGGACTGGTCGCCCGGCGACAATGTGGTGATGTGCGATGTAGAGTTTCCGTCAAACGTCTACCCCTTCATGGCGCTTGCCGAGCAGGGTGTGGAGCTGCGCATGGTTCCCGCGGACCAGGGCGGGCTGTCCGTTGCCGCGCTGGAGCAAGGCGTCGACGATCGCACGCGCGTCGTCGTGGTCAGTTCGGTCCAGTTCCTGAGCGGGCATCGCGCGGACCTCGCGGCGCTAGGTGCGTTTTGCCGCCAGCGGGACATCCTCTTCATGGTCGATGCGATCCAGTCTGCCGGGCACATTCCGATCGACGTACAGGCCGAGCAGATCGACGTGCTGCTGGCAGGCGGGCACAAGTCGCTGATGGGCGCGCCGGGCGCCGGGCTGCTCTATGTGCGCGAAGGCGCCGCGGAGCGCCTGACGTTCGCGACCATCGCGTCCAACGCGGTCGAGGGCTGGGAGCACTGGTTGCATTACGACGTCACACCGCGCCGTGCCGCGCTGCGCTTTATGATGGGCACGCCGAGCATGATCGACATGAGCGCGTTGCTTGCCAGTGTCGACTTCCTGTGCTCGCTGGGCGTGGCGAACATCGACGCGTGGACCACGCACCTCACCAGCGTCGCGATCGACGACCTCAGCGCGCGCGGCTACGACATGATCACGCCGCGCGATCCGGCGCTGCACGGCCCGATCGCAACCTTCCGCGTAGCAGGTGATGATCTCGAGGCCGCCCAGCAAGCCGCGACCGACATCATGGCCGCGCTCAAAGCGGCGCGCATCCGCGTCACCAAGCACCTCGACGGGGATGGCTGGCCGCATATCCGGCTCTCGATGCACTGCTTCAACACCGAAGAAGAGGTTCTGCGCGTAGGCGCTGCGTTGGAGGCTCCCATAGCATGACGAGACCAACCCCCGGCGCGCCCGCGCGCGCCCAAAGCGGCCCCTGGGTGCCGCCGCCGGTCCGGACCCTGAAAGACACCGGACTGAACATCGGCATCCTGTCCGATCTGGCGATCAAGACGCTTTATTTCGGCGGCTACCTGTCCGGTAACGAGGTCGCCGAGCAGATGCACCTGCCCTTCACCGGTGTGGTCGAGCATGTGCTGGAAAGCATCAAGCGCGAGAAGTTCGTCGAGGTGCGCGGCGGCGGGGGATTAGGCTCGGGCGCTTACGAGTATGTGCTGACCGTGCGCGGTTTAGAAAAGGCGCATGAGGCGCTCGCTCGCACCCAATACGCCGGACCGTGCCCGGTTACGCTGGATCAGTACGTCGCCGCGATGAACGCGCAGGCGCGCGCCCGCTTAACGGTGCACCGCGATCTGCTGGAAAAAGCGCTGCGCGGCCTGACGCTCAGCGAGGACATGTACGGGCGCGTCGGCCCCGCGGTGAACTCCGGCAAGGCGATCTTCATGTACGGCCCGCCCGGCAACGGTAAGACGACCATCGCGCAGAAGATCGGGACGATGATCCTCGGCGCGCC
>CAZVCM010000279.1:0-5432 GCA_964626105.1 uncultured Thermoflexus sp.
ACGCGCCCTGATAGCCTTCGCTATCTGACCAGGGGAACACGACGAACGGCAGCCCGGACACGCGCAGGCGATCCTGCTCCAGCGCAGGGACGACCGCCACCGGGTCATGATCTGGCAGAAAGAACGCGACGAGCGGTCGCTCCATCAGGTGGAACTCGATGCCCGTGAGATATTGCAGATTCGCGCCAGGAATCAGCGCGATCGCGTCCAGATCGGCCTGTTGGATAAGCTGCTGCATGGTTTGAAGACGAGGGTCGGTCATCGGTCGTGTGCTCCGAAGGATTGTGAGTAGCGAGTGTTTGCCAGAGCCTAGAACCGGACGGGCGGCTTGTCAAGCGGATCGCGACGAAATACGCGGGAGCCTGCTATAATCGCGGGTAGGTGGCAACGACAGAACCACACCAGACTGATCAGAATCGGAGCGATACGATGAGCCGATTGACAAAATTCGCGGGTGGGCTGCTCAGCGGCGGCGCGATTGGGACGCTGCTCGGGCTGCTGTTCACGCCAGAGTCAGGCGACGCGATGCGCGGCGGGCTGCGGACGCGCTATCGCAATGCGCGCGCGGTGGGCCAGGCGGCAGGCGAGCTCAAGCGGCTGGAGCTTGAAGCTGAGTTCAAGCAGTTGACCGGCGTCACGCTGGACGAGACGAAAGCCGCCACGCCGCCCGAAGTCCGACCCACACCGGGCGCGCGCGCCGGGCGCTAGCGCGCGCAGCTTTCTGCGCTCGTGCCTTGAGAATCGAAACGGGCGGAGCATGCTCCGCCCTCGTCCCCGAACGATCATCTCTGCTTGCGCGACATTCTACTCCGCAACGAGCGCCAGCGTGTAACGTGCGGGCTCGGTCGTGACCGGCGCCAGACCGGACACCACCAGCATCGCGCCGCCCGCTTCGCCATCTGCCGTGATCGTCCACTCGCCGGATGGCGTCTCGCCAGGGCCGAGCAGCCGCGTCACCGGCTCGTCAGTCGCGCCGGGCCGCACAAGCTGCACCAGGAACTCCTGCGGGAGCCGGTTGTCCATCCGCAGCCAGCCCTCGCTCTGCCACCCGCCGTCGCCGCTCTCGAAGTCCTCAAAATAGCCGATCTCCGGGATGCTAACATCGTCCACGATCAGCCCCGGCTGCGTTACCGCATCGTCGGTGATGTACTCGAAGCGCAGCATGATCTCCTGCCCGGCGTAAGGCGTCAGGTCGATCGTCTCTTCCACCCAGCCCTCGCTCAGCCCGGTGTAGCCCGGTCCGTAGGCGTTGCTGTGCGGGTCATCAGTTGTCGTGCGCGCGCTTTCCAGCGGGAACCAGCGCTCGCCATCGGTCGAGACGGTGACATACGCGTAATCCCACCCTTCTTCGATGTGATACCACGTCCAGAAGTTCAGCGTGGCGCTGCTGACGCCGGTCAGGTCGAAGGCGCGGGTCAGGCGCGTGTCACTCTCGTCGGCGCGGTTCGACCACACCATGAACTCGCCGCTGTGCGCGTCAACCGGCACGATGGAGACGGTCTCGTCGCCTTCAAACTGGACGCGATAGGTGCGCGGCGCGGCGCTTTCCGGCAGCGCCAGCACGTTCGCGCCCCACTGCGGCGCCGACAGCGCGATCGGCTCGGATGAGGGCGCAAGCTGGTGCGTGGGGTTCGCGCGCGGCAGGTGCTGCATCGGCTCCAGCGTGTACGCATAGCGCCCATCCCCGGCGGACGGGTCGAGCAGCAGGTTGGCGATCACCCAATCCCCAAACAAGTCGGCTAGCGCCACCGGCGCGCCCGTGCTGGGATCGGTTGCGTTGATCGCGTCCAGCGCCGTCTCGACCCCGCTCAGGCCGTTGAGCGGGCTGCGGATCAGCGCAGTGGTCGCTTCCTCGCCATAGCGGTCGTAAAAGTACGCCATGAACATAAACGCCGCGCCATAATGCGCCGCCCGGTTGTTGTCTTCCGGCCAGGTGTTGAGCTGCAGCGCCGGGTTGCGCAGGTATTGCGCCGCGAAACTGCTCGCGCCATAGCCCGCGATCATCGCGGCCAGCTCAGAAGCGCCCTCGTTCAGCCACGATTCCTCGTTCTGATCGATGTGCCAGTGCACCATGTGCTGGAACTCGTGCGCGAGCACGCTCTCATATTCCGGCGTGCCGATCGTGCCGCGCATCGTGTCCAGATTGACGAAGAACATCTCGGCTTCGTTTGAGGTCGGCACCGCTTCGGTCGGATACTGGCTGGAGCTGGCGTAATAGGCGGCGACCCAGTTGCCCATGTCACGCGCGTGCAGAATTACCAGGTGCGGATCGCCGTCGATACCAGGCGACCACTCCTCGCCGAAAACCTCGTGAATACGCGGGCGGACGACTTCTTCAAAGCGGTCCGTCGAGCGTTTGATCGCGTCCCAGTCGGCGCGCTGGCCTACCTCGTAGAAGACGTAGATGTGATCGGTCTTGTAGATCAACTCGGCGTCGACCTGAAACTCATAGTCGTTGTCGAGATTGTCCACCCAGAAGGTGCGCACTGCGCCCAGTTCCAACTCGGCGGGCGGTGTAGTTGGCGGCGCGGGGATGCCGGTCACGCCGAGCAGGCGGCGCGCGAGATCGATCCGGTCACGCGGGGGGATCATCGTCTCGTTGAGCAGCGCCAGCGTGTCGTCGCCGGGGCCGCGACGGTGGGGCGCAGTGTCCGGGTCCTGGGCGCGGGCGATCTCTGCCAGCGGTGCGGCGAGCAGCGCCAGCGCCAGCAGAACGGCCAGCAGCTGCAGAGCGCGAGCGTGTGAGTGGTTCATAACGGGCATCCTTTGCCTGTGTGATACGCGCTTCACCGGGCGCAGCGCCCGGCGCGACGTTCTTGGGATTAGAGGTTCCTTCGATTATACGGCGTTTGGAAAGGCTGGCGCTCAACGTTCATCGGTTTCTCATGGGCGTGGGCGTGTCCTCGTCGCGGGAGCGTGCTACAATCCTCGCGCCAAGCCTTCTCGTAGCACAAGGATACAAGCGGATGCCTAGCCTGCTCAAGTGTATGGATTGCGGGCGCGAAGACGCCCTCGACGCGCGCCTGATCACCTGCCCCGTGTGTGGCGGGCTGCTCGACGTGGTGCACGACCTCGACGCGCTGCGCCCTGTCGTATCGCATGACCTGTTCGACCGGCGGCTGGCAAGCTGGTACCCGCTCGACCGCTCTGGTGTGTGGCGCTATCGCGAGCTAATCCGCCCCGGCATCCGCGCGGCGCAGGCTGTTACGCGCGGCGAGGGCAACACCACGCTCTACATCGCCGGGCAGCGTCTGGCGGACTATACGGGCGTGACGCGGCTCCAACTGAAGCACGAAGGCGAGAACCCGACCGGCAGCTTCAAGGATCGCGGGATGACGGGTGGCGTTACGCAGGCGCGGGTCGTCGGCGCGCGCAGCGTGATCTGCGCCTCGACCGGCAACACCTCGGCGTCAATGGCATCGTACGCGGCGATCGCCGGGCTGCAAGCGCTGGTCTTCTTCCCGGTAGGGTATGTCGCGCTCGGCAAGGTTGCGCAGAGCCTGGCGTATGGCGCGACGAGCGTGCAGGTCGAGGGCGATTTTGACGACACGCTGGAGTTGGTCCGCCAGGCGTGCGATGAGCTGCCGATCTACCTGCTGAACTCGGTCAATCCCTTCCGGCTCGAAGGACAAAAGACAATTATGATCGAGCTGCTGCACCAGCGCGGGTGGCGCGCGCCGGATTGGATCGTTGTGCCCGGCGGCAACCTGGGCAACAGCTCGGCGTTCGGCAAGGCGCTGCACGAACTGCACGCGCTCGGCCTAATCGACCGGATTCCCCGACTGGCCATCGTGCAGGCGGAAGGTGCGAATCCGCTTTACCTCGGCTATCGCGAGGGCTGGCAGACGCGCCACACTGTCCGCGCGGAGACGCTGGCGACCGCGATTCGCATCGGGAACCCGGCGAATTATCCGAAAGCGATCCGCGCGCTGCGCTGGACCGATGGCGTGGTCACCGAGGTGAGCGATCAGGCGATTCTCGACGCGAAGGCGCAGATCGACGCGGCGGGGATCGGCTGCGAGCCTGCGTCCGCGGCGACGGTCGCAGGCATCCGCCGCCTGGTGGACGAGGGCACGATTGCGCCGGGTGAGGACGTGGTCGCCGTGCTGACCGGGCACCTGCTCAAAGACCCGGATGCGGTGATTAAGTACCACGCCGGGACGCTGCCAGATGTGTCTTCAACGTACGCAAATGCGATGCACACAATCCCGCCCACGTTGGACGCAGTCGCCGCCTTGCTGGGAGATTCGGTATAATGGCGGTGGGATAAGTGAGGAGACTGGGCCGCCATGCCACACCTGATCGACGAATCCGAAACGCTGCTGCGCGAACGTGGCTTCAAAGTTACGCCGCAGCGCACGCTGTTGCTGCAAGTGTTGGCGGGGCAGACGTCCTACCTTGACGCCGAAGAGATTTTCCAGCTTGCGCACGACCAGGACGCAAGCATCAGCCTGGCGACGGTGTATCGCACGCTGAACCTGTTCGCGGACCTGGACATTATCGAGCATCGTTACGTCGAGCCGGATCACCGCCGCGAGGTCTTTCGCCTCTCCGAAGGGCCGGAGCAGCACTATTTGACGTGCATTCGCTGCGGCTCGCGCACGCTCATTCACGCGGATCTGCTCAACCGCATGGTGAGCGAGCTGGTTCGCCGCAAGGGCGTCAGCGTGACGAGCGCGTGCGCCTGCTTCACTGGCTATTGCCCCGCGTGCACTGAGGAATTGCGGAAAAGGGGGGAATTGTAACGCTTTTTATCCCTGAACACTCTCCACTCTTCGCAACCCTCTGGACAACATAGGCCGCGCTACTGCGCGGTATTTTTTTGCGTCTGATCCCAGTGAAACCCCTGCAGAATTGCGCGAGCATCCGAAAGGAGTATGCTATGCCAATAGCAATTAGAAAGTGTTTTTGCTCATACCAAAGGGGAGAATAAATTCATGGATCGTTTTCCGGTGCTGATGACCTATAAGGCTTTGCTGAACGGCATAGCGATATTGCTTCTGGTGGCGGGTTTATTCATCGCCATAGATGCGGCACGTGAGACGGTCTGGGGAGAAACCGAATTCCAGTTCGGAGTCTTTCTACTTACTTTTATCCCATTCGGAATAGGCGCGTTCATGCTGGCTGTGTCTGCGGAGTTGATACAGCTGTTCCTGGCAATAGAAGATCGATTGTGTCAGATACAATACAACACGACACCGAGGCAGTCAGCGCCGGTTAATGAGACTCGAACGGCAGCGTTGGGAGCGAAACGAAGCGCCCCGTCAACTGCCCAGCCGAACGCTATCGCCAGCGCAAGCGGGGAAACGGCGCATCCGGCTGTTTCGCAGGCGACCGCTCGCAAGGTTCTCGCCACCGTAACCGCGTCGGATCGCACCCTGATTCGCAAGCGGCCAAATGAATTGGCGCCCCCTCATCGAATTGCTGTATTC
>CAZVCM010000280.1:0-5410 GCA_964626105.1 uncultured Thermoflexus sp.
GGCGCTGTCGGCGCTGCCGCGCCCGTCCGGGATGGCGATCGAGCAGGCGGCGGGGTTCCTGTTACCCTACTTGACGGCGTATATCGCACTGGTTGAGCTGGCGCGCGTCCGTTCCGGCGATCGCGTGTTGATCCACGCGGCGGCGGGCGGCGTAGGGCTGGCGGCGGTGGACCTTTGCCGCCGCGCCGGAGCGACAGTGTTCGGAACGGCGTCGCCCAGCAAACATGACTTCCTGCGCGAGCGCGGCGTGGAATACCCGATTAACTACCGGCAAGACGATTTTGAGAAGGTCGTGCGCGATCTGACGGATGGGCGTGGCGTGCACATCGCGCTCGACTCGATTGGCGGCCGGTCGTGGCTGAAAAGCTTCCGGTCGCTGGCGCCCGCCGGGCGGATCATCCTGCACGGTATCTCGTCGGCGGCGCCAGGGACGCGCCGCTCGTTGTGGGCCGCAGCGCGCATCGCGCTCACTACCCCGTGGATCGCGTTCAACCCGATCGCGCTGACCAGCGCCAACAAGGGCGTGATGGGCGTCAACCTCGCGCGCCTGTGGGAGCACGCCGATCAGGTGCGTGGCTGGGCTGAAGCGCTGCTCGGCTGGTTCGACGAGGGACAGCTCGATCCGCATGTGGATCGCGTCTTCGACCTGGCAGGCGCGCCCGCCGCGCACCGCTATATTCAAGAGCGTCGCAATCTCGGCAAAGTCGTGCTGCGCGCCGCCGCTACTGAGCCAGAAGCTGGCTGATCGTTTCGCGGAAGCTACGAATATCGACCGGCTTGGCGACGAAGAGGTCTGCGCCCGCTGCTTGCGCGATGCTCTCGCCCTTGGGGTGGGCGGACATCACGATCACGGTTGTGTCGCTGATTTCACCGTCCGCCCGGATCGCGCCCAACACGGTATCTCCCGCAGCGGACGGCATCATCAAATCGAGAATGACGAGATCCGGCTGGTGCGCTCGGATCATCGGTACGGCATCCGCGCCGTTCGGGCAGCGGATAACTTCATGCTGGAGCGGCCGCAGCGCGATCTCCAGCATCATGATCAATGATTCATCATCTTCGACAATAAGAATACGGGACATGCTGAGAATACCCTACCTGTGTGTGGTCGCATCATGCCCGCGCCCCCATCCCCACGCCTGACTAAGGATTGTAGGGGCGCAGGCGATGTAACGCAACCCGGAGTCGTACGCGCCGCGATCAAGGCCGCTGGGCGGCGCGCAGCGTCCAATGCCACGCCAGCCAGATCAGCCCCTCACGCAGAAGCAGCGTCAGCAGCGCCGCGCCAAGCGCAAGCCAGAAGGGCATCTCCGCCAGGTAGATCACCGCGGGGCCAAACAAGAGCAGAAGTAAGCTGACTTGATGCAGGGGGGTGGTGAGCTGTTCCAGCTGCGTAATCACGAGCAGGCCAATTGCGGCATCCAGAAACGTCGCGAGCAGCGCAGTTACCACAGCGAGCGGCGCGGCCAACCGGAGCGTGCGGCTCTGGGCGCTGACGGCCAAAGCGCACAGCGCAGCCAGGATCATCTGCTGGCCGCGGTCGATCAAAAACAGCGCGCTGCTGAACAGAGGGAGCGCCAGCGTGAGGCCGCAGATCAGTGACACGGGCAGCCCGCTGAGCGCTTCGTCCTCGAATGACACGAAGATCAGGCTGCCGAGGCCCACGCCGATCGCGCCTACAAGCGCCAGCCCCATCAGGCCGCGCATCAAATGCCGCAGCCACCATAGCGCTCCCGCCGCTTTGCCGATGATGATGGTGTCAATCTCCATGGGCGTGGTGCGCAGCGTGTGCCAGGTCTGCTGTTCGCGCTCTCGCACGACAATCGGTGCCATCGTCAGGCTGAGCACCAGCACCCACGCGACAACCAGCGGGACGAACAGGACGAGAAGCGTCTGCGCGTAAAAAGCGATCAGGATGCTCAGATAGCACGACAGCCCGAGTAGCGCGACGGTCAGACCGCTCGATTGCGCGGCGCGCGCGGTGTAGCGCTGCCAAAGTGGCGCGCGCTGGATCTCACGCGCGAACAGCGGATTCTCGATCGCGGCCCAGTAGTTGGTGAGCCGTCGAAACAATTTCCAGGAGAACATACCGGCGGTTCCGTGTGCGTAGGTTCCATCCATGATACACCCGCCATAAATAAGCTGTCAGAATCTTACGATGAGCATCGCGTCGCATCCCGGCAATAGGGCCTATGCTGTCATACGTGTGCAGGTCGCGAAAGAGGTTCTGTTTTGCGCGCGCTCTCGGCTGGCTGCGGCTGGCTAGAACGGATAGAGATTGATCCCCAGCACCTCGCCCGCCGCCACCAATAGCGGCGCGATAATCAGCGCGGGCAGAAAGTTCGCCATGCGCGGTTTTTTCAGATCAAGCAACATGAGCGACAGCCCGATCAGGATCAGGCCGCCGACTGCCGTCATCTCGTTGACCATCGCGCTGCTCATAAAGTCACCCGCCAGGCTGCCGAGCAGCGCCAGCCCGCCTTGCACGCCGAGCACCGTCAGCACGCTGAACATCACGCCGATGCCCAAACTGGACGCAAACGCCAGCGCCGCGAACAGGTCGAGCACGCTTTTGATTGCAAGCTGTTCAAAGCCGATTGACAGCCCCATCCCGTCCTGGATCGAGCCGACAAACGTCAGTGGCCCGACGCAGAACACCAGGCTCGCCGTGACAAAGCCCTGGATAAAGCGCGCGCGTCGCACGGCGAGGCCATCCGGCGCGGTGTCTGCCCCGTTTTGGCGCTCGAAGCGGGCGTGCACCCACGCCGCGAAGCCTTCCAGTCGCGCGTCGAGCGCCAGCAGCTCCCCCGCGATCACGCCGGTGACCAGCGCGATCAGCGGGATGATGACGTTCCCCGTTTCTCCGGCGTTGCTGACGCCGACATACGCCGTGACCAGCCCCAGCCCGGTAATGACCGATTCCTGAATGCGAGCAGGCAGGCGCCCGCCGATCATCAAGCCGAGCGTGCTACCGACCAGCACGGTGACCGCGTTGAGGAGAGTCCCCCACATACTTGGCTCCTTGTCGAGCAGGCGCAGCGACCGCGATTATAGCCGCTCCCTGCGCCGCGCGGGAGCCTGTTGCTCGGCAGAAGCGACAAAAAACGAGGCGCACCAGGTGGGGCGCGCCTCGTCAGGAAGTCGATTGATTTGACCGACTACTGCAGGAAGCTCGAGATGAAGCTCAAGTCATCTGGCTGGTCGATCCGGTAGCCGCCGCCCGTGCCAACGCAGTTCGAGTTGACGCCGAACGAGGTCACTGCTGCGATCGAGCCGTCGCCATTCCAGAAGATCGGGCCGCCTGAGTCACCGAAGCACGTGCCGCCAGAGTGTGGCTGGCCGGGGTTGTTTGTGAAGACGACCGCAGAACCCTCGGGAATGCCGAACGTCCCTTTGACGCCGATCAGCTTGGTGGTCGCCTGGTAGCGGACAAGCTCGGCTCGCTCTTCATTGGGGTTGGGGACGATCTCTTGCACGCCATAGCCGACAGGCGTGAAGGTCTGTTCTTGCAAACCGCGCTTGGTGGCGAGGCCATCCAGGAAACCGGCTTGAGGAAGTGTGCCGTATGTGCCCACATTGACGGGCTCGCTGAGAGTGACGACACCCACGTCATGCAGGTAGAACGCTGCGTCATCGTAATGCGGATGCGTGGTGATCGACGCGAATTCAACGCTCGTGCCACCCGCAAACGGGTAGTCGTTGCCGGGCGTGCCCAAGACATCTGAATGGAACCACACCCGCCCGCCAGTCGCGCCGAACGTGCAGTGCCCGGCGGTGAGCATCACGGTCGGCGAGAGGAGCGTGCCAGTGCAGCGCCACGCGGGTGCACCGTTGACATCAAATACCAACAGCCCCACGTGCGGATGCCCTTCGCCGTCGGGGGTGCCCCAGGTGATCGCGCTCGCCGGGATGACGAGCGCCAACGCAAAGACGAGCGCCAACGCCACCAAAAGAACTTTCTTACGCATATTTCCCTCCGTGTAGAAACAAAAAGGATCACGCGTCTCGCGCGTAGAATACGCCAGACGCAAAGAACTCCTAAAGTAAACCGTATTGGGGTCACAAATATAACACTTGTGATAGAAAGTACTTTTGCGCGGGGCGGGAATTGGAAAAACGCGAGGCGCGCCACCGGACGCGCCTCGCAGAATTTACAGCGGGTGGAATGAGCTTACGGGATGCGCAGCACCTGACCGGCGTAGACCCAGTAGGGGTAGTAAATACCGTTGATGCTGGCGAGCGTCAGCCAGTTGACGCCGTAGCGCAGGCCGATGCGGTAGAGGTTCTCGCCATACTGCACCGTGTGGAAGCGGTACGCGGGCGGCTGCGGCTGGGGCGGTGGTTGCGGCGCGGGCGGCGTGTAGACGCCCTCAACCGGCAGATTGCTCTTGGGGTAGGCGGTCAGCACATAGTTCCCATTCAACCAACCGATCACGCCATCGCTCATGCGCACCTTCAGCCAGATCGCCGCCGAGTCACGCGCCAGCAGGTCGACCGTCGCGCCGCGCGGTAGCGCCCGGATACGCGGGCTGTAGATGCTTGGCGCCTGGCGGACATTCAACGCGCCGCTGTTAATCGTTGCGGTAGCGGGGACCGGAACCGGCGCGGGCACCGGAATGCTGCCACCATCGACCGGCAGGTTTGCCAGCGGATAGGCGGTATACACGTATGGGCGGCTGACCCAGCCCTGGACGCCGTTATCGAGCGAGACTTTCAGCCACGAGGTGTTCGCGTTGCGGCTATGCAGGGTCAGAACCGTCCCGCGATAGACCGAGAACACGACCGTGTAGCTCACGCCTGGGCCGCTGCGCAGATGGAGCGCGCCGGTGTTGACGGTTGCCGTCGGCGCTTGCGCAGAGACGTTCCGGACGGGCATCAGGCCGACAAGCAGCGCCGCGACCAGCGCCACTGCGACCAGAAAACTCACACGCCGAGATGCCTTCATTGTGATCCCCCTTGCTTTTGGGCATGCTTATCGCAGGTGTTACCCACAGTGTAGGGCAGAACATCTCCGAACTCAAGCAGGCGTTTCCAACCAGCGTGTGATCCGTCAGGTTTTCGATGGGCGGGCGTAGGAAAGCGGGGTTTGCGAGCGAAGAAACAAAACCGCCTGCCGGTGGGTTCCAGCAGACGGTTTGATCGCTTGCGTGATCGTGTTACTAGCTGCTCTCGGCGGCTTCGACCTCTTGCTCTTCGCTGCACTCAGCCCAGTCGAGATAGTCCGCCAGGAAGCGCCCGGTGAAGCTCTCGCGCACCTGTGCGACCTGCTCCGGCGTGCCCTGCGCAACCACATACCCGCCCTCGTCGCCGCCTTCGGGGCCGAGGTCGATGATATGGTCAGCGACCTTGATGATGTCCGGATTGTGCTCGATGATCAGCACGGTATTGCCCTTGTCCACCAGCGATTGCA
>CAZVCM010000281.1:0-5374 GCA_964626105.1 uncultured Thermoflexus sp.
GGCGCTGATGGTCGAAGGGCTGACCAACCGCGAGATCGCGGCGCAGCTTTTCCTCGGCGAGGGGACCGTCCGCAACTACGTCGGAAACATCCTCAGCAAGCTGCAGGTGTCCAACCGGGCCGAAGCTGCCGTGTTCGCGGTCAAGAACCACATCGAGCGCCATCTGCCCACCGAGGACGAATAGCGCACGCATCGGGTTCTCTTCAGTCGACCACCTCATCCTCATCACCTTGTTCTGGCTCGATTTCGCGGCTAACACGAACCAGCACCGCGAGCACGAACCAGCTTAGCACCGTCGTGCCTGCCGCCAGCAGATAAAGCTGCGCGCCAACCGTCAATCCGATCACCGCGACCAGCCAGATCGAAGCCGCGGTCGTCAGGCCCTGCACCTGCGACTTGCGGTGAATGATCACCCCGCCGCCCAGAAAACCGATCCCGGTCAGGACGCCGGTCGCAAGCCGTCCGGTGGTGTCCGGCGAGAACTGCAGCCGGGCCATCACCATGACCAGCGCCGCCCCGATCGCGACCAGCATATTGGTCCGCAGGCCAGCGGGGCGCCCGGTCGACTCGCGATTGAGCCCAACCACGGCGCCCAACGCCGCTGCAAGCAGCAGCGCCAGCATAGCTTCAAGCTGATCGGCAACGCTAACGGTCATTGTCGTCCAACTTTCTTTGCAACTATAAACGGGGCGCTTAGATGTTAACAGTGCAAAAGATCATTCGGTAATTGGGCAATTGGCACCCGGGGATTTTCCGCCTGACGACGCCTTAAAGTTTGGCGTTAGAACGCTCAGTTGTCGCGTTCGAGCGCGGCGCGCAGCATGGCTTCTGACAGAGGGCCGGGGCGCACCACGCGCAGCGCGCCCGCTTCAAACGTGATGACGGTTGAGGGCACGCCGCCGGGGCATGGCCCGCCATCGAGGTACAGCGCCACGCGATCACTGAGCGCCGCGATCGCATCGTCTACCGTGCAGGCGGGCGGCTCGTCGCTCCGGTTGGCGCTGGTCACGGCCAGCGCACCGCCCGCCGCCGCGATCACCGCTCGCGCGCCCGCGTGATCGGGCACGCGCACGCCGACGGTCGGCAGTTGTGTCAGATTGGGCGGCAGACCCTCGCGGCGCGGCACGACGATCGTCAGCGGGCCGGGCCAGAACGCCTCTGCCAGCCGCTGCGCCTCTGCGGAGAATTCCCGCGTGACCAGGTGCGCGCTGCCAGGATCGGCCAGCAGCACGGGGACGGCGCGCTCTGGCGGGCGCTGCTTGGCGGCGAAAATGCGGTCAATCGCGGCTTCGTCAATTGCGGCGGAGACGCCGTACACCGTGTCGGTCGGCAGCACGACCAACCCGCCCGCGCGCAGCACGTCGGCGGCTTCGGCGGCTGCTCCGGGCGCATCCACCGGCAGCACGCGGACGCTCATTGGGCGCGCCTTTCCACGCGCAGCACGCGATCGTGCCCGGCGTAATCGGCCAGCACCACAATCGCCGCACCGGGGAATTGTTCCGCTGCCAGCGCCGCGGCTTGCGCGCCCTGCCCCGCGCCAAGCTCTAGCAGCATCAGCCCATTCGCCGCCAGCGTGCGGGGCGCCTGCGCCAGCAGCCGCCGGATCACGTCCAGACCGTCCGGGCCGCCATCCAGCGCGAGAGCGGGCTCGTGCCGCGCCACGTCGAGCGCGGCGAGCTCAGCCGAGGGGATATACGGCAAGTTGGCGGCAATCAGGTCGAGAGGTTCGCTGGAGACCAGCAGCGGAGCGAGCAGATCGCCCTGGTGGAACGTCACGTGCCTGGCGACGCCTGCGCGCTCGGCGTTCTGCTGCGCGACGGCCAGCGCCGCCGCCGACCGATCGATGGCGTGGACGCGCGCGTCCGGCAGATGCGCCGCCAGCGTGACCGCGATCGCGCCGCTGCCGGTCCCGACATCTGCCACACGCAGCGGGCCGCGCCCGCGCGCCCACGTGAGGGCCGCTTCGATCAGGTGCTCGGTTTCGGGGCGGGGAATGAGCACATCCGGCGTTACCAGGAAGTCGCGGTCGTAGAAGGGATGGCGCCCGATCAGATACGCGACCGGCGTGCCCTCGGCGCGGCGCATGACCAGCGCGGCGAACCGATCCGCCTGCGCGCGGGTGAGCGCGGCTTCTGGGCGGGCCAACAGCGCGGCGCGCGGTAGGTCGAGCACATGCGCCAGCAGAAGATCGGCGTCCAGTGGCTCCGCGTCCGTCTCCTCGCGCCACTGCGCGCGCGCCCACGCCAGCGCCTGGTCAACGCGCTGCGGGTGCGCCATCACGCCTCGATGGACTGCAACCGGTCGGACTCTTCGCGCGTCGCCAGCTCGTCGATGAACTCGTCTAGCTCGCCGTCGAGCACCGCCGGGAGATTGTGCGTTGTCATCCCGATGCGGTGATCGGTGACGCGGTTCTGCGGGTAGTTGTAGGTGCGGATCTTCTCGCTGCGCTCGCCGGTGCCCACCTGGCTGCGGCGGTCGGCGTCCTGCTCGCTGCGCAGGCGTTCCTGCTCCATCTCGTACAGCTTGGCGCGCAGGATGCTCATGGCGCGGAGCTTGTTCTGAAGCTGGCTGCGCTCGTCCTGGCAGGCGACGATCAGGCCGGTGGGGATATGGTGAATGCGGATCGCTGTCTCGTTCTTCTGGACGTTCTGCCCGCCCGCGCCTGCCGAGCGATACGTGTCGATTTGCAGGTCGTTCGGGTTGATCTCAATGTCCACGTCGTCGATCTCGGCCAGCACGGCGACCGTCGCGGTCGAAGTGTGGATGCGCCCCTGGCTCTCGGTCGTGGGGACGCGCTGGACGCGATGCACGCCGCTCTCGAACTTCAGCCGCGAATAAGCGCCCTTGCCCTTGATCTCGAAGACGATCTCTTTATAGCCGCCGACACCTGTTTCGTTGGCGCTGATGATCTCGATCTTCCAGCGGTGATTCTCCGCGTAGCGCGTGTACATGCGGAACAGCGCCGCCGCGAACAGCCCGGCCTCGTCCCCGCCCGTTCCGGCGCGGATTTCCATGATCACGTTCTTGTCGTCGCGCGGGTCGCGGGGCAGAAGCATCCGCCGGAGTTGTTCCTCGAGTTTGGTAATGCGTGATTCCAGCGCGGAAGCTTCTTCGCGCGCCAGTTCAGCCATATCAGGGTCGTCGATCAGCGCCTGCGCCTGTTCTAGCTCGTCCAGCGCCTGACGGTACTCGCGCGTGGCGCTGACAATATCCGCGATCTCGGCGCGCTCCTGCGCCAGCTCCGCGACCTTTTCATAATCGCTCACATTGGCCGGGTCGCTGATCAGGCGTTCCAGTTCGTCATAGCGCACCTCGATCCCGGCCAGCTTGTCCAAAAGCATGTCTGCCATGCGTGTTCGATCCTTCTGCCAAATGGGGCGTTTGTGTCTGTGGGCGGAAATTATACCACAGCGACCCGCTGCTGAGACGGGGGAAGTTGGCGCTCGCGCAGAAAAAATCACGCGGGAGCCGCTATTCAGCCGCTCCCGCGTGTTGCACGTGTCGCGTTCAGGTTGCGCTTACGGTCCGGCGAGGGCAGGCTCCCCGGTGCGTTGATCGGGGTGAATGCCCGCCATCAGCAGGCCGATCTCCTCGCGTGTGATCTCGCGCGGATCGACCGTGTCGATAACCTGACCCTTGTACATGACTGCGATCCGGTCCGATAGCGCCATGATCTCGTCAAGCTCCGCCGAGACGAGCAGCACCGCCGCGCCCTCGTCGCGCTGGTCGATCAGGCGCCGGTGGATGAACTCGATCGAGCCGACGTCGATGCCGCGGGTGGGTTGCGCCGCGATAAGCAAGCGCGGCTGGCGGCTTAGCTCGCGGGCGACAATCATCTTCTGTTGATTGCCGCCGGACAGGCTGCCGCCCGCTGTTTCGGCGGAGGGCGTGCGGATGTCGTACTCCTTGATCAACTGCTGCGCGTTGGCGTCAATTGCGGTCTCGTTGCGCAGCAGGCCGCCGTCGGTGTCCGTCGCCTCGCGCCCAATCACCCGGCGCAGCGCAGCGCGCGTGCGCTCGATCAGCGCCTTGACTGGCGCGATGCCGAAGATCAGCATGGTGACGCCGTGCGCGATGATCGCGAACAGGATTTCAGCGCCGAGCAGCAGCAAGATGCTGATGATCATCGGCCACTGAAGCGCGGCGGAACGCTCGCTGCCAAGCGCGACATCGGTGGCGAACTCGCGCATGTCCGCCGGAACGTTGTACGCATCGAGCAGCGCCGTCCACAGCCATGAGTCCCACACCCACAGCGCAAGCCCCGTCAGCGCGGCCATGACCACGCCGACCACCAGCGCGTAACGCCCTAGCGCGAGCGGCGCAATCAGCGCTGTTGGCTCCTGCGCGAAGGGCCGGGTGTAGTAGTCATTCAGTACCAGGTTGTCTGCCACGGAGAACAGCGAGACCAGTCCGTGCCGCTGGCGATCTTCGGGGACGTGGCTGGAGCCGGTGTCCTTGATGTCGCGCGCGGTGATGCGAGCGCGGCGGATGACGCGCAGCCGCAGCCAGCGATCGAACCAGTTGCGCTGCTCCGGGTCGCGCTGCGCCAGCGCGAACGAAACCACTGCCGGGATAAACACCGGGAGCCGCAGCGCCAGCCAGACGAGGTAGCGCATCACCAGTCGCAGCGTGTTGGGACGCTTGTCCTGCTCGTTAGCGATTTCCAGTGAGAAGAACGACATCCCGAGCGTGCGCGCAGCGGCTTTCCAGCTTCCGAGGAAGTAGATCGCATCGACGACGATCAGCACGATCAGCGCCCCGGCGACGCGCGTCGCGGTCGAGGCATTCTGGAACGTGCTCTCGCCGAAGTACGCGACGAAGTAACCGAGCAGATAGGCGATCGCGCCCACCAACACCATATCGATCACAAAGGCGGCGGCGCGCTGCCACAGCCCGCCGGTCGGCTGGACGTCCGGTTGAAGCTCGACGCCGAGCAACCGGACCGAGCCGCTGGTTGCCTCGCGCAGCCCGGTGAGGACCTCGACCAGCTCGGTCTGCCCGTTACCCTGCACCCCCGCGATCCCCAGCACCTCACCCGCGCGCACCATGAAGCTCACGTCGGTCAGCGCTTTGGCGCCGCGATCGTTGAAGGCGTTGAGCCCCTGCACCTCGAGCACTGGCTCGGCAGGCGTCGCCTCGTCCTTCTCGATCTCCAGGATGACCTCGCGGCCCACCATCATCGCGGCCAGCGACGCTTCCGTCGCTTCTTCGGGCGTGGTGGCGCCGACGACGCGCCCATTGCGCATCACAACGATGTTCGTCGCGACCTCGAAGACCTCTTTCAGCTTGTGCGTGATGAAGATGATCGACACGCCCTGCGCCGCCAACTCGCGCATGATCTTGAACAGCTCGCGGCTTTCCTGCGGCGTCCGCA
>CAZVCM010000282.1:0-5357 GCA_964626105.1 uncultured Thermoflexus sp.
GGCCAGCTCGTACAGCAGAGCCGAATTGAACATGATATCGGCGTTTTCTTGATACGGAAAGATATTGCGCTTCTCGCCACGTCGCACGCTCTCCCAGCGCGAGAGCGTGTCCACCGCCGTATAGCCCCGATAGGTGGCGTCACGCACGATGCGGCGGATCAGGCGAACATCGGTGGTGGGCACGCGGTTGTGCCGGTCGATGTTCAACTGCGTCAGCGCCGAGACGTACACGCGGAATGTCTGCCGGGTAGGCAACGCATTGACCAGCGCCGGGTTCAGCCCGTGAATACCCTCGACAATAAGGACATGCTCAGCGGAAAGCTGCACTTCCTCGCCGACCTCACGCAAGCCAGTGACGAAGTTGAAGTGCGGGATGCGCAGCTTCTCACCTGCCGTCAGGCGCACAAGCTGGTCGTTGAACAGCGGGATATCGACCGCTTCCAGCGCCTCGAAGTCAAACTCCCCACGCTCGTCACGCGGGGTGTTTTCGCGCTCGACGAAATAGCGGTCCATCTCCAGCGTGTATGGTTTGAGGCCGTGCGCCATCAACTGAATCGCCAGCCGCTTCGAGAACGTCGTCTTGCCAGACGATGACGGACCCGCGATCAGCACCAGGCGCAATCCGTTGCGGTGTCGCTCGGCGATCTGCGTGGCGATATGCGCGATATGCTGCTCGTGCAGAGCCTCGTTGACCAGCACTAACTCTCGCGCACGTCCGTCGCGGATCCCCATGTTCAGATGGCCGATGTCCTCGATCCCGAGCAACGTCAGCCATTCTTCCGTCTGCTGGAAGACGCGCGTCAACTGCGGCGACCGGACGTATGGGCGGATCACATTCGGGCTTTCGCGGCGCGGGTATTGCAGCACAAAGCCGTCTTCTTCGGGCAGCACGCTGAACAACGTCAGGTAGCCCGTGTTTGGAACCATATACCCGTAGAAATAGTCCGCTTGTCCGCGCAGCGTGTAAATCGTCAGGTACGGTTTGGAGCGAAATTGGAGCAGCCGCACCTTGTCCTGGTCGCCGCTTTTCCGGAACAGTTCAACCGCTTCTTCCAACTTGATCTCGCGGCGCTCGATCGGATCGGCGGCCCGCACAATCTCGTGCATCCGCTCCACAATTTGTTGAAGCTCCTGCTCCGTAAACGGCTTGCGATCGCGGACCTTACAGAAGAACGCACCGCTTGGCAGCGCGAAGTCGATTAGCACCTGCGTCCCAGGGAAGAGCTCGGCGGTCGCCACCGTCAGCAGAAACGCAAGCGACCGGCGGTAGATACGCCCGCCATCGCCGGTATCTGTCGCCACTGGCACGACGCTGACATCCCGTTTGACCGGCATAGTCAACTCGCGCAGCGTTCCATCGACGACCGCGCCGACAACCGGCACGCGCTCTGGCAAACCGCCCGCGTGCGCATCGCCATGCGCCTTAACGAACTCCTCCAGCGGCGTACCAACCGGCCCTTCCAGGATCGCTCCATCAGGGAACGTCACCTGCACCGAGGTGCGCGGCTCAGCTTTTTGAATCGCAGTGATAGCAACTTCAGCCATGCTATATCTCATTCGAATCTATTCAACAGACAGGATAATACGGCAGAATCTGCGCCGAACCGTCCAACGCGATTCTACCTAAAGTGTACAACAGCATTCGGGCAGCGAGGTTACGCGTCAAGCGCCAATACGATCCCGCTGCGTCCCGGCGCGATGAGCGTTACGGCCCCTTCATCCACAGTGAGTGTCCCCGGCTCGCCAAAGATCGAACGCGGGCGGCCCGCTGCGCTATCCAGGGGGATTGACATCTGCTGCTCGTCCTGCGCGGTGTTGAAGGCCACGAGCAGTCGCTGATCCTCATGCTCGCGCACAAACGCGTACTGAGTCCCTTGCGCCAGCGCCACGCGATAGGTCCCGCGCCGCAGCGCCACGTTTTCTTTGCGGAGCGCGATGGCACGCTGGAAATACCCGCGCAGGTCGCGATCCCACGCGCTTTCGACCCACGGCATCGCCCCGCGCGAGGCAGGTTCGTACCCGCCGGTCAACCCGATCTCGTCGCCATAATAGACCGATGGGGCGCCGGGCATTGTCATCTGAAACAGCGTCGCCAGCCGCAGCGCCGACTTGTCCTCACTCACCATCGTCAGGAAGCGCGCCGTATCGTGGCTGCCGAGCAAGTTCAACTGCACGCTGGTAATCGCCCAATCATACAGGCCCATCATGCGATCGATCTCAGCCGCAAACGCCTGCGCAGCCAGCGGCTTGAGCCGTTTATACCCGCCGCCCGGATCGAGATTCGACAGCGTTTTTGCGCCGAAGAACGCGGTCGCCGCGCGGGTGAAGATGTAGTTCATCACCGCGTCGAACTGATCACCTTGCAGCCAGCGCTGGGACTCGCGCCAGATCTCACCAACAATGTACGCGTCGGGGTTGGCGTCTTTCACGCGGCGGCGGAACTCCTGCCAAAACGCGTCGTCATCGATCTCGTAGGGCACGTCCAGCCGCCAGCCGTCGATCCCGAATTGCACCCAGTATTCGCCCACATCCAGCAGAAACGAACGCACCTGCGGGTTGTCGGTGTTGAACTTCGGCAGCGCATGGAGATTGTACCACGCAGCGTAGTTCGGCTCGTGCGATTCGTCGTACGCGTCCAGCGGAAAGCGATACGGCGTGAACCAGCCGACATAGGGCGATTGCGGGCCGCATTCGAGCAGATGGTTGAACTCAAAGAAGCCGCGACTGCAGTGGTTAAACACGCCATCGAGCACGACCCGAAGCCCGCGCGCGTGCGCGGAATCCAGCAGCGACCGAAACGCCCGGTCCCCACCGAGCAGCGGATCAACGCGGTAATAGTCGTGCGTGTGATAGCGGTGGTTCGACGCCGACTGAAAGATTGGATTGAAGTATATCGCGTTGATACCGAGGTCGAGTAGATAGTCGAGATGTTCCTCAACACCGAGCAGGTCGCCGCCTTTAAAGCCGAAAACAGTCGGCGGGGCATCCCACGGCTCCAGGTTCGCGGGCTTTTGCACACGCTCGCTCTTGGCAAATCGGTCCGGGAAAATCTGGTAGAAAATAGCGTCTCGCACCCACTCTGGCGTTTGAATCGTCTGAGACACGGCTCGCTCCGGCATAGTTGAACATTTCGAAAATTGGCACAAATGAGCATGTTGATCGTAGCGCCTCACAGCGAGGGCGGCAACCGCGTCGCCGCGTGCCCGAGCGCTATTCTGGCGCCTGATCGTCGGGGATGTATTCTGGCGGCGTGTAGGCGAACTCCGGTGAGATCTCCAGAAGCTGCGACTCGCTCAGCACCTTGCCATTAAGCCGGTCATAGAACGCAAGATGCTCGGCGCGATCCACCGCGTAACGCCAGCGCTGCGGGCCGACCTGCCGCAACACAGAGCGGCAGTGATCGCAGCGCACCGCGCGGCGGATACGCGGAATGCCGAGAATACGCTCGCGGCGCTCGTCGAGGTACAGACGCCCTTCCTGGCACACCGGACACATCGTCAGCGGGAAGCCCTCGCGATAGCGATCCACCGCCGCCGACTGCACGACGAACACCGTCAGGTAGACCAGCGCCAGCGCCGCCGCGCCGAGCCCGATCCACAACGCGGGGCGCGACCCATCGCCGTCCCCATCATCGACAACCGCCGCGCCATCTGAGCCACCGTCCGGGGCCGCTGCGATCGCCTGCACAGTTGCGGACGGCGTTTCCGTGGCGGTGGGCGTCACAGCGACAGATGGCGTCAGTGTCGGTTCGCCGGTGGGCAGCCTGGTCGGGCTGGCCGCACGCGCAGTTCGCGTAGGCGGCGAGGTCGGCGTCACGCTCGGTTGGGGAGAAGGCTCGCGCGTCTCCGACGCAACCACTGCTAGCGCCAAAGGCGTGTCAGTGGGATGCGGCGAGGGCGTCGCGCTGGGTTCAACTGTGTCGGATGGCGTGATCGTCGCCGTGAGCGTGGCTGTTGCGGTCGCGGACGGGGTCTCTGTCGCCGTTGGCGAAGCGGTCAGTGTGGCGGTCGCTGTAGCGGTTGCGCTCGGCTCGGGCGTGTCGCTCGGCGCAGGAGTAGCCGTCTCGCTGGGACGCGGAGTCCGCGTTGGTCGCCGTGTCGCTGTCGGCTCCGGCGTGTCCGACGGCGCGACGGTCGGCGTAGCGGTTAGCGTGGCCGTGGTGGTCGGTTCAGGTGTGTCCGTTGGCACAACTGTATCGGTCGCCGAAGCTGTTGGCGACGGTGTTGCGCTTGGCGTGTCCGTCAGAGTCGGAACGTCCGTCGCGGTCGGCTCCGGTGTATAGGAAGGCGTGCGCGTCGGTATGTCCGTCGCGGTTGCGCTCGGTGTGGACGTCGCAGTATCGGTCGGCGTGTGCGTGGGAGTGTCTGTTGCCGTCGCAGTATCCGTTGGCGTGAACGTGTCAGTCGCGGTCGCCGTTGGTGATGGCGTCGCGCTCGGCGTCTCCGTCAGAGTCGGTGTCGGCGTGCGTGTGGCGGTGGGCGTACGTGTAGCGGTCGGAACAATCGGCACGGCAGTGAAGCTCGGCGTCAGGTTTGGCACCGCGAGGACCGGGAGGCTTTCAATTGGCTCGATCCATCGCACCAGGTCGTAGCGAATCCAGCCGTACCCATCGCCAAAGCGCACCAGCACCCAATCGAGCGCCGCATCCCGCCCGACCGCATCCACCACATCGCCGGTGTACAACCACCCCACCGGACGATAGTCCTGTCCAGGCCCAGAGCGTACGTATGCCCCATTTTGCGCAAACCGCACCCAGTTCGCGTTAGGGGTATGCGTCGGCGCCAGGGGCGTGACGTAATATTCCAGCGGGCGCGGGATCGCGGTCGGCTCAACGTCTTCGACCAGCGGCAGCGCCGCGACATCCAGCCGCCACTCGACCAGATCCTGCTGAATCCAACCCTGCGTGTTGATGTAGGTGATCAGAACCCAGTCCCCGGCGAGGTTGCGCGCCAGAGGCTGCACCCATGAGCCAAACGGCAGCGTGCCGATCACGCCATACTGAAAACCCGGCCCGCTGCGAACATTCGCGCCGATCTCGACCTGAACCCAGTTGATGTTCGGCGTGGGAGTCGGGGGCTCTTGCGCGCGGCTGAAGCGGTAAGCGTCACGCGCCAGCAACAGCGCGACGATCACCAGCCCCAGGCACAGCGCGGCAATGGCGTGCTTGCGTCGGGTCATGCTCCCGTCCAGAGTGGTGGAACACGGTCACGCGCTAATCGTACCATGACCGCACCCGGCAAACCAATGCGCAAACAGAAAGGGCGACCCTCCGGCGGGTCACCCCTCCAACATACAACACACACCCGCGCTTAATGCTCCAGCATAAACGCGATCAGATTAGCGATCTCATCCTCGGA
>CAZVCM010000283.1:0-5341 GCA_964626105.1 uncultured Thermoflexus sp.
GTGATCAGCGCGGCGATTGCGAGAACGTACAAAATCTTGCGCGTCGTATCGTCCAGGGAGCGCCACCACGCGCGCGGACGGGTGATCGGAACAGCCCAACGTTTCATCATCTTCCCCCTTCACTCTGCGCACATCATACGCGAGAACGACCGGGCGGAAAACCCGCATTGTAAGGGGAACGCAACAGGGCCGGGATGCGCGTCCCGGCCCTGTGTGCGATCAGGTGTGTTGGTGCGAGCGGGGGTTAGTCCACGCGCTCGAAAGCGTATTCGACGACGCCCTCACCGACGAGCATCTGGTACTCGCCCGTGTCGTCCGGCTCGAAGCGCACGGCCAGCCCGTTGATCGGCGGGTCGTACAGCAGGAAGACGATCATGTCCTCGTCCTCGTCTTCCTCGCCGGTGTAAAGCCACAGCTCCGACTCGAACTCGCCCGCGTCAAAGATCAGCGTGCTGTCGCCGGTGGCGCGAATCGTCACGTCGCCCAGCGCGTCGTTGGTGTACGAGCCGACTGCTACCTCCGCGGCTTCCTGCGGGACCGTCTGCTCGATGTCCTCGCCCAGTTCAGTGTACTGGTCGCGCATCATCGCGAACGAGAACATGATCTCGTCTTCGGCGGCGTATGGCTGCTCGAACAGCATCTCGAACAGCCGCGCCACGATCGCGGTATTCAGCATCGAGACGCGCTGATTCGTCAGCACGACGACGCCGAGATCGTGCTCGGGCAGAAAGGCGAACTCGGACGTGAAGCCGATGGTGTTGCCCGCGTGGCTGAGCAGCGTCAGGCCGTTAAAGTCGCTGACGATCCAGCCGAGGCCGTAGTCATCCACCGCGGAGATCGCGACCTGCGGCTGCCAGGTGTGCGCCAGGTTTTCCGCCGAGACGATGCGCGTGCCATCTTCGGCCACGCCCTCGTTGAGCTGCATGAGCATGTACTTCGCCATATCCAGCGCGTTTGACCACGCCGCACCCGCCGGGGTGATCGGGATCAGAAACGCTTCTTCCGCTTCAAACGGCAGCGGCTGGAACGTGAAATCGCTGAACAGCCCGTAGGGGATGGCGTAGTCGTCGCTGGCGGTCGCTTCCTCAAACGAGAAGGTCGTGGCGTCCATGCCCAGCGGCTCGAAGATGCGTTCTTCAAGCAAGTTCACATAGTCATCATAGAGCGAGCCATACTCGCCGCCCGCTACCAGCGCCGTCAAATAGCCCGCCGTAGCGACCATCTGATTGCTGTACTGAAACGCCTCGCCGAAGTCCGTGAAGAAGCGGAACGTCTCAAGCGACTCGACAACTTCTTCCGCGCTCAGTTCATCCGAGTTGAAGACCAGCTCCAGGTCACGGCGCGGGACGCCCGTGCAGGCGCAGACGAGGTTCTCCATCGTGATCGCCTCGGTGATCGCCGGGTCCGCCACTGCAAAGCTCGGCAGAACCTCGGTCACGAGCGTGTCCCACGTCATCACACCCTCGTCCACCATCTGCGCCATCAGCAGGGTGGTCATGGTCTTGGTGGTGGAGCCGATCAACATGCGCGTCTCCGGCGTGACCGGGTCGCCCTGCGGATTGCGCACGCCGAACCCGTTCGCGTAGGCGATCTCGCCATCGCGGACGATCGCGACCGACACGCCCGGCGTCAGGTAGCTCTCCATCGCCTCTTGAATGTACGCCTCGAACTCCGCAATCAGCTCGTCGGTCAGCGGCAGCGGCTCCACGCCAGAGAGATCGGTCGCTTCCAGCGCGGTGATGTCAAAGCCGGTGTCGACCACCTGAAGCTGCGCCTGACGCTGCTGCACCTCGGTCAGGTCCGCGTGGAAGATGAGCACATACGACACGCCCTCGTAAACGCGCACCTCGGCCTGGACGATGACTTCTTCGTCGTCTTCCATCTCGTAGGTGTACAGCCAGAACGCGTCAAGCATCGATGGCGGGATCTCGGTTGCGTCCGCCACCGGCTGGTCAAAGTCTGGGGCGACCACTGCCCACGCCGCTTCGAGCGCATCTTCCACGTCGGTGGTTTCGACGGTCAGGATCGACACGGTGATCAGTTCGTTGGGCGAGGCGAGGTACGCGTAGCCGTCGCGCGTTTCAGCCGTCCAGTTAGTCGGAATCGGAGCGCTAAACGCGCCTGCCGGGTCCTCATAGACCGGCGCGTCTGCGACATCTTCCGCGCTCACTGGCGCCAGCGCCTCAACGACCGGCAGGAAGACCGCTTCGTGCAGCGCGTCGTAGCTGTCTTCGAGCGTCTGCAACAGCACGAGCGTCACGCCCGCGTCATCTTCGGCCAGCGCCAGATCGACCTTGATGCTCAAACCCGCCTGCTGGACGCCGATCTCGTACTGCGTCCAGGTATAGTCTTCCGTCTCAATTGTGCCAGTGCTCTCCGGCAGCGCGTCGATCCCAAGCTGCCCCAGCAACACACCTGACAGCGCGTCGGCGGTCATCCCCGGCGCGGCCTGGATAATCAGGCTGGTCAGGTCCATGGCGCTCGCGCCCCGCGCGTAGACGCCCGGCGCTGCTTCAGACCATCCTTCAGGGATCAGGCCCTCGACGCCATACAGCTCGCTGGTGAACGGTACCAGCGTGATTTCGTCATCCTGCGCCAGCGCCGGGGCAAGGGAGCCAAGCGCCAGTACAACTACCAGAAGAATTCCTGCAAACCGCATTCGTGAGTACATCTGTGGTTTTCTCCTCAGAAAGTCCAGGCCGCCGAATCAGTACGCGCACTGAATCGTCGCTCTGATTATGACGAACTTGAACAGGGGACGACAACCTAAAACGTAGGGGACGGCGCGATCTGCTGCGCTTACTTGAATAGCGAGACAGGCGCGCGCAGCCAGCGCCGCTGTGCGACCGCCAGACGTCCGGCAGTTTCTTGCGCCAGCGCGAGCGTTGTCCCGAAGACGAGCAGCGTGTTGGTCAAGAAGAAGAACAGCAACTCCTCGACCGGCAGCACGCCGCCGATCAGCAGGCCGAGCGAGCGCTCTGGGTTGATGGTCCACGTGCCACTGTGGATGGCGAGCGCGTCGGTGGCGGCGAGGTAAAGCGTCGCGGAGACGATCGCCGCCGCGACCAGCCGCCGGTAATGCCACAGGATATCCGCCCCGACCGCCAGTTGTAGCGCGATCGGTGGCAGCGCCCACACCAGCTCCAGCGCGAGATAGTTCCCCGGCAGCCACCCGTCGATCAAGATGATCGCCGAGGCGGCCCACACCAGCCCAACCGCCGCGACCGCGCCCCATCGCAGGCCAGGGCGCGGCGTCATCGCTGGGCGAGCGCGCACCCGCCGCGCCAGCCACAGCAACCATAGACCGGACAGCAGGGGCTGTAGCACGAAGAAGGTGTACTCCTCGATTGGCACCCAGCCGAGCGTGATGCCCGTCACCAGCGCCGGGTCGTACCACCACACTTTGGTCGCGACGAGGTAGTTGTCCCACGGCGTGGTGTAGAGCAGGGCGATGCCTACCATCGCGGCCAGCGGGATCCACGGGCGCACCCCGCGCAGCGACTCCGGCAGCGCGCGCCCCTGCCGCCGGTCCCACCACGCCAGCGCGCCCAGCAGCAGGATCGGGATCACCACAAAGCGCAGCAGAAAGCCAAAGTAACTCATGGTCAGATTCCGGCGGGGGCCAGGCTCGGCACCGTCTCCGGGACCGCTTCGCCGATCAGGTTCTCGGCGATCACCGCCGACGACATCACACCCGGCAGTCCCGCGCCGGGGTGCGTCCCCGCGCCGACGAAGTACAGGTTGTCGAAGTCTTCCGAGCGGTTGTGCGGGCGGAACCACGCGGACTGCGTCAGCGTCGGCTGCAAGGAGAAGCCCGCGCCCTTGTAGCTGTTGAGCGTCTGCGCGAAGTGGCGCGGGTCGATGAAATGCTCCGCGACGATGTTGGCTTGCAGGTCCGGCAGATAGCGGTCCTCAAGGAACTGCATGATCGTGTCACGATAGGGCTTGGCCGCCTGATGCCAGTCGATGCCCGCGTCCAGGTGCGGGACGGGCGAGAGCACGTAAAACGTCTCGCCGCCGGGCGGGGCGACAGACGGATCGCTCATGCTTGGCATGTGCAGGTACAGCGAAAAGTCGTCGGCGAGCCGCTTGCGGTTGAACAGATCGCCCAGCAGCCCCTTATAGCGCGGCCCCAGGATGATGTTGTGATGCGCCAGCCCCTGGTCGCGGTACTGCCGCTTGGTGCCGAAGTAGATCACGAACAGCGACATGCTGTATTTCATGCGGTCGAGCTTGCGGTTGGTGTACGTGCGGCGGAAGCGCGCCGGGATCAGGTGACGGTAGGTGAACGCGACATCCGCGTTCGACACGACGTGATCGGCGTGGTGGACTGTGCCATCCTTCAGGCGGATGCCGGTCACGCGGCGCTGATCGGCCTCGTCCACCAGTATCTCGTCAACTTCCGCCCGCAGGTGCACGCGCCCGCCCAGCTCGGTAAACAGGCGACCCATCGCCTTGACGATCGCGCCCGTCCCGCCGACCGCATAATGCACGCCCCACTCGCGTTCAAGGTAGTGGATCATGGCGTAGATTGACGGCGCGTCGAACGGGTTTCCGCCGATCAGCAGCGGGTGGAACGTGAAGCACTGGCGCAGGAAGTCATCCTTGACGAACTGCGCGAGGTAGCCGTACACGCTGCGGTACGATTGCAGCTTGATCAGGTCCGGCGCGACCTTCACCATATCTGTGAAGTGCAGGAAGGGCTTATCCGCCAGCTCGACAAACCCCTTCTCGAAGATCGCCTTCGTCTTCGACATGAACTTGAGATAGCCCGCTTTGTCGTCCGGGTTCCACGCGTCGATCTGGCCGAGGATGAAGTCCTCATCGTTGTTGTAGCTGAAGCTGCGCCCGTTCGGGTCAAAGATGCGATAGAACGGGTCGCAGGGGCGCAGCTCGAAGTAATCTTCGCGGCGCTTGCCCGCTGTCGCCCACAGGTCGTCGAACAGGAACGGCGCGGTGATCACCGTCGGACCGCTGTCGAATGTGTAGCCGTCGATCTCGTAGACGTACGCGCGCCCGCCGAGCTTGTCCAGCTTTTCGAACAGATCGACTTCGTGCCCCCTGGCCGCCAGCCGGATCGCCGCGCTCAGCCCGCCGAACCCGCTGCCAATGACAATCGCTTTAGACATGGTGTGTTCCTTCTGAAATAACGCGAGTGGAGAATGCCGGTGCGGATGCGCGGCTCTGCCACCAGATGCCCGGCAGGCGGCGCAGCTTGTCCCAGGACGCGACATGCGCCCGGCGGTGAAACACGTCGTAATCGTGCGCCTCGATGGCGTTGAGGCTGGCGCGGTACAGCGTGGCGGCGGCGGCGATGGCGAAGCGCCCGTCCGCATCCAGC
>CAZVCM010000284.1:0-5262 GCA_964626105.1 uncultured Thermoflexus sp.
TGTCATTTCAAAGCGTATCCCGCGTTGCCTCACGGCTTCATTTTACCGTAGAAGAGGTTTCAGGGCATCCGCGAGGAAGGGCCGAACAAGAGGGTTACAGGAAGGGGAACTCGACAAATCTGCACGCGGAGCACTCATGGTAGCAGCGTATCGTATTTGTAGAAGCCGCGCCCGGTCTTTTTGCCCAGATGCCCGGCGTAGACCTTCTGGCGCAGCAGCGGCGCGGGCCGATAGCGGTCGTGCCCCCAATAGCGCAGCAGCCCTTCGAGCGTGCCTAACACCACGTCCAGCCCGATCTCGTCCGCCCAGGAGAGCGGGCCGCGCGGCGCGTTGAGGCCAAGCTGCAGCGCGAGGTCCAGTTCCTCGACAGAGACACCGGTCTGCGCCAGGATGCGCACCGCCTCGTTGATCAGCGCGCAGACGATACGCGGGCGGACCAACCCGGCGTTGTCCGGCACGCGCACGACCTCGAAACCCAGGTCTTCCCAGAAGCGACGGGCGCGCGCCGCTACCTCGAAATCGGTTTGCAGCGCGGGCGCGAACTCTACCATGCCGGTCACGGCGATCGGCGGCAGCAGGCCATAGCCCACCACCCGCGTGGGGTGATCGGTCCAGCTTGCGATCTCGGTGGCGCTAGCGGAGACGGCGCTCACCAGCAGCGGGGCGGTCGGTGGCAGGTTGACCTCGATCCCTTCGATCAGCCACAGTTTCGCCGCCTGCGAGTCGTTCAGGCTTTCGATAGCGAGCTGGCAGCGTGTCGCGGCGCGCACCATTTTGTCGAGCGTAGTCTGATCTTCAAGCTCGTCTGCCACAAAGAGATCAACTTTGTGGTCGCGGGCGCGGCACAGCCCGGCCAGCGTATCGACAAATGGCACTTCCCCGACGATTAGCACGCGCATAGCGGCTTATTTCTCCGGTGGCGTGGCGAGGGCTGGCCGGTCATAGAAACCGGGCTTGTCGCGGCCCACGCGGCCTGCATCGACCAACTGTTGCAGGCGGATGTGCGGGCGATAGGGCGCGGCGTGGTAGGTGGCTTCGAAGATGGCGCGGCTGAGGGTGAACACTGTGTCCACGCCGAGCAGATCAGTCAGGCGGAACGGCCCCTGTGTGAAGCCCGCAGCTTCCATCAGCCGGTCGATGGTGGCGAACTCCAGCCCGCCGCCATCATCGAGCAGTTGCAGCGCCTCGCCGATGTACGTCTGCGCCATGCGGTTGAGGACCTGCCCCGGCGTGTCCGGCACGACGAGCGGCGTCTTCCCGATGGCGCGCAGAAAGCTCTGCACGCGCTCGAGGGTGTCGGCGCTGGTGCGCGGCGCGCGGACGACCTCGACCAACTGGCGCGAGGGCGCAGATCCGGCGAAATGTAACCCGATCACGCGCTCTGGATGGTGAATGGCGCCAGCAACGGAAGCGATAGAGTGTGCCTGCGTGGTGGTTGCGATGAGCGTGCTGTCTTGAATGACCTCTTCGAGCGCGTGGAGAAGCGTGTGCTTCAGCGCGAGATCATCTTTCACGGCTTCGATCACGATCCCCGCACCTGCGCACTCTTCGAGCGTCTCCGCCAGCCGGAAGACACGCCGCGCGCGTCGCGCGCGTGAGCGGTCGATCGTGCCACGCGTGACGTCCTGCTCTAGCCCGCGACTGATGCCTGCCAGCGCGCGCCGCATGCTGGCGTCGTCCGAATCGTGCAATACAACCTGGTCGGCGTACAGCGCAACGGCCCGCGCCACCCGTGCCCCCATGGTGCCCGCGCCGACAATCGCGATCTGCATATAGTCTCCTCTGGAAGCCCCACCCGTGAGGTAATAGTAGTGTAGAGGTCGCAGTTCGGCAAGGAATTGCCGCGCAGCGCGTCTAGATCTTGGGGTGGCGCCCGGCGATCAGGTCCGCATAACAGCCGATCAACTCGTCCATCATCGCGGGCCAGCTTTGCGTCTCGGCGAACTGGCGCGCGCGCTGGCCCATCGCATCGCGGCGGCCCGGCTCGGCCATGATCGCGCGCACGCCGTCGATCAGGCCGCGCGCGTCGCCCACGTCGAAAACGTAGCCGCTCTCGCCCGGCGTCACGATGTCATCCGCGCCGCCCACGCGCGAGCTGACAACCGGCAGCCCGGCTGCCATCGCCTCGATCAGCACCAGGCCGAACGTCTCCATTGCTGAGGGAAAGACGAAGATATCCGCGCTGGCGAAGGCTGCGGCGAGGTCATCGCCGGAGAGATAGCCCATGAACGTTGTTGGACTGCCCGCGAACGTCGCTTCCAACTGGTCGCGCGCTGGTCCGTTGCCGACGATCGCCAGCCGCGCGCCGGGCATCGCGTCAAGCGCCGGGCGGATCAGCCCGATTTGCTTCTCGGAAGACAGGCGGCCCACGTAGAGCAGGATCGTGTCGTCGGGATGCCCGCTGCTCAGGCGATGGCGCATCGCAGGCGAGCGATGGCTCGGATGGAAGAACGTCGCATCGACGCCGCGCCGCCACAGCCCCACCTCACGCACGCCGCGCGCGAGCATGTCCTGGCGCATCCGGTGCGACGGCGCGAGCGCGTAATCTGCCGCGTTGAACGTCATGCGCATGTACCACCACAGCAGCGGCGCCAGGAAGCCCACGCCGAGATAGCGCGCCAGCGTCGCCAGATCGAGGTGAAACGAGGCCAGCGTGGGCACGCGCAGGCGCTTCGCCATCATCAGCCCTCCGGCGCCGACCAGCGCGGGATGGATGAAATGCGCGATGTCCGGTTGGAACGCCTTGACCTCGCGGTAGGTGCGCAGCGTGGGCGGGCCGACCTTCAACTCCGGGTAGAATGGCACGGGCAAGCCCGGCACGCCGATCACCGGGCGGCCCCGGTAGTCTTTGAGGCGGGCGTCAATGCGCGGCGCGACCACCGCGAACTCGATCCCGCGCTCGATCAGATGATCCATCAGCAGGACGAGCACCGTAACGATGCCGTCCACCTTTGGTAGAAATGTCTCTGTAAACAGCGCGACGCGCATAGAGCCGCGAACGTTCTCCTGACAACCGAAGGCGGGCGCGGCGCAACACCGGCCCGCCAGACTGCGAGCAATCTCCCCGTTCTGGACGAGTTATCCGGCGCGGATCGCACCCAGATAGCGGCGCAGCGCGCGCTGCCCGTCGCCGGACATCTGGCGCGCCTGCCCCGGCACGACCACCATCTCGACTGGATAGCCCTGTTCCTGCAAGGCGTCGACCTCGGGGCGAGTGGTTTCTGCCAGCGCGTCCGCCTCGCCGAAGACAAGCGTCAGCGGCGGCATTGGCACGCCCTCGTCTTCTTCCGGCTCCGGCACGATCACGCCGGACGGTGACTCTGCCACCACCGCGTAGATCTGTTCGGGATGCGCCGCGAGGAATGCGGTCGCCAGCCGCGCGCCCTGATCGTACCCGTAGAGCACCACGCCCTCTGGGCTGACCGCATACGCCGCGCGAACATGCTCGACAATCGCGCTCAATCCTTCGATCGGGCCGCCACTGCTATCCAGCGCGCCGGAGAGCGTGTCCAGCGTGCCCAGGTTGGGCGCGATCAGCAGCGCGCGCTCGTTGTCCGCCAGATCGAGCAGGTCGGCGGTGAGCATGTCCTCGCCGGTGTCCCCGCTGCCATGCAGCGCGACGATCACCGCCCAACCGCTATTCGGGATCGCGCCATCCGGCTCGTAGAGATAGTACGTGCGCCCGCCAGGCAGGCTGCGCTCGTCGCTGGTCAGGCGCCAGACGGTATAGCGGTGGCGCAGGTCGTCAATCGAGCCCCGATCGACCGTCCACCACACCGCCAGCGCCAGCGCCGCCAGCGCGAAGATCAGCGCCAGCGCGGCGAGAATCGGGCCGAGCGCGCAGCCCCGGCGCCGCGCATAGCGCCAGCGCTTGGCCGCGACCGCCACGCCATACGCGGCCTGCCGCCGCTCGGGATCGAGCAGGGTGCGGATCGCCGCGCGTGGCGGAACGCCTAGCACCTCGCTTGCCAGTGTGATGAAGACCGGTTCGTTCGCCAGACCGGGATCGGCGTGGAGCGCCAGCGCCAGCTCTTTGATCGCGCGCGCTTGCTCGCCTGCTTCGTGCAGACTGCGCGCGGAGCGATAATGCGCCTGCCCGCGCCGGACGTCCGCAGGCGAGATCGCGGGCTCCGCCGGGACGGCAGCGGTCGGCGTGACGGGCGTTGGCGCTGCCTCAGAAGCAGGCGGCTCCGGCTCGACATCGGGTGGCGGCGGAGCAGGCTCCGGCGCGGGCTGGTTCTCCTGCTGAATGTAGCGCCCGGCCTGGCGCGCCAGCTCGCGCAGCTCAGGGACCGGGTCCGACTGGTAGACGTTCGCCAGTTCAGGCAGCGCGGCGAGGTCCTTCGACCGGCCCAGGGCGATGATCGCCTGACGGCGCACCGCCGGATCAGGATTCTGGAGTTGATCGAGGCGTTCAGGGTCCATGGCGCGTTTCGATTCCCTTTCCCAAATTCGATCAGGCAGGCGGCTCGGCGAGCCGTTTCTCCATAAAATGCCACTGCGCGATTCCGAAGAAGAGGCGCGTTAGCAGGCTGCGGCGCGAGCGCGCGATGGTGAAACCCGTCTTCTCGTATAGATGGCGCGCAGCTTCGTTACTGGCGGCAACCCACAGCGTCAGGCGCGCGCGGCGGGCATCGCGCGCCCAGGCTTCAGCGCGTTCCAGCAGCAGGCGGCCCACCCCTTCGCCCCGGCAGTCTGACGCGACCGAGAGATCGCTGATATAAGCCTCAGTGAGGTCCGGCTTGTGGTCAAGCCCGATCACCCACAGCATAAACGACGCGCGCAGCGTGCGCAGCAGCCCCAGCTCGCGCACTGAAAAGCGCTCGAACGCTGCCATCTCTTCTTCAGTGTACTGCATCGGCTCGATCAACAGCGTGCCGACAATCCGCCCGGCGCGCTCCGCGACCAGAATGCCATCATAGCCGCGCATCACCGGCCCTTGATACAGCGCTTCGAGCGCGGCGCGGACCTCTTCTGGCTTGTGGCTGAAGATGACACGCATCTTGTCGCTAAACCCGTCTTCAAGCACTGCCGCGATCCCCGGCAGATCGACCGGGCGCGCGGACCGCACTTCCGTTGAGAGAAATGTCACGGATCGTTCTCCAGGACTGCCAGCGCCAGCCCGACCGCGCCCAGCGTGCCGAGGTTCTTGAACGTCCCCCCTAGCCATGCGGCGCGGACTTCAGCCAGCGTCAGGCGTTTCTGCTCCATAATCTCCGAGGCTTCAAGCTGCGGCGCCCGGACCTGCATCGCGCCACGCGC
>CAZVCM010000285.1:0-5251 GCA_964626105.1 uncultured Thermoflexus sp.
GCGCATCCCTCTATGGGATACGGGCGTCCCGCTGCTGCTCACTGCAATCGCTACGCTGATTACCACGTTGCTGGCTCCGCTCACTGGCGCGTGGGCAGTTTTGCTGGTGGGGCTGAGCTATGCGCTGCTGATGCTGCTGCTGGCGCGGATCATTCAAAGCGCATCACCGGAGCTGCCGCTCGAAAGCATGCTGCATTCGATGATCGACAGCCACAGCGAAGGCGCGTTTGTGGTCGACGACCATCGCCGCGTGATCTGGCACGATCCCCAGATCGAGCGCTGGCTGAATGGCGGCGGCGTGCCCCTCGGCTTGATGTCCCCACCGGTGACGGACTTCTTGCAAGACTCCGCTCTGCGCGAGACGGTGATCGGGCTGATCGAGCAGGGCGAGACCGCCGGTGAATGCACGATCCAGAGCACGGAAGACGAGCGCGTGCTGCGCATCGAGCGCAGCGCCCTGGAAAGCAGCGATAACGGGCCAGGCGTGCAACTGTTTGTGATGCACGATATCACCGCGACACGCATCCGGCAGGACCTGCACGAGCGCCGCCAGGAGATTCTCGCGCTCAGCGCAGTCAGCGCGGACATCGCCTCGGTGCTCGATGTGGACGAGGTGATCGAGCGCGCCCTGACACAGGTCACGGCGATGACACGGCTCGACGCCGCAGCAATTGTGCTGGTCGATTCCGACGCGCCGGACGGGCTGCGGTTCGCAGGCAGCACCGGCCTGGAGACCGCCGAAGAAATCGCTAGCTGCTGGCTTCCGCGCGAGAATAGCATCACCAGCGAAGCGCTCCGCACGCGCGCGCCGATCATCGTGCCAGATGCCGAAGAACACACTCCGTATAGCGAGCCGCTCCGCGACGCTGGCATGAAAGCAGGGGCGGCAGTCCCGCTGGTCGCGCGGGACCGGCTGATCGGGGTGCTGTACGTGGGCAGCCGGGCCGGAAGCACATTCGACCCGCTGACCTTGACGCTGATCGAGAGCGTGGCGCGGCAGTTAGCGGTCGCGATTGAGAACGCCCGCCTGCACGCTGAAGAACGCTCGCAGCGCCATCTGGCCGAGACTCTGCGCGAAGTTGCCGGGGTGCTCAGCACGGACGATATCAACCACATGCTACAGCAGATGCTCACGCTGCTGCGCCGCGTGCTGCGCTTTGATTACGCAACCGTCCTGCTCAACGCCGAGCCGGGCTTTTTGCAGGTCCGCGCCCACACCGGCTTCGTTGATGTCGATGATGGCGAGCCGATGCCGGATGCGCGCGTTGAGATCGCGCGCTATCCGAACCTGCAGAAGCTGTTCTCAGAGCGCCGCCCGCAGCTTGTTACCGATACCACGCGGCCCGAGGAGTGGATCGCGGATGATTATCCGCGTGGCTCATGGATCGGTGTGCCGCTGATCACGCGCGATCAAGTTCTTGGTTGCATCAGCATCTCGCACGACGAGCCGGGGCACTTCTCTGAAGACGACCTCGGGGTCGCGATGGCTTTTGCCAGCCAGGCCGTTGTCGCCGCCGAGAACCACCGGCTGATCGCGGGAGAGCACGGGCGCCGCGTGCAGGCCGAGATGCTGCTCAAGACCTCGCATGACTTGATCATGAGCGCCAATCTGGAACAAGCGATGGCCACCGCGCTCGACCATCTGCAAGCGGTCATCGCGTTTGACCGCGCGCATATCGCGCTGCTCGAAGCCGACGGGAAAGCGTGGACGCCCCGTGTTAGCCTGCCACAGCCCTCCACGCTGCCAGATAATCCAACGCTGCAGCTTTCAGATTTTCCGATTGTGGAGAAGATGGTCGAAAGCAAGCAGCCGCGGCTCATTCCAGAAACGCGTGAACATCCGGCGTGGCGGCCCGGAGCGTTCAGCCCGCGAGAGATCCGGAGCTGGATCGGCGTGCCGCTGATCGTGCGCGATCATGTCATCGGCCTGTTGAATGCAGACAGCTTCGAGCCGCACCGCTTCTCACCAGACCAGTTCCAGATCGTGCAGGTCTTCGCCAACCAGATCGCATCGGCAATCGAGATCTTCCGCCTGTTGGAAGCCGCCAGCCGCCAGAACCGCGCGATGCAGGCGCTTAACACGATCCTCTCGGCCAGCAACGAAGCGCTCACGCAGGAAAACCTGATGGGCGTGCTGCTCATTCGCATCCTGGAAGTGCTCAACCTGAAGGCAGGCGCGATCCACCGTCGCGATCCGTATCAAGGCGATCTGGTGCTCGAAGCTGCGACCGGCCTGCCACCGGAAGCGCTGAAGCAGGTCCAGCGCATCCCAATTGCTGAGTCGCTGCCCCCCATGGCGCTGCCGCACGATTTTGGAATGGAGATCACCAGCGTCCCGCTGATCTCGCACGGCGCGGAGATCGGCTTGCTGAGCCTGTGCCACCCGCCCGACGCGCCGTTCAATCCCACGCTTAACCGCCTGTTACCACAGATCGGGCAGCAACTCGGCGTCGTGATGGAGAATGCGAATCTGTTCGAGGATGCGCTGCGCCGCGAAGCCCTCTCGACCAACCTGGGACGCCTGAGCCTGGCGATCAGCGCGCAGTTGGATCGCGAGACGGTTCTCAACCTGATCTGCCGCGAAAGCATCGCGGTGTTTGAGGCAGATGGCGCGTACATCTGGCTGATCGAGAGCGGCGAGCTGGTTGGTACGGCGGCGACCGGGCTCGCCGAGGAGTGGTTTACCGGCCACCGGATCGATCTGCGCGACACAGACCGCCTGCCCGCTCGCGTGCTGCATAGCTGGCAAGCGGAGCATGCAAACTACGTCACCGACAGCGACGCGCTCGACAGCGAGTTTCTCCAGATGACGCATGCGCGCTCGGTGATTGCGGTCCCGCTGCTGAAAGCGGACATTCCGATCGGAACGTTGCTGCTGGTCAATACGATAAATCCGCAGGCGTTCGCTGGGTGGCAGTCCGAGCAGATCGGCTTGCTGGGCGTGCAGGCGGCGCTGGCGATCCAAAACGCGACGTTATTCGACGAGATCCGTCACCGGCTGGACCAACTCCGCCTCGTCAACGAGGTTGGGCGCTATGCGACCGCGATCCTCAGCCCGCAAAGCCTGATCGAAGGCGTCGCCGACAAGCTCTCTGACATTCTGCACTATGACCTCGTTGGCCTGATGCTGATCGAAGACGACGACCTGTCGGTACACTCGGTCTTTGTGCGCGATGACGTGCTGAGCACCAGCGACGAAAACGCGCTGCGCGCCGCCATGCAAAACGTCGGGTTGCAGGCTGTGCGCCAGGCTGAGCCGATTTTGCAGAACCAGACGCACCAGCACGGGCCGATCAGCACCGCGCGTGAGATCGCACCGTATTGCGCGCTGGCAACTCCGCTGATCGCCGCCGACGAAGTGATCGGCGTGCTGGTTGTGGAGCGGCATGAATTCAACAGCATCGTCCAAGAAGACCTCGACGTGATGGAGCCGCTGGCTGCACAACTTGCGATCTCGGTGGCGAACGCACGCCTGTTTGAGAAGGTTCGCCAGCAGACCATCGAACTGGAAGGCCGCGTGATCGAGCGCACCGCGGAGATCCGCCGCCAGCAAGAGCGCACGGAAGCGATCATCGGCTCGGTGGCCGACGCCGTGATCGTCTTCGACCTCGACGGTCAGTTAATGATGATGAACCCGGTGGCGCGAACGCTGTTCGACCAGCACGACCTGGATATGGACCTCAGCATACGGATCAGCGCGCTGGTCGAGCGGTCACTGGCCGACGAAGGCGATGAGCGCGGTAATCTGACCGAAGTGATCGAGATGGGCCCGGTCGCGCTGCAGGCGAAAGCGGCGCGCGTGGTGGATGGTGAGCGCGTGCTCGGCTCGGTGGCTGTGCTGCGTGATATCTCGCAGCTCAAGGAACTCGACCGGTTGAAAGACGAGTTCGTCTCGAAGGTCTCACACGAACTGCGCACGCCGCTGGCGAACATCCGGCTTTACCTCGACCTGCTGCAGCGGGGGCGCCCAGAGCGCCGCGAGGATTATGCGGAAGTGATGTATCGCGAGACGGAACGGCTCGAACGCCTGATCAAAGACTTGCTGGACCTCTCTCGCGTGCAAAGCGAGCAGCGCGCCGAAAAAGCCCGCCGCCGCGAGCCGGTCAACATCGAAGAGACGATCGAGGTCGTCATCAAGGACAACCGCGCCTGGGCAGACAGCAAGCACCAGACGCTGGAACACCAGGCCGAGCGTGTGCCGCTGCCCTGGATTATGGGCGACCCAGACCAGGTCGTGCGCGCGCTGACCAACCTGATCGCCAATGCGCTCAATTACACGCCCGAACATGGCGAGGTCTTCGTGCGCACGCGCGTTGAAGAGCCAGAGCATGGTCCTGCGGAATGGGTTATCATTGAAGTGTCCGACACCGGAATTGGCATTCCAGCGGAAGAACTGCCCAAGATTTACGAGCGGTTTTACCGCGGAACAAACGTCAATCCGGCGACTCCGGGCACTGGGCTGGGTCTGGCTATCATCAAAGAGATCGTCGAGCTGCATGGTGGGACAATTGAAGTGGAAAGCGAGGAAGGAGCGGGCAGCACGTTCCGGATGCGTTTGCCTGCGATCACGTCGCGCGTCAGCGACGCGTAGTGGGGAGAGTGGGGAACGATGAAGGCGACAATTCTTGTTGTCGAAGATGACGTGCACTTGATGGAAGGGATCCGCGATATCCTCGAGATCAACGATTACGAGGTGCTGACCGCCACACATGGCAAAGCTGGCCTGGAAGTGTTGGAGCGCCAGCCTGCTCCCCCTGATCTGATCGTATCGGACATTATGATGCCCTACATGAACGGCTACGAGTTCTTCGAGGCCGTTCGCGCCAAGAACACCTGGATCACAATCCCGTTTATCTTCCTGACCGCTAAGGGCGAGCGAGACGACATCCACCGGGGCAAGCGGATGGGCGCCGAGGATTACGTCGTCAAGCCGTTCAGCGCCGACGATCTGCTCGTCGCCGTCTCAGCGAAGCTGGACCGCAAACGGCAGCTTGAAGAGGCTGCACAGGGGGGGATCGCTGAGATCAAGCGCAATATCCTGACGATTCTCAACCATGAAATGCGCACGCCGCTGACCTATGTCGTCGCCTACGCCGACATGCTCAGCCGCGACGGGCCTGATCTCGGCCTGGACGACATGCGCAACTTTTTGCGCGGCATCAACGCAGGCGCCAACCGGCTGCGCCATTTGGTCGAGTCGTTCATCCTGTTGGTCGAGCTGGAGACCGGCGAGGCGGCGAATATCTTCGAG
>CAZVCM010000286.1:0-5119 GCA_964626105.1 uncultured Thermoflexus sp.
CCCGCTCAAGCTCGCGCTGCTGGGCGCGTTGGGGTTGCTCAACGCGGGCTGGTACGCGATCCCGATGGCGCAGCTTTACGCCACGCTGCCGAACCAGAGCGGCGCGGCGCTGGCGGCGGCGAACGTCTCAGGGTTGGGCGCGAGCCTGCTTCCGCTGGCGATCGGTACAATCGCCCAGGCTGCCGGGCTGGATGTGGCGATCTGGCTGTTGATGGCCGGTCCGCTCGCCCTGCTCATCGGCCTGCCCCGGCACGCACCCACGCCGCAGAAGCCAACTGAAAAGTGACAATAAGCGAAGCAAGCTGGGCATGAACCGGAAACCATACCCGAACGACCTGACTGATCAGGAATGGCGCATGCCAGAACCGTATATTCCTGGCAAAACGAGGCAGTAGGTCTCGTACCGCTACTTCAACACGTGGTGCAACGTTGGTTCATTGACGACGGTCAGCGATGGATTTCGAGAACAACTAAGCGATTATTCGTTGACGGGCTGGTAAACAACGGCTAGGGATCCGGAACCAATCACCTTGCTCTCAACAAGCTTCAACTGCGTCGAGGGCGTCCCGTCCGGGAAGAATCGCCTTCCCCTGCCCATAATGAAGGGCTCGACTATGAATCGATACTCATCAATCAGCCCTGTCCCCATCAGCAATTGAACCAGAGTCGCACTGCCGTCAATGATGATGTCTTTACCCGGCTGCTGTTTCAGTTTGGTGATTTCTTCCACCACATTCTTTGAGATAATGGTGGATTCTTTCCAGGGAGCTTCCGTGAGTGTGGTTGAAACCACATATTTGTGCATCCGATTCAGGATCGGCCCAGGACCGTCGCCAGTCGTCTGCTTGGACCAGCCCGGCCAGAGCATCTCATAAGTTTTCCGTCCCAGGAGATACGCATCACCTTTCGAGTACTCCTCGGTAATATGGCGCATTCTCTCAGGGCTATTCGTGTTCTGCCACCAGTGATCCATCGTCTCCGCGTCAAAGACGCCATCCATCGTGATCCACGCTTTTACCCATAGTTTTCTCATAATTGATCTCCATTTTCACTCATGGGGAAATGTCAGTCTGGCGTGGCCTTATTTCCGACAGAGTCTGGATTTTTGATGCGCTCTGCCAGTTCCATCACAATGAACAAGAGCCACACCCGTCCCTCAGATTTCAGGTCGCCGGGCAGGTTTTCTTGTTATATTTTGAGAATATACACTTTTCTAGGCGTTTCAAACGACCTTTCAGAAATCCCCCGCCGAATGACGTCGCGCTGGCGTAATTTGTCACATTTATTTCAACTTAATTGACTTCTGAGAAGCGGCTTGCTAGACTTATACGCAAGGTTCGGCTCGCCGACTCATAGTGATCGTAAAAATATCAATAAGCGCCGACAGGAGACTCTGATGGCCGACGTTCAGCAAGAAACCAACGTAGAAACCCCCGTCTTGACCGTGACACCTGTCGCGTTGACCAAGATCCGCGAATTAATGGAAGAACGCGAGTTGGCCGGTGTGGCGTTGCGCGTGTTCGTGCAGGGTGGCGGCTGCTCTGGCCTGTCGTACGGCATGGCCTTCGAGCCAAACTTTTACCCGCAGGACCAGCGCGTCGAGGTCGATGGCGTGCAGCTCGTAATCGATCCGAACAGCTTGATGTACATGCACGGCGCCGAGATTGACTATGTGGACAGCCTGATGGGTGGCGGCTTCGCCATCAACAACCCGAACGCGGTCTCGTCGTGCGGCTGCGGGCACTCGTTCCGCACCGAGGAAGGCGCGGACGACGCGTATGATAGTGGCTGCGGCCCGGGCTGCGGCTGCGGCGGGCACTAGACGCCAAGCCACCACACAATGCACATGCGCGAGGCCGGGCAAGATACCCGGCCTCGTTTGCTGTCTAGGCATACCGTAGCCGTTACCCATCGCCGCGTGGAAGAGTCTCGCGACGTGTAGGGGCCGAGCTTGCTCGGCCCGTTGATTCCGGGTGGTGTAGTGCAGCGGGCGCAGCAAGCTGCGCCCCTACACAGAACCAGTTCTACAGGTGCGACGCCTCACGCGAACGGCAGCGAAACCACCTCACCGCGCGCAGTCTCTTCGCCTGCGGCCACCATGACGACTGTCCCCGGCTCGAAATGCGGTCGCTTGACCACCGCCAGCGCGATCGCGCCGAAGCGCGGCGACACCACCGCTGATGTCACTTCGCCCGCGCCGCGCCCCTCGACCTGCACCGCCGCGCCGCGCTGCACTGGCGTCTCAAGCCGCAGCCCGACCATCTGCCGCGTGATCTTGTCGTAGTTGATCTGCCGCGCGAGCACTTCCTGCCCGGTGTAGCAGCCCTTCGCCTCGTGCACTGCGGCGCGCAGCCCGGTTTCGAGCGGCGTGTAAGCGTCGGTCAGCTCGCGCCCGGCGGCGGGCAGACCCGCTTCTACGCGCACCGTCTCGTACGCCTCGCCCGCCAAACCGCGCGCGCCCGCCTCGGCCAACCGGGATTCAAGCGCCTTGGCTGCCGGACGCGGCACCAACAGCCGCCAGCCCAGCCCGAGCGCCCCGCTCTGCCCGAGGACGCGAACCGTCTCACCCTGCCACGCCATCTCCGCAACCGTATCCGGCGCGGGAGCGTCCGTCACACCAAGCGCCGCCAACGCGCCTGCCGCGCCAGGGCCGAGCAGGTCAATCTGCGCCAGCGTGTCACTTGCGTCGGTGACCGTCACCTTGTCCATGAAGAAGATACGTCGCTGCAAATAGTGCGCGGTTGACGCGCCGCGCCCCGGCAGCGTAATCGTGCCGATCACATCGTCCAGCGCCACCAGCCGCCACACGTCGAGGATGCGCGCCGTCGCCGAGGTCAGCACCGTCAGTTGCGCGCGGTCGGGCGCCAACAAGCGTACATCGTTGGTCGTCTGCCGCTGCACAAAGTCCGTCCGGTCGTCTCCGGCGATCAGCACCCAACCCGGCTCCGGCACGCGCCAGAAGGCCACGCCCTCGCGCGCCGCGTCATATCCTGCAAGCTGTTCCTGTTCAAGCTGCATCACGTCGTCTCCTTGCGTTTCTACGCCGGATTGTAGGCAAACGCGCCAGCCGGTGGCAAACATCGCTGCCCGTCCTGCGGTATAATCAGCGGCGAAAGCTGCGACAGCGGGATTGCAGCGCGCGCCGGTCGTCACCGAGGGGAGAGGCCCATGCCAGGCTCCAGGCTGTTTCAGTCTCGCAGCGCCCTGATCGGCGCGGTGCTCGTGCTCGCCGCGCTCGCCTGCAACCTGAGCAGCGTCGATCCGCCCACGTCCACCCCGCCCGCGCCCCCGCCGCTGCAAGGCATCACCACGCAGACGATGACCGTGACGCCGCTGTTTAACATCCAGACGCCCACGCCCACCGCGACCGACATCGCCCTGCCCAACCCGACGCAGGCGCCGCCCACCGTCATCAACTGTTTCCCGCAGACGACGTGGCCGGTGTACGTTGTCGTGCCGGGCGACACGCTAAGCCGCATCGCGGAGCGCACCAGCGCGACGACCGCGCAGCTTGCCCAGGCGAACTGCCTCGCCAACCCGGGGCTGATCTACGTTGGGCAGCGGCTGTACGTGCCGCGCCTGCCTGCCGTGCCGACCCCCGCCCCCACCGCCGACCCGCAGCTTCCGAGGTTTGCGCAAGCGCTGGCCGTCGAGCCGTACTGGCTTGGCGCTGGCGGGCAAGCGATCACCTATTCGGAGACGGTCCGCGCCCAGGCGGGCGAAGTCGCTAACGCGGATTCGGTCGTGTTCTACGTCAACAACGCGTCAGGCGGTCCGACGACCACCTTCGGGACCGATGTTGACCCGTGGGATGGCGCGTTCGCGGATTACACGTTCCCCGCGCCGGGCGTCTACGTCTTTCAGGCAGGCGCGGTCAACGAGTTCGGCAGCGTCGGCAGCCAGGTCTTCACGCTGCGCTATGACCCGAACTACAGCCCGCCCGGCGGCCAGCGAAACATGCTGACGGTCGCACCGTACGTGCGGATCGAAGGCGGCGGGTACGTGTTGCAGCCCGGCGCCACCGTCGCGATCACCTGGCCGGACGCGCCGCCCGGCGCGCTGCGCGTCGTCTTTCGCCTGTACCCATCCGGGACGGATGCCGGTCCGGGGCAGGTGATCGGCACCGACCCCAACGCGGCGGATGGCGCGACTGCGGCATGGCTCGTCCCGCAGGGCATCCTCGGCCACCTGCAAGCCGCGGCGGACATGCCCGACGGCTCAACCCAGCTTAGCGAGTTGCAGCTTGTATACTCCGGAACATAGCGGGGCCGCGTGATGGGTTGGTGGATTGTCGGGGGAATTGCGGCGCTCGCGCTGGTGGCGCTGATCGTCTATTGGCTGGTGGTGATTACCGAGGGCGTGTACCTGGGGCGCGGCACGGTGATCTGGCTCTATGACTACTACGCCCGGCGCTACGACGGCATCAAGCAATACGACCCGGAGACGGAAACGTACTTCCTGGCGCTGCCGATGATGCAACGGCTGGTCGCGGTCCGCGCGCCGCTGGTGCTGGACGTCGCGACCGGAACGGGCCGCCTGCCGCTGGCGTTGTTGGAACAGCCGACCTTCCAGGGGCGGATCGTCGCGCTCGACCTCAGCCGCAAGATGCTGAGCGTCGCCGCCGAAAAGTTGGCGCCGCACAACGACCGGGTGAGCCTGCTGCACCAGCGCGCGGAGTCGCTGCCCTTCCCCGACGACACGTTCGACACGGTCTGCTGCCTGGAAGCGCTCGAATTCATGATGGAGCCGCGCGGGGTTCTGCGCGAGTTAGCGCGCGTGCTGCGGCCCGGCGGCCTGCTAGTGCTGACCAACCGCCAGGGGCGGGACGCGAAACTGATGCCGGGGCAGACGTTCTCACACGAGGCGCTAGAACAGATGCTGCGCGACGAGATCGGCATGTCCGCGGTCGAGGTCGAACCGTGGCAGGTCGATTACCGGATCGTGTGGGCGCTGAAAGCGGGCATCTCCCCCGCCGCCAGCGCGCGCCAGCTTGAGGAGATCTGGCGCTGCCCGCGCTGCGGTGCGGTCGATCTCGTGGCGGTCGAGGGGGGCTGGCGCTGTTTGACGTGCGAGACACGCGTGCCGGTTGGCGCGGATGGCGTGATTGAAGCCGAACGCG
>CAZVCM010000287.1:0-5051 GCA_964626105.1 uncultured Thermoflexus sp.
CGTCCGCATCCAGCAGCGCGATCCCCGGCATGGCCTCGTCGTACAGGCGGCGCACGCGCTCGATCTGGAAGCGCATAAAGGCGCGCCAGCGGTCGTCCACGCGCCCGGCGGCGATATTCGCCTCGCTCAGCCCGAACCCGGCTAGCTCGTCGAGCGGCAGGTAGAGGCGGCCCGTCTGCCAGTCCTCACCAATATCGCGCAGGATGTTCGTCAACTGGAGCGCGACGCCGAGCTTGACCGCGTAGGGCAGCGCGTCGAGGCTTTTGAAGCCGACAATGTGCATCGACATCAGGCCCACGGTCGAGGCCGCGCCATAGCAGTATTCGGCCAGTTCAGGAAACGAGGCGTACCGCTTCTGCGTCAGGTCCCGCGCGACGCCTGCGATCAACTGCTCCGCATAGCCGCGTGGGATGCCATGCCGCGCCTGTGCGTCCGCCCAGGCCAGCGGGACCGGATCGTGCGCGGCAGGGTGCGGGTGATCAAGCCGCGCGTGCCAGCCTGCCAACACCTGCTGGGCGTGCGCGGCGCCGTGCGTTTCATCGATCAGATCGTCCGTTGCGCGGCAGAACGCGTAGAGCGCGCGGACCGAGCGACGCTTCTCCGGCGGCAGCAGCCCCGACGCCTGGAAAAAGGTGCGGCTGTGCGTCCGGGTGACACGCGCGCAATAGCCATACGCGTGATCGAGAATCTCAGCGCCGGCCTCAACGGGAACGAGCGTAGCAGGGCTGGCGAATGCTTCCTGCGCCCACGAGAGCAGGCGGTATTCCCACGGGGCGGGCTGAGTGAGCATCGCACCTCTCCGATTATTGTCTATGTTATCTGTACATAATGTATACTATTCCATCAAGTGTAGCAAATTTGTTGAAGAAATGTAGACAAGGGAATCGATCTACAGTAGACTATATGGAATGCTTGCTGAAAGTGACAAAGGTGTTATGGAAAACCCGCAACCAAACTTCCCGGCGGAAGACGAGCCAATCTTCAATATCGGCGCCGTCACCCGCATGACTGGCATCCCTGAAGCGACGCTGCGCATTTGGGAGCGCCGCTATGACTTCCCGCTCTCCACACGCACGCCGGGCGGGCATCGCCTCTACTCGCAGCATGAGATCGCGCGCCTGCAGTGGGTCAAGCAACGGATTGACCAGGGCTTGCAGATCAGCCAGGCGATCCACGCGCTGGAGATTCTTGAGCGCGATCAGGCAGCGACCCTGCCCGCCGGGTGGCGACCCGAAATCGCCTCGGAGCCGTCTACCGCGTCCGCCGAGATGTTCGCGCAGCAGCTTGGCGAGGCATTGTTCCGGCACGACACGGACCACGCCGATCAGGTGCTGGCCGATGCGCTGCCAGTGCTGGAGCTGGACGCGCTGGTGCTGGATGTGGTTGGCCTGACGCTGCACGCGATCGGTGACGCGTGGGCCGAGGGGCGCATCGGCGTCGCCACCGAACATTTTGCTTCGCACTATTTGCGCGCCCGGCTCGTGATGTGGCTGCGCGCCGGGCCGCCTGCTTTTCGTGCCAACCCGGTTGTGCTGGCCTGCGCGCCCGGCGAGCTACACGAGGGCGGGTTGCTGATGCTCGGCGTGCTGTTGCGGCGGCTGCGCTGGCCGGTCCACTATCTGGGACAGACGATGCCGCTTGAGGAACTGCCTGCTTTTGTCGAGGACGTGGCTCCGGCGGTGATCGTGTTCGCCGCGATGCGCGAGGACACCGCTCGTGCGCTGGCGGCGTGGCCGGACTATCTGCCGCAGGCGGCGCGCACCGGGCGGCCGGTTGTGGCCTATGGCGGCTGGGTGTTCTCAGAGAATCCGGCGCTGGCCGATGAGATTCCGGGCGTGCTGCTTGGCGACACCCTGCGCAAGAGTGTCGGCACGCTCGACCGCATGTTGCGCGAGCGAAATCCGCTGCTGCCATGACGCGCCGCCCGTGACCGCCACGCTGCTCGCTCTTTGCCTGCTGGCGTACCTGTCCGGCGCAATCCCCTGGTCGGTGTGGCTGGGGCGCGCGTTCTACGGCGTGGACGTGCGCGCGGTGGCGGACGGCAACCCCGGCGCGACGAACGCCTACCGCGCTGGCGGCTGGAAGCTCGGCGCGGCGGTTGTGCTGCTCGATTTCTTCAAAGCGTTTGTGCCGGTGTTGATCGCGCGCTGGGGCGTGCGCCTGCCCGGGGAGCAGGTGTTCCTGGTGGCGCTGCTGCCGACGGTCGGGCATGCATTCTCGATCTTTCTGCGCTTTCGCGGGGGCAGGGCGCTGGCGAGCATGTTCGGCGCGTGGTCCGGCCTGACGCTCTACGAGGTTCCCCTGGTGATGGGCGGCGCGGCGATTGTATCGACTTTTGCGCTGAAGAATGACGCGCAGCGCGCCCTGGCGGTGCCCGCCGCCGCGCTCGCGTACGTGCTGGTGCGCGGCAGACCCGCGTGGATGGTGGCGCTCGCTGTGGCGCAGATCGCGGTGCTGGCCGTCAAGCTGGTCGTGCACGCGCGCGCACCACGCCGCCCGCTCCCGGAGACATGATGCGCATTCTAGCGGCGCTCTCCCACCTCACCGCGGTGTTGGCGCTGGCCGCGCTGACACGCCGCCTGGCGCGAAATCTGCGCTTCTTGCGGCACGCGCGGCAGGTTGCCCGCCTGCCCGATCCCCCGCCGCGCGTGAGCGTGCTTGTCCCGGCGCGCGACGAGGCCGCGACGGTCGCCGCGTGCGTCGAATCGCTGGCGCGGCAGGAGTACCCGCATTTTGAGGTGATCGCGCTCGACGACCAGTCATCCGACGGTACAGGCGCGATCCTTGATTCCCTCGCGGCGCGCTTTCCGCACGTCACGGCGCTGCACGGCGACGAGGCTCCCCCCGCTGGATGGAACGGCAAGAGCTACGCGTGCCAGCGGCTGGCGGACCGGGCGCAGGGGGAGTGGCTGCTGTTCACTGACGCGGACACGCTGCACGTGCCGGACAGCATCGCGCAGGGCATCGCCCAGGCGAGCGGGCTGCGTGCTGACCTGCTGAGCGCATTCCCCCGGCAGATTACGCGCACGTGGGCCGAGCGGGCGCTCGTCTCGTTCATTATGGACTTCCTGCCCCTGGTGGGCGCGGACCTGAGCGCGTTGTGGCGGGGCGAAGGCGGCGCTACCGTCGCCAACGGGCAGTATTTGCTGGCGCGGGCAGACACCTACCGGGCGGCAGGCGGTCATCGCGCCATCGCGGAGGCGCTCGTGGACGATTTCGCGCTGATGCAACAGTTCCGCGCGCGCGGGCAGCGTGTCGCGCTGGTGGATGGCACGTCGATGCTCAGTTGCCGGATGTATGAGGACGCGCGCGCCGTGTGGGATGGGTTCTCCAAGAACATCCTGCTGGGGCTGGAAACGTCCGCCACGACGCCGCGCGCGTGGTGGTGGGCGCCGCTGTTCGCCTGGGGCTACGCGTCGGTCTTCGTCGTCCCCTTCTACCGGCTGGTGTTTGAGCGACGGCGCTGGCTGGCGTTGGTAGAGATTGGCTGGCTTGGCGCGCTGCGCGGGGCGGTGACGTGGCGCCTCAAACGGCCCTGGGCGGAGATCGCCGCCACGCCGCTCGCCGCGTGGAGCGTGATGGCGCTCGGGCTGAGCGCGCTGCTCCGCCGCCAGCATCAGGGGCGCGTGGTGTGGAAGGGCCGGGCGTATCGCCTCACGCGCTAGCGCCGCCGCACGTGCAACAGGACGCCGGGGCGCGGCTCCAACGTGGCGCCCATGTGCAGGCGCACGCGTTTCCCCGCGTCCGCCAGCTCGTACCGCTGCAAGATGCGCGCCAGCACGATCTTCGCCTCCACCTGCGCGAACGCCATCCCCATGCAGTTGCGCGGCCCCCCGCCAAACGGAAGAAACGTGTACGGCGGGCGCTGGCGCGTGTGTTCTGGCGCAAACCGCGCTGGATCGAAGGCGGCAGGCTCCGGCCAATAGCGCGGGTCGCGGTGCGTCAGGTAGATCGAATACAGCACCCGCGTCCCCGCCGGGATGGTGTAGCCGCCATAGCCCAGATCGGCGGCGGCGATCCGCATGCCGAGGTGGATCGGCGGGTAGAGGCGCAGCGTCTCGTTGATGACCTGTTCCAGGTAGCGCAGATCGCTCGCGTGCGCGTGCTCTGGTGCTGACGTGCCGATCACGTCGAGCACCTCGCGGCGGGCCTGGTCCTGCACGTGCGGGTGCTGCGCCAGCGCGAACAGCGCCCAGCTCAGCAGCGCGGTGCTGGTGTCGTGCCCGGCGATCAGCATCGTCAGCAGTTGGTCGCGGATCAGGTCGTCGGACATCCCCACGCCGATCAGCAGATTCAGTAAATCGTCGCCTGGGGTGGGGCGCTCGCGGCGTTCGGCAATCAGCCGGTGCAGGTAGCCGTCCAGCTCGCGCAGGGCCGCGCGATAGCCGGGGCGAGGGATCGCGCGCCACACCAGCCAGGGGCCGGGCGAGATATAACGCAGCGCGCGCAGAATCGGCTGCCAGAGGCGGTCGAGGTCCGCGCTGAAATCAACGGAGAACAGCGTCTGCATTAGGATGAGTAAGGCGATCCGGCGCATCTCGACCAGCATATCGAGCGGCTGACGCGCCGCGTCCCACGTATCGAGAACGCGATCGGCGCTGGCGACCATCGCCGCGACGTAACCCGCCAGCATTCGCCGGTGCAGCGCCGGGGCCATCTCGCGCCGCAGATCGTCGTGCGCCTCGCCATCCGTCACCAGCACGCCCTGCCGCAGCAAGCGCGCCACCGGATCGCCTTCGGGCCGCCAGCGCAGGTCGCCGCGTCCCTCGACCAGCACAAAGTGAGTCGCGTTTGGCCCGGCCAACATCACCGGATTGAACCCCGGCAGCGGCAGTTGGAAAATATCGCCGAGCTCGGCGTGGAAGACTTCCAGCGCGGCGAGCAGGCTGCGCTGGCCCAGCAATGCGCGCAGGGCGTCCAGCGACGCCTGGTTACTCGGTGCGGGAATCGGTGGCATGGTGCGTCCGACGGGCTGCGTCTGGTGCAAGCGGCTCACATCTTGATCGTAGCGGTTCTCGGCCCGTACTGCGAGTCTGCGGGATCGCGAGGTT
>CAZVCM010000288.1:0-5011 GCA_964626105.1 uncultured Thermoflexus sp.
AGCGCGATCAGCCACCGCGCCCCGTCGCGTAAGCGATTCATGTTGTGTTGCTCCTGCCAGTGAATCTGCGCTTGATGCAAGTGTACCCCGCGCCGCCCGCCCCGCGAAATAGGACGTTGTGGGCAGCGTGTGTCGCGGGCAGCATTTGACGCCCGGCAGCGAGGCTTTAGAATCGGCGCAATATCTCTACACCCGGAGGGTATCTCGATGGAAACGACCGCCGCAGGGCTGGATCACGTCATCCTGACCGTGTCCGACTATGAGCGCGCGCGGGCATTTTATGGCGACCTGCTTGGCTTTGAGGTGCATCAATTGGCGCCGGAGCATGGCGGGCTGTTGTTCTTTCAAGTCGGGTCCACGCAGATTTTCCTCGTCCGGCACGACGCAACACCGCCCGGCGACCGCTTCAGCGAGTTCCGCATCGGCCTCGATCACCTCTCGTTCGCCGCGCCGAACGAGCAGGCGCTGCACGAGCTAGAGGATACGCTGATCGCGGCAGGCGTCGAAACGAACGGGGTGGAGCTGTTCGCGGGGCACTATCCGTACATCGTCTTCCGCGATCCGGACAACATTCAACTCGAATACTGGTATTCGCCGCCCGGGGAATAGACGCCCCTGATCGGCCTGAAGTAAGTTACGCCCGATAGCGCCCAAAATCGGGCGTTTTTTCGCCTGTGGATTACCCGATTCCTATTGCTTAGAACGAACTTTTGTTCTATAATAGGAAGTGTAAAATACTGGCTGTTGGCGTCGTTTGGAGGCAGGCCCATGACCGTGATCAGCGCGAGCCGGCGTACCGATATCCCCGCCTTCTACGCAGAGTGGTTTCTCAACCGCGTGCGCGCCGGGTTCTGCCACTGGAGCAACCCGTTTTCCGGCCAGATTTATCGCGCCGCGCTAGCGCCCGACGACGTGACCGCCTTCGTCTTCTGGACGCGCAATCCGCGCCCGCTGATGCGCCACCTGCCCGAACTGGACGCACGCGGCTATCGCTACTACTTCCACGTCACGCTAACCGGCTATGGCCGCCCGCTGGAGACGCACAACCCGGACCCCGAAGCGGTGATCGCGGCGATTCGCTCGCTCGCGCTGCACATCGGGCCACAGTACGTCATCTGGCGCTATGACCCGATCGTGATCAGCACGCGCACGCCGCTGGCCTACCACCGCCAGCGCTTCGCGGAGCTGGCCGCGCAGCTTGAAGGCAGCACGCAGCGCTGCACGTATTCGTTTCTGGACTTCTACGGAAAGACGCGGCGCAACCTGGCCGCTGTCACCGCGCAGCACGGCTACCACTTTCGCGAACCGACCGTGCTAGAACGGCAAGACCTGCTGGAAGACCTGGGCGCAATCGCCGAGCGGCATGGCATCCAGCTCACAAGCTGCTGCGAGGAAGATCACACGCAGATCCCGCGCGTCTACCGGGGAAGCTGTGTCGATCTTGAGTTGCTGAGCCAGCTCACCGACCAGCCCGCGCTGTCGCTCAAGCCGCATCCGACGCGCGACCACTGCGGCTGCGTGCATTCGGTCGATATCGGCAGCTACGATACGTGCCTGTTTGGCTGCACGTACTGCTACGCCACGAACAGCCGCCGCACGGCTCAGCGCGTTCGAGCCAGCCACGATCCGCACGACACGATCCTCAACCGTCCGGAGCGCCTGCGCGGCCAAGACCTCGACGTGCTGGAGCGAATGGTGGTGAGCGTGGTCAACTAATGGGTGTTGCGGACTTTGCTGGATGATGAAGTGGGGCAAGGGGTTGAGGAAAAACGTTGGGCAGAGCGCGCTCTGCCCAACGGCTGTCTTCCGCTACTTTTCGCTCTTGCTAACCGCCGGTCTACCAGCGATGATGCACTTGCTCGCGAATGTACGCGTCGTAGACCTGGCGCACATACGCCATGTCCTTCTCGCTGAGTTCCGGCAACTCTGCCGCGCCGAGGTTGTCCTTCACCTGGGCGGGACGTTTCGCGCCCGGAATGACGCACGATACCGCGTCAAACATCAGAATCCAGCGGAGCGCCAACTGCGCCAGCGTTGCGCCTTCGGGCACGATCTTCCGAAGCTGGTCGACCGCTTCCAGGCCGGTCTCATAGTCCACGCCGGAGAATGTCTCGCCCCGATCAAACTCCTCGCCGTACCGGTTGAAGCGGCGGTGATCGTCTTCAGCGAAGGTGGTTTCGCGCGTCATCTTGCCGGTCAGCAAGCCGCTCGCCAGCGGCACGCGGACGATCACGCCAACGTTGCGCGCCTGCGCCTCGCGGAAGAACAGCTCTGCCGGGCGGTGGCGGAACATGTTGAAGATGATTTGCACCGTTTCGACGTTCGGATACTCGATCGCCTTGAGCGCTTCTTCGACCTTTTCCACGCTGACGCCGTAATGCAGAAGCTTCCCGGCCTGCACCAGATCGTCCAGCGCGCCAAATACCTCAGGGCGATAGTAGACCTCGGTCGGCGGGCAGTGAAGCTGGACCAGGTCGAGCGCCTCAGTATCCAGGTTCTTCAGGCTGCGCTCGACAAAACGCGTCAGGTTTTCGGCGGTGTAGCCCTCGGCAACGTGCGGATCGAGCCGCCGTCCCGCTTTGGTGGCGACACGCACCGCTTCGGGGCGCTCTTTGAGCACCTGCGCGATCAACTGCTCGCTGTGGCCGTCACCGTAAACGTCCGCGGTGTCGATAAAATTCACGCCTAGTTCAATCGCGCGGTTCAGCGCCGCAATCGACTCGCGATCATCCACGCTGCCCCACGCGCTGCCGATCGCCCACGCGCCAAAACTAATCTCAGACACCATCCAGCCGGTGCGTCCCAGTTCGCGGTAATTCATCGTGTACACTCCTTCGTGCGATGCTGAGCATGCATTACCTGTCAATCAGCCCGCCCCTATTGTGACGTGATCGTGCGCCGTTCGCACGTTTTTGTTATTCTCAGCGATGAGCGGCGAGCAATTGGCGATCAGCAAAAGCAGGAGCAGACATGAAAGCAGTCCGCGCTTCTGGCTAACCGCTAATTGCTAGCCGCTAACCGCAAATAACCTTTCCCAAGGAGCCAAACTTATGCAAGCAGAACCTACACAACTCACCGGAGCCGAGCAAGTCGCGTGGGACTTGAGCGATCTTTATGCGGGCGTGGATGATCCGGCGCTCGCCGCCGATATGCAAAGCGCCGATGACGCCGCCGCCGCGCTGGAACAGGACTATCGCGGCCAGATCGCGGAGCTGGCGCCGGACGCGCTGGCCGAGGCTGTCGCCCGCTATGAGCAGATTGTCGAGTTGGCGACGAAGGTTGAGTCCTTCGCGCATCTGATCTGGTCGACCGACACCGCCAACCCGCAGTATGGCGCTCTGCTCCAGAAGGCAACCGAGTGGTCCTCGCAGCTCCAGCAGAAGCTGGTGTTCTTTACACTAGAGTGGGTCAACACGCCGGAAGACGTGGCACAGCGCCTGATCGACGCGCCAGAGCTGGCGCATTACCGTCACTGGCTAGAAGTCGCGCGGCTTTACCAGCCGCACATGCTCAGCGAGCCGGAAGAAAAGATACTGGCGGAAAAATCCGTCACCGGGCGCGAGGCATGGGTGCGGTTCTTCACGGAGTTGATGGGCAGCGCGCGTTACACCTTTGACGGGCAGCAGCTTACGCAGTCGGGCGTGCTGGCGAAGCTGTACGATGCGGATCGCGAGGTGCGCCACCGCGCCGCCGCCTCGCTGACCGAGGGCCTGCGCCAGCACCTGCCGATCACGACCTTCATCTTCAACACGCTCGCCGCCGACAAAGCCTCGGACGACCGGCTGCGGCGCTATCCGACCTGGATCGCCTCACGCAACCTGTCGAACGAGGTCAGCGACGAGACAGTTGAGGCGTTGGTCCAGGCGGTGACCGGTCGCTATGACATCGTGGCGCGCTACTACAACCTCAAGCGCCAGGTGCTGGGGCTGGACGAGCTGGCGGACTACGACCGCTATGCTCCGCTGCCCGCCGCGGCGGGCGCGTACCAGTGGGACGAGGCGCGCGAGATAGTACTGAGCGCATACAGCCGCTTCCACCCGGAGATCGCAGGAATCGCGGAGCAGTTCTTCGCGCAGAAATGGATCGACGCAGCGGAGCGCCCAGCCAAGCGCGGCGGCGCGTTCAGCGCGAGCACGGTCCCCTCGGCGCACCCGTATGTCTTCCTGAACTACACCGGGCGCGCGCGGGATGTGATGACGCTCGCGCACGAGCTAGGGCACGGCGTCCACCAGTACCTCTCGCGCGAGCAGGGGATGCTGCAGGCGCACACGCCGCTGACCACCGCCGAGATGGCGTCAACCTTCGGGGAAATGCTGGTGTTCAGCGACCTCATGGAACAGCAGAGCGACCCACAGGCGCGGCTGGCGCTGCTGGCAGGGAAGATCGAAGACTCGTTCGCGACCATTTTCCGGCAGATCTCGATGAATCGCTTCGAGCACGCGCTGCACACCGCTCGCCGCGACGAAGGCGAACTGACCAGCGAGCGCCTCAGCGAGCTATGGCTGGAAACGCAGCGCGCCATGTTCGGAGACAGCGTCCGCATGACGGATGATTACGGTATCTGGTGGAGCTACGTGCCGCACTTCCTGCACACGCCGGGCTACGTCTACGCGTACTCGTTCGGGGAACTGCTCGTCCTGGCGCTGTTCGCGATCTATCGGCAGCAAGAAAACGGCTTCGCGCCGCGCTATTTGGATGTGCTGCGCGCGGGCGGCTCGGACTGGCCGGAGAAGGTGCTCGCGCCGATGGGCGTGGACCTGACCGATCCGGGCTTCTGGCAGAACGGCCTGGACGAGCTTGATAAGATGGTGAAAGAAGCGGAAGCAATCGCCAACGGCGGCTAAGGGCAGCGAACAAGCAACCGTGAAGCAGTAGTTAAAAAGCAGGAGAGACTTCGATCGATGGGTGGGGCTCAGCCCACCCATCAGCATCTCTCTGCCACACTGTCGTCAGCGCAATTGGCAATTTCAGAGAAAACAATATACTGAGATTGGGCCGGACATAACGCGCT
>CAZVCM010000289.1:0-4988 GCA_964626105.1 uncultured Thermoflexus sp.
CTGTCACTATGCTGTTGTTAAGGTGCATCAGAGACAAAAAACCAGCGTCGCCGCCGGTCCGTCTACCCACATCTGTACGTAGGTCACGCACTGTCTGTAGCCGACGGTCTCTCCTTGCGTTAGCCAGCCGTAGCTGGAGCCCTTGCCTGCGCTCTTACGAGCACACTATCATGATACCACAAGGGGGTGTCTCAGACAAGGGTCTCTACGCATTCTTAAGCTGCTCGCACCGCCCTGGTTTTGCGCCAATGGGCAGCGCGGAGAGCATTATACCCGACGACTCTGTGCTGTCAAGAGCAAATCGTGATTTGTGACACAGCTACCGTAAGCGATTCTTCGGCATCAGTCTAAACCGAGCCACACATCACGATAAATGGCCCATTCACGCGAATCAGTGGCCGAATAAATATAGAGGCCAACGCCATCGAACGGGTTCTCCTCCGTGATACGCGCCCTGCCCTGCGCAACCCCCTCGATTGCCGCGCGAACCGACTCCACCTCCGGATCATGCCCCGGTGCCGCGTCATACGTCGGAACCGCAACCGCGAGCAGCGGCCCCGGCAGCACCGGCGAGAGCGCCCCGGCATAACTCTCAAGCTGGTACGCCACCCATGCAGTGTACGCCTGGGCATCGTCCAGCCCTGCCGCGTACGCCATGATCACGATTTCATCCACGTCCAACAAGCCAATTTGCAGCTTAAAATCCGAGTCCCAGGTTAGCTCAGGCGCGACACTCAGCCCGATCGGCACGTCAGGATCGGTCGGGATCCGGTCCGGCGGCACGGTAAGCGACAGCAGCGCATCCGCCCCGATCGCGCCCCGCAAAGCGCGAACAAGCTGGACGTACAGCGCGCTGCGGTTCGTCACAGCGTACGCGTTGAGTTGAACGCCGTCAAACTGCCAGTCGAAGACCGCTTTGCTCGCTACGTCAATCGCCCGTTCACGGAGCGCTTCATCCGCGATCTGATCATGCGACATCCGCAGCCACAGCAGCACCTGCAGTTCGGGGTAATGCTCACGCAAGCGCTGCCCAAACACCACTGCGTGCTCACCTTCCTGCAACATCCCATTGCTCAACCACGCGGCAGCTTCAATGTAAACCGTCGTGATCTGATTCTCGCGTAACCGATCGGCGATTTGCTCGGCGGCCTCTACCCCATCTGCCACGACCGCCCACGGATCAAACTCAAACCACGTCCGATTATTCCAGCCGGATCGCCGCTGCGAGCTTAACGCCGGGATCACGAATTGGTTCACGAGCAGCGCCAGCGCAACCAGCACCGTCAGCGCCGCCAGCCCTATCCCTAACCAGCGTGGCCAGCGCGCTTTATCTTCGGTCCGGACATGCCCCCGCGTGGAGCGTGTGCGGCGTCGCTCAAGTGACCGCACTACCCCGCCTCCCCGGCTGCATCATGGTCCGCGCCGTCTTCAAAGAAGCGCAGCACCTCAATCAGCACCCCTGCCACATCCAGCGCCTCGGCTTGCAGCGTCCACATCGCTTCCTCGTGATCACGGCTGTCATGATCATAGCCGAGCAGATGCAGCGCCCCGTGCACCACCGTCAGCAACAGTTCGTCGTCAAATGCATGATTCTGCGCCTCGGCCTGACGCGTCAGATATGGCACCGCGATGATCAGATCGCCCAGGTCGGCATCCTCGCCAGACTGCGAATCCCGATCCGCGCCGAACGACAGCACATCGGTCACCGCGTCAACCCCTCGATACTGGTCATTTAGCGCGCGCACGGTGTCGTCGTCGGTCAGCACCACGCTGAGCGTTGCGCCCTCAACGCCTTCGCGCAGCAGCAGCCAGCGGATCGCCTTTTCAAGTCTTTCGCGCGGGATCGGCGCAGCCGGCTCAACCTGCACCACGAGATTGATCACGGACTCATCCATGTTTATCCTCGCGCTTCTCAGGCTGCTCAATTGAGTTCCCATCGCGATCATCTCGATCAGGCGAGCGCAGCGGCCCTGTGCTCCCCTTGCGCCGGTTCCCTGAGCGGCGACGCCCGGTCAGCGTTTCCGCGATCGCGCCGAGGACTGGGGGATGCGCGAGCGCATCCGGCCCGAGCGATGCCGCGACACGCGCCGCCTGCTCCTCTGTCGCTCCCGGCGGAACGCCCACCGCTTCTTTCTGCGCAGCAACAGGCGCGGGCTCAGCCGTACCTGGCGTGCCCGGATAGGTAATGCGCGAATGGAAGACACCTTGTAACGCAGCCAGAAAGGTATCTCGCAGAATTGCCAGATCGCTCAGCGTCAAGCCGCTCTCATCAAGCTGGTGCTCGCGCAGGCGCGCGTCAAAGATATAGTCGACCGTCTCCTGCACTTCTTGCTTGCTTTGTGGACGACGGGCCCGCACGCTGCTTTCGCATCCGTCGGCCAGCATCAGGATCGCGGATTCACGCGTGCGAGGGCGCGGCCCCGGATACGTAAAATCGGCAATGTTGACCTTTTCGCCTGCATCCTCCGCGCGCTCCAGCGCCTTCCGGTAGAAATAGATCACCTGCGTCGTGCCGTGATGCTCAAAAATAAACTCGCGCAATTTCGACGGTAGATGATGGTTGCGCGCCAGCCGGTCGCCTTCTGGTACGTGCCCGATGATGATCCGTGCGCTTTTGTGCGGGTCGTCGAGGCCATCATGAGGGTTCACACCCTCGGCCTGGTTCTCGATGAAGAAATGAGGGTTGAGGATTTTGCCAACATCATGATACATCGCTGCCACGCGCACCAGCGCCGCGTTCGCATCGATTTGCTGGGCGCCAAGCTCTGCCAGATTGGCGACTTGCAGACTATGCTGGTACGTGCCAGGCGCTTCGCGTAACATCCGTTGCAGCAGAGGGTGATTCGGCTGCATCAGCTCTGCCAGCTTAAGGCTCGTCGGAATGTTCAGGATGTAGCCGACGACATACAGCCCGACCAGCGCAAAGGCCGCGGAGAGCAGCCCGTTCACCAGCGACCCGCCCACTTGAGCTGCGAGCGCGACCACGTCGGGATCAGTTTCGCGCCCCAGGTCAAAGACCAGCGCGACCGCCGCGCTCGCCAGCCCGACGACACCCCCCGCCACGAAGTACGCGTTCAGGCGCTCTGTCCGGCCCAGCGCCAGCACGCCGAGCACGCCGCCAAAGCCGGTCAGCACCGCGTACTCGAGCGAATAGCCAGACATATATCCGACTAACGCCGCCAGCGAAACAATCCCCATGATCGCAAGCTGGGGCCCGACGAGCGTCGAGATCAGAAACGCCAGCGCCGCCGCCGGGAAGTAATACGGTCGGATCGCATCATCGGTGTAGACAGTGCGCGCCCCCAGCAGGAAAATCAAAAACAGCGCTCCAAGCGTAATCATAAACGTCGGGCTGGCGTACACGAACATGAAGTAACGCCGGATGTACACCGCCAGAAATATCGAGACCAGCCCCATCGCCAACAGCGCCGCTGTAAAGCGGGACATTCGGCGCTCGCCCACTTCGAGCAACCCAAACTGCTCCAGCGCCTCGATGTGCGCCGCGGTTGCGATCTCTCCCTCGCGAATAATGATCTGCCCGCGCACGAAGGTACGGACCTCAACCGGAACATTCTGCGCCGCTTCTGCCTGCGCCTGGCGGGTCAGTTCGTCATTATAGTATGCGTTCACACGCAGCAAGTCGCTGACGATCGCCTGGATGATTCGCGTTTCAGATTCGCTGAAAGAGGCGCTGATCAGGTTCGAGAGGCTGTCGCGCCGCGCTTGGATGTTATCTTCGCGCACCTCGCCGCTCATCACGCGCTCAAGCAAGTGCACAATCTGCGTGGAGATGGCGCGCCACGCGCTATCGTCCTCAATCATTAAGATCGTGTCAACCACTGGCGGATCCAGCGTCAGCGCCGTGATCGCCGCGAGATCCTCACGCTGTTGGTCGAGCGTGGCGAAATCGTCATAGCGGACGTTCTCAATGAAGTCGAGGATGTCCCGCGCAAGCTGGACCTGCTCGCGCATCACGTTGAGGTCAGGCGGATCGTAGATCGGGCGAACGGCTGCGGCTTCGGCGTCGCGCCGGGCGTGGGTCAGCACGTCCGAGTCGTATTTCAGGCTGCGCGGCGCCAGAATATCACGCGGGGCGACGCCGCCGACTTCCAGCGCGACCTTCGTCTCGTTCGGCGTCAGCACATCGTACGCGATGATCACTGCGCCCGCCACGATGAAGCCACCCAGCAGCAATACATATAGCGCCGAGCGCCACAGTGTGTGGCCGTCTGCCGTATTGTTGCGCGGGTGGGAGTCAATCGCTGCCATAACGGTTTTGCTTCCCGACTGCATGACAAGGCGGGCACCGCCGCGCCCGCCATTGCTGTCTTGTCGCTGCCGGAGTCGGCTGTCCGCGGTCGGGGTGCGCCCTACCCCAGCTTCTGCCGGACCACTTCGCTCACCATTTTGCCATCCGCCTGCCCGCGAACGCGCGGCATCACAGCGCTCATCACGCGTCCCATGTCCCGCACGCCAGATGCACCGGTCTCCGCAATCGCCTCGTCGACAAGACGCGCGATCTCGTCACGCCCGAGCTGCTCCGGCAGGTAGCTTTCAATCACTTCAAGCTCGTACTGCTCCTGCGCCGCCAGCTCGGTCCGACCCGCGCGGGTCATCTCCTCGATCGCCTCGCGCCGCTTCTTCGCCTCGCTGCCCAGCAGATCGATCGCGTCATCGTCGCTCAGCGTGGTGCGACGGTCGACTTCCACCTGTTTAAAGGCGGACATCAACAGGCGCAAAATCTCGCGCCGCTGCGTGTCGCCCGACTTCATCGCAGTCTTTAGATCGTCCTGAATGCGTTCTTTAATCGGCATCTGATCCTCGCCGTGTCTGGCCGTGACCCGCCTGCATTATAGCCGCGCCGCTATCCGCTGCCAAGCGCGTGCTGCTTAGCCAGGCGGCCAGCCCATCCGCCGCCCGCCAAGCAGATGCAGGTGCATGTGAAACACAGACTGTCCACCCTGCTGCCCCTCGTTCAGCACCAGCCG
>CAZVCM010000290.1:0-4945 GCA_964626105.1 uncultured Thermoflexus sp.
ATCGCGGCGATCGCTATAAGTTCCACACCGAGCTTCGCCTTGTCGAAACACCGCAACCGCGACTGAACGAGTGATCGCGCCCCGCCTCACGGTTGGAGAATACTTGCTTTGCTTCCACACAGTTCTATCATTGTGCAGATGATCCGCATCCGGTTTCCATATCCGGCTTCCAAATCCGGCTGAGGTGCGCTGATGATCGTTCTGACGGGACTTGACCGGTTGATCCGGGACGAATTCGCACCACTTGCGGGCCGCCGCGTTGGGCTGCTGACCAATCCGAGCGCGGTTGACCGGTCGCTGCGCAGCGCCTACCGGCGGTTTGCCGAGGCGTCCAATATCACGCTAGCGGCGCTGTTCGGGCCGGAGCATGGCTTTGCAGGCATGGCAGCGGATGGCGCGCCGGTCGAGGATGCGGTTGATCCGCGCACGGGCGTCCCGCTCTACAGCCTGTATGGCGCGAACATGCGCCCTAACGGGGCGATGCTGCGCGACCTCGACGCGCTGGTGATCGACCTGCAGGACATCGGCGTGCGCTATTACACCTACGTCTGGACAGCCACGCACGTGTTAGAAGCGGCGGGCGAGCACGGCGTCCCGGTCGTCATTCTGGACCGGCCCAACCCGCTTGGCGGTGAGGTGGTCGGCGGGCCGCTGCTGGAGAAGGCGTATTCCTCGCTGGTGGGACGCTTTCCAGTCCCGATCCGGCACGGGCTCACGCTTGGCGAACTGGCACAGATGGCGAACGCGCTGTGGAACCCGACACCAGCCGAGGTTGAAGTGATCACGTGCGAAGGCTGGCGGCGCGCAATGACAGGGGACGAAACGGGCCTTCCGTGGGTCCCGCCGTCGCCTGCTATGCCGCAGCTTGCGACGCTCTGGCACTATCCGGGCGCGTGCCTGGTCGAAGGGACGAATCTTTCCGAGGGGCGCGGCACTGCGCTGCCGTTCGAGATCGCAGGCGCGCCGTGGATCGACCCCGAGGCGTTGGTCGATCACTTGCGCGGCGAAACATGGGGTGCAGCGTTCGGCGCCGGATTCCGGCCCCATACGTTCCAACCCGTTGACAGCAAGTGGGCCGGACAGGCTTGCCAGGGCGTGCAGGTGCATATCCTCGACCGCGCGCGCTGGCGGCAGCTGGAAGCGTGGCTCGGCGTGCTAATTACGATTCGCGCGCGTTATCCCGAGCGTTTTGAATGGCTGCCCTCTTACGCCGCCGACGCGGAAGGCGCGGTCTATCACTTCGACCGGCTGATCGGCGGCGCGTGGATGCGCAAAGAGATCGAGGCGGGCGTCCGCGCGGGGCAGGGTGCGGGCACGATCCTGGGGCGGTTCGCGGCGGAGTGGCTGGACGACGCGCACGCTTTCGAGCTTCAGCGCCAGCCCTATCTGCTATACGAGTGAGACGTGCTGTGACCCGCGTACAAGAGCTAGCCAGCAGCGAGGCAATCAACACGCTGGCGCCGGACGTTGCGCGCGCGCTTGAGGCGCTGATCGCCGCGCATTTGGGCGATACCTTCCCCGCGCTGGCGATTACCGCGATCCACCGGGGCCGGGTCTTAGTCAACCAGAGCTGGGGCTGGATCGACCCGGTGACGCGTGAGTATCCTATCGGGCCGGATGCGCTGTTCGACCTGGCGTCCGTCTCGAAGCTGTTCACGGCTACTGCGTTTTTGTCGCTGGTCAGCGAGGAGCGCGCCGCGCTGGACGATCCTCTGGTGGCAATTGTGCCGGAGTTCGGCGAGAGCGGCCTGCGCCCGCTGGATGGCGGGCAGGATCCGCACAGCAAGGTCCGCTTGCCCACGCCGCCGGAGTCGCTTGGCAAGACCGCTGATCCGTCGAAGGTAACCCTCCGCATGCTGCTAACCCACACGTCAGGGCTGGCACCCTGGCGGGATGTGTTCAACGCCGCCGGTCCGCCGCCCAGCTCACCGGACGAAGTGGATCCGCTGCCGCGCGCGGAGCGGTGGGCGAACGCCTTGCGCGCGCTGTGCGCGTATCCGTTTGTCGGGCAACCGGGCGAGGGCGTGGTGCGCTACAGCGACCTCGGACTCATGTTGCTCGGCGAGGCTGTCGCGCGGCTGGATGGTTCGGGCGATCTGGCGGTCGCGGTGCGGCGGCGCGTGACCGAACCGCTGGCCCTGCCTTCAGTGACGTATAATCCCCTGCAGCACGGACGCGCGCGGGCGGCTATCGTTCCCACCGAAGACGACCCGGCCTGGCGTGGACGTCGTTGCTGGGGAGAGGTGCACGACGAAAACGCGTGCGGCGTGGGCGGCGTAGCCGGGCACGCGGGCCTGTTCGGTGTGGCGCGGGATATCGCCGCGCTCGGTCAGGCGTGGCTGGGAGGCGATCCCCGGCTGGCGATCGCGCCGGGTCTGCGAGCCGACGCAGTTCGCGAGCGGGCGGAGACGGACGGCACGCGGCGCGGCCTGGGCTGGATGCTCAAAGCGCGCGAAGGGTCGTCCATTGGCGAACAGTTTCACCCGGACGCGTACGGCCACTTCGGTTTCACCGGCACGTCACTGTGGATCGACCCGGCGCGCGAGCTCGTTGTTGCCGCGCTGACCAACCGGGTGTATCCCGGGCGGGAGCATCCGGGGATTGAAGACTTTCGGCGCGGGCTGCATGATTTGCTGGCAAAGGCGGTTGACGAGGTATGAAGATCGTTGGGTTGATATCAGGCACGTCGGCGGATGGGATCGACGCGGCGCTGTGCGAGATTACCGGCGCGCCCCCGGCGCTTGAGGCGCGGATTTTGCACGCCATCTCGCATCCCTATCCTGATGCGCTGCAAGCGCGCGTGCTGAATGCGATCCGCCCGGGAAACGCGGACACGGTCGAGGTCTGCATGCTGAACGCTGCTCTCGGGGAGCAGTTTGCGGCGGCGGCGCTGGCCGTGGTCGCGAGCGCGGGGATCCAGCCGGACGCGATCGATCTGATCGGCTCGCACGGGCAGACCGTCTGGCATCAGGTGGACGAGGACGGCTCCGTAAGCAGCACGCTCCAACTAGGCGAGGCGTCGACCATTGCGGAATGCACGGGGATCACGACCGTCGCCAACTTCCGCCCGCGCGATATCGCCGCTGGGGGGCAGGGCGCGCCGCTGACCAGCTACGCGGACTGGCTCCTGCTTCGAGCGCCGGATCATTGGCGCGCGGTGCAGAATATCGGCGGGATCGGCAATGTCACCTTCCTGCCGCCGCTCAGCGACACTGCCAGCGCGCCGCTGGCATTCGACACCGGGCCGGGGAATGCGTTGATGGACAGCGCGATGGAGCAGATCACCGGGGGGGCGGCGCATTACGACCGGGACGCGGCGCTCGCCTCAAAGGGCGCGGTTGACGAGGGCTGGCTGGCGGACCTGTTACACCATCCGTATTACGAGCGGTGCCCGCCCAAGACGACCGGGCGCGAGTTGTTCAGCCCGGAAATGGCGGCGAGCCTGCTGGACGCGGGGCGCGCGCGTGGTCTGGACGATGCGAGCATCCTGGCGACCCTCGCCGCGCTGACTGTCGAGACAATCGCCGGCGCCTACCGGCAGTTTGCTCCGGGGCAGGTGCGCGAGGTCATTCTCGGCGGTGGCGGGGCGCGTAATCCACTGCTGGTGCGGATGCTGCGCGAGCGCTTGGTGCCCGCCGAGGTGAAGACGCACGAAGATATCGGCGTGGATAGCTTCAACAAAGAGGCGTTGGTCTTCGCGCTGCTGGCGCATGAGACGTGGCATCACCGACCGGGCACGCACCCGGCGCTCACCGGCGCGCATCACGCGTCTGTGCTCGGGCAGATCACGCCGGGCGCGAACTACGTCGACCTGCTGCGGCGGACGTGGTGCGCATGAGTGGCGACCGCTGCCTTGTCGGGATCGACGGCGGCGGCAGCACCGTGCGTGTGGTCGTTGCGACCCTCGCGCTGGACGTGATCGGCCAGTCCGAAGGCGGCGCGGCGAATCCTAGCGCGATCGGGCGCGAGGCCGCTGCAGCGACAATCCAGGCCACGCTACGGGCGGCGCTGGATGCGGCAGGCGTCCTACCGGATCGCGTCGCCTCTGTCGGGATCGGCGTGGCAGGAGCGGCGGCGAGCCACTCCGCCGCGTGGCTGCGCGAGGTGGTTAGCGCCGTGACGTCCGGCGCGCTAATCGTGCCGAGCGCCGACTACGAGATCGCGCTGGTGGGCGCGCTCGGACGCCGGCGCGGCGTGCTGGTTCTGGCAGGGACCGGCAGCCTCGCGTATGGCGTCAACGCACGCGGGCGGAGCGCGCTGGCCGGTGGCTGGGGCTACTTGCTCGGCGACGAGGGCAGCGGCTATTGGTTGGGCCTGGAAGGATTGCGCGCGGTCGTCCGTGCTTCAGATGGGCGCGGCCCGGTGACCGCGCTAACCTCGCTTCTGCTGCGGGAATTGGAACTGCCCGACGCTCGGGATCTAATCCCGTGGCTGTACCGCGCCGAAACCCCGCGCACGTCCGTGATCGCTCAGGTGGCGGAGCACGTGCTGTCCGCTGCCGAACAGAGCGACACGGTGGCGAGGCAACTCGTTGATCGGGCAGCGGACGAACTCGAGCAAACGGCGCGGACAGTCATGCGCGCGTTGAACATGCGTTGCCCGGCGATCGCGTTCGCGGGCGGCTTGCTAAGCGCAGACAATCCACTGAGCGCTGCGCTTGTCGCGCGCCTGGGTCTACCTGCGCGGCCTGTTCCGCGCTATTCACCTGTGATCGGCGCTGTGCTGCTTGCCCGCGAGCGGCTGGCTCCATCCGTGACTCTTTCCGACGACGATTGAGGGCGCTATGCAGACTGAAGAATCGAACCCCAGCACTGCCGAACTGGATAGCTACTCCGCGCTGGAGATCGTGCGCGCGATGAACGAGGAAGACGCGACCGTGGCTGAAGCGGTACGCGGCGCGTTGCCCCAGATCGCACGGGCAGTGGACGCGATTGTTGAGCGGATG
>CAZVCM010000291.1:0-4928 GCA_964626105.1 uncultured Thermoflexus sp.
CCTTGAGGAAGGCCCATGAAACCGAAACGTTCTCGTTTACGCCGCGCGCTGCGCTGGCTGCTTGTTTTGGTGGTGCTCGCCCTGTTCGTGATGTTCTTCCTGCTGCCGATCGTCTTTGCCGTATACGCCATCGTGCCTGCAGGTGATGACGTCGGCGCGCCCCCCGAGGGTTTCGACGACATCACTCTGACGACCGACGACGATGTAACGCTTGCCGCCTGGTTCGCCGCGCCGCAGAACGGCGCCGCGATTGTGCTGGTGCACGGCTCGGGAAACTCGCGCGATGACGTGCGCGCGCACGCGGAACTCCTCGCCGGTCATGGTTTCGGCGTGCTGGCGATTGACCTGCGCGGCCACGGCGAGAGCGGCGGCGACATCAACCGGCTCGGCTGGCATGGCTCGCGCGATGTGGGCGCTGCCGTGCGCTATCTTGAGGCGCGCGACGATGTGAACGCGATCGGCGGGCTGGGACTGTCGGTCGGCGGGGAGATTTTGCTCGGCGCGGTGGGCGAGTATCCCGCGCTGCAAGCGGTGGTCAGCGAGGGCGCGACCTCTCGCTGGCTGGACGAGTTCAGGGCGTTGGAGAGCCACCGTTCTTTCATCGGCAGCTTGCAAGTGCGGATGCTGGATATTGCAGTCGGCCTGTTCAGCGGCGATGATCCGCCGACGCCGATGCTGGACTCGATTCGCGCCGCCGAGGGCACGCGCTTGCTGCTGATCAGCGCGGAGAACGAACGCGACGAGGCCGAGTTCAACGAGGTGTTCGCTGAGGCGGCAGGACCGCGCGCCGAGACGTGGGTGGTGCCTGATTCTGGCCACACCCAGGGCCTGAGCGATGAGCCCGCGGAATACGAGCAGCGGGTGATCGGGTTCTTCGAGGCGGCGCTGCTCGCGGCGGAGTAGTCTGGAACAATTCGCGGGAGAGCGCCCGGTGGATGCTCTCCCGCTGTTTCGCTTCACACGCTTACACGGTGCGCGCGAGCGTTTCCATCAGCAGCGCGACGAACCGCTCGCGGTCCGCGCCGAGCGCGACACGCATGGTTGGTGCCTTCTGCAGCCGGTGGTACAGGTCGAAGACCGTCCGCCCTATGGTTAGCTCACCGGTCGTCTCGACATCCCCATAGATCTCTGCCACCTTGCGTAGCACCGCCGGATCGATGATTGACAGCACGGCCAGCGCGTCATGCACTGGCGTGTTGGTGGCGTCCGCATATTCCGCGTGTGTGATGCGGTACCCCTCGATCCGCTTCTCGATGAAGACTGCGGCGGCCTCGGCGGCGGGCGTGCCAAGCGCGCGCAGTTGCTGGCATTCTTCCAGCGAGACGACTGCTTCGTGCGTCGCGTCGAGCGGGACAACCGTGATCGACCGCACGCCGCTTAGAAAGACTACCCGCGCGGCTTCAGGGTCCGCCCAGATGTTGAACTCCGCTGAAGGGGTGGTGTTGCCGATTGCGTGGCTGCCGCCCATCAGCACGATCGCCGGGATGCGCTCGGCGAGGCGTGGCTCGCGCTGGAGCGCGGCGCCGACGTTGCTCAGCGGGCCGACCGGGACGAGGATCGTGTCGGGACCGTCCGCCGACAGATAATAGTCAACCAGGAAATCGACCGCGTTTTCGTCGTGCGGGCGCGAAGTCGCTTCGGGAATAGGCAGCGCGTTGCCATGAATGAGCGGCGTCGTGGTCTGGCTGCGCGGGATCGGGAAATCCTCGCGCATCAGCGGCTTCGCCATTCCTTCATACACCGGAATCGATTTGCCGATGTGGTCAAAGACGCGCAGCGTGTTATCCGTGCAGTATTCGACGGCGACATTGCCGTTCACCGTCGTTGCGGCGACCAGCTCCAGCGCCGGATGCAGCGCCGCGCACATCAGGGCAACGGCGTCATCGGTTCCCGTATCGACATCGAGAATCACTTTTTGAGGCATCGTTCACTCTTCGAAGTTCAAGAAATGGATCGCGGATAAGAATAGCGCACGCGCGGGGCGTGCGGCCCGAGTATACCATGCCGCAGCAGCCGGTGGTGAGATGGTTTTGCACAGCATAATGATTAGCCAGAAGCGAGGGGCAAGGGTATGATGGCAGGCGCGCTGAGATCGCCTGTGTGGTTCGGCAGTGGAGAGGGGTTTATTCCCGATGATGGAGACGACACAGCAGCCTGTATACAAGGACCCGACGCGCCCGATCGAGGAGCGGCTGCAAGACTTGCTGGGCCAGATGACGCTTGACGAAAAGCTCGCCCAGCTTGGCAGTCATTGGGTTTTCGAGCTGCTTGACGATTTGGACTTTTCTGAGCAGAAGGCCACCCGTTTGATGGGCCACGGGATTGGGCAGATTACGCGCATCGGCGGCGCGAGCAACCTGCGCCCGGCGGACAGCGCGCGGCTGGCGAACACGATCCAGCGCTGGCTGTTAGAGAACACGCGCCTGGGCATCCCGGCGATGGTTCACGAAGAATGTTGCAGCGGCTATATGGCGCTCAGCGCGACGTGCTTCCCGCAGGCGATCGGTGTGGCGAGCACGTGGAATCCCGCACTGGTCGAGCAGATGACCGAGGTGATCCGCGCGCAGATGCGGGCGGTCGGCGGGCATCACGCGCTCGCGCCCGTGCTCGACGTGACGCGCGACCCGCGCTGGGGACGCGTCGAAGAGACATTCGGCGAGGATCCGTACCTCGTCGCGGAGCTGGGCGCCGCCTACGTGCGCGGCTTGCAGGGTGAAAACTGGGAGGATGGCGTGCTGGCGACCGCCAAGCACTTCGTCGGCTATGGCATGGGCGAGGGTGGGATGAACTGGGCGCCCGCGCATATTGCCTCCCGCGAGCTACAGGAAGTCTATATCTTCCCCTTCGAGGTGGCGATTAAGCATGCCGGGTTGAAAACCGTGATGAACGGCTATCACGAGCTGGACGGCATCCCGTGCGGCGCGCACAAAGAACTGCTCACCGGGCTGCTGCGCGAGAAGTTTGGATTCGACGGGCTGATTGTCTCGGACTATTTCGCGGTGAACCAACTGGCCGAATACCACCATGTGGCGCGGGACAAGCAGGAAGCGGCGCAGTTGGCGCTCGAAGCCGGGATTGACCTGGAGCTGCCCGGCACGGACTGCTATGGCGAGCCGCTGAAGCAGGCGATCGAGGGCGGCGCGGTGAGCGCGGCGCTGCTGGATGAAACCGTCCGCCGCGTGCTACGCGTGAAGTTTGAGCTGGGGCTGTTTGAGAACCCGTATGTGGCAGTCGATGATGCGCCGCTGGTTTTTGATACGCCTGCGCAGCGCGAGCTGGCGCGGCAGATCGCCCGCGAGTCGATCGTGCTGCTCAAGAACGAGGGCGAGCTCCTTCCGCTCGACAAGTCGGGCGGGACGATCGCCATCATCGGGCCAAACGCGGATGTGGTGCGCAATCTGGTGGGCGACTACGCTTATCCCGCGCACATCGAAACGATACTGGAACAGCACAGCGACAACCCGACCGGCGGCGCGCGCCCGGATCGCATTGAGCTGGTCGAGGATTTCGTGCCGATCATCAGCGTGCTGGATGGCATCCGCGCCAAAGTGGGCGACGGGGCGCGCGTGCGCTATGCGCCCGGCGTGCAAACCGTGCTCGACACCTCGACCGACGGTTTCGACGAAGCGGTGGCGCTGGCGCGCGAGTCAGACGTGGCGATCCTGGTCGTGGGTGAAAAATCCGGCCTGACGGATGACTGTACCTGCGGCGAGGCGCGCGACCGTGCGGAGCTGGGGCTGCCCGGCGTGCAGCAGCAGTTGGTCGAGGCGGTCTACGCGACGGGCACGCCGGTCGTCGTCGTGCTGGTCAGTGGGCGCCCGCAGTCCGTCCCGTGGATCGCGGAGCACGTCCCGGCGCTGGTGCATGCGTGGTTGCCGGGCGAAGAAGGCGCGAACGCGATCGCGGACGTGCTGTTCGGGGACTACAACCCCGGCGGCAAGCTGCCGATCTCGGTCCCGCGCGATGCGGGCCAGATCCCGGTCTTCTATGGGCACAAGCTCTCGGGCGGGCGCTCGCATTGGAAAGGCGACTATGTTGAGCTGAGCGCCAAGCCGCTCTATGCGTTCGGCTATGGGCTGAGCTACACGCAGTTTGAGTACCGCGATTTGCGCCTGTCCACGCAGGAAGCGCGCGCGGATGAGCAGATCGAGATTCGCTTCGAGGTCGCCAACGTGGGCCAGCGCGCGGGCGACGAGATCGTGCAGTTGTACGTGCGTGATGTGGCGTCGAGCGTCACGCGCCCGGTGAAGGAGCTAAAGGGCTTCACGCGCGTCTCGCTGGCGCCCGGTGAAGCCAAGACAGTGAGCTTTACGCTGGAGATCAGCCAGCTCGCGTTTCTGGGACGGTCGATGGAGTACATTGTCGAGCCGGGCACGATCGAGATCATGGTCGGCAGCGCGTCGGATGACATCCGCCTAAACAGATCGTTCGAGATTGTTGGTGACACGAAAGTCGTGCAGGAGCGGGCGTATCTGAGCGCGGCGCGCGTCGAACCGGCGGCGCGCTAGGCAAGCGACAGGACCCCAAGATAGATCAAGTTGCGGGCGGCCAGCGAGCCGTCCGCAACATGTGAGGTACAATCGCACGCACGTCTTTGAGAAATTCTTCACATAGGAGACTGCCTGCATATGGGCAAGATGCTGGTTCTGGACGCGCCGCGCCAGGTCGCGCATGAGCCACTTCCGCACGAGCCGCTCGCGCCGGGCGAGGTTCGCATCCGCACGCTGTATTCCGGCATCAGCGCGGGGACGGAGCTGACGCAGTATCGCGGCACGTCGCCGTTTCTGCACAAACGCTGGGACGTTGAGCGGCGCTTGTTCGTACCTGGGGCGGAAGCATCGCTCACTTATCCGCTGCGGACATGGGGCTATGAAGAGGTCGGCGAGGTGATCGAGGTCGCGCCGGACGTGGACGACATCACACCGGGC
>CAZVCM010000292.1:0-4885 GCA_964626105.1 uncultured Thermoflexus sp.
AGTTCGACCGCTGGCCGAGTGAGGTGATGATGCGCGTGCGTCGCGGGATGATGATCCTCTCGGTGGTGCTGGTCGCGCTGCTGACGGCATGTGGGGGCGACAAGCCACCCGCGCCGACGGCGACGCCGCTCCCTGGCACGGTGTTGGAGCCGCCGCGCCCGATGACGGATTTCACACTGACCGATCACACCGGCGCGCCGTTTTCCCTCTCCGACCTGAATGGCCGTCCCGCGCTGGTGTTCTTTGGGTTCACGAACTGCCCGGATATCTGCCCGGCTACGCTAGCGGAGTTCAAGCGGGTGCAAACGCTGCTGGGCGATGACGCATCCGAGGTCGCGTTTGTGTTCGTCAGCGTGGACGGTGCGCGCGATACGCCGGAACGCCTCGCGCAGTATGTCGGCGCGTTCGATCCGGCTTTCATCGGCCTGACCGGCGACGACAGCGCGATTCGCCCGATTGCCGACGAGTTCGGCGTCTACTATCAGGCGGTGCCGGTCGAAGGTAGCGAGACGGATTACCTGGTCGATCACACGGCATCAACTTTTGCGATTGACCGCGAGGGGCGGCTGGCGATCGTTTTCTCGTACGGCACCCCGCCGGATGCAATCGCGCAGCGGCTCCGCGCGCTCCTCTAGCGGCCTCATGAGCGCGCATGTCCCATATAGCGCGGCGCGTGGCTGTGCCATCCAGTTGTTATGATTCGCCAATTCGTGTTGCTACAATCGAATCACACACCATAGAAGCAGCCCTGAGTTGGCTGGGAGTACCGCGCATGAAGATTGCAATCATCACCGACGCCCATGCAAATCTACCCGCGCTTCAGGCCGCCTTACAGGCGATCAAAGCTGAGGGCGTCGATGAAATCTACCATACTGGAGATGCCGTAGGGATCGGCCCGTTCCCGGCAGAGACGCTCGACTTGCTGCTCGAGACGCCTGGGATGCGCTTTGTCATGGGGGACTATGACGCCTATTTCGTGGATGGCTTGCCAGAGACGTGCCCGGTTGAGATGAGCCAGGAATCGTTCGAGCACCAGCAGTGGACCAACAACATGCTCGACCCCAGCCTGCGAGAGACGCTGGCTGCCTGGCCATATGTCATCGAAACCGAGATTGAAGATGTCTCGCTCGCGTTCGTGCATTACGCGCTGAACGAAACCGGGCGCGGCTTTCTCCCGCCGCTGGAAGAAGCGACCGCCGAGGACCTGGACAAGTTGTTCGAGCGGCACGAGACGCAGCTTGTGTTTTATGGGCACGTGCCCGGCAAGTCGGCCATGCAGGGGCGCGCGATGTACATCAACCCCGGCTCGCTCGGCTGCCAGTCCAGCGCCACGGCGAACTACTCCATCATCGACGTGCGCGGTGGCAACCTTGTGATCGACCATCATCAGGTGATGTACGACGATAGCTCGCTGTATGAGGCGTTCGAGAAGCGTGCCGTGCCGGGGCGTGTGCCGTTCTATCAAGTGTTCTTTGGCGGGCGCTTCGGCGGGCGCTAGCATCCGCCGCTTGTCTTACCGTGATTGGCGCGGCCTACCTTCGCGGAGATAGGCCGCGTTTCGTTTACCTCACTTACGTCCGGCGACTACCGCGTCGATGTGCACGATTAGCTGCGGCGGAAGCGCGACACCGTACTGCGCCTCAATCACCGCAAGTAGTTCTTTCCCCCAGGTCCAGCTTTCAGCAAAGGCGCGGCGCTGCGCTTCTGGTTCAAGCGGCGCGGTGCAGGCGCGGAAGCGCTCGTAGGCGGCGGGCGAAAGATCGTGCTCGACCGACTTTGACGGCGTGAGCCAGTTGTCGGTGGTGCTCTCGACCGCGCGCGCCATATGCAGCAGTTCGCGATGCACGCTGTTCAGCAGTTCCATCGCGCGGGCGTATTCTCCGCGCTGCAACACCTGATAGCCGAACAGCCAGATGTTGGCGAAGTGCCGCGTTACGGTTGATAGCGTTTGCTCGGTGGCGCGCTCTGGCGGGGGGCCGATGATTGGCGTTAGGAACGGAGCGAACCGGCCAGATTTGTCGAGCAGCAGCGTGCTCTCCAGCGAAGGGAAGGCGATCACGCCGCGCCACGCTTCGGCGATGCGCATCTCCGAGACGCGGTGGAAGTGGAACTCCCCGCGCACGAAGTTGTCGAAGATCACGTCGATGATGCCATACTCGTTCGTGTAGTCGAGCAACACTGGCGCGATCTGCTCCAGCCACGCGCGTGGCCCGATCTGCTCGAATGCCTCGTCTTCGAAAAACAGCAGGAACTCGATATCCGAATAGGCATCGCCCTCGCCCCGCGTGAACGAGCCGTACATCATCAGCGCGTCGAGCCGCTCATCTGCGGCAGAAATGGCGCGCACGCGTGCTATCAGCTCTTCTTGTGGGAGCATCGCGCTCTCTCCTGTGGCGAACCGTCCGCTGAGGTATACGGGCTGGCGCGCGCCGGGTTGCGATGCGGAGTGGGCACACCGCCGCTGAACGATCTAAGTTCTCTATAGACTCATCGTTTGATAAACAACTTCTCAGGTAATTGTCTGCGGCGCGTGGCGTGCGCGGTGGACTTTAGAAAGGACGCGGACCGGTGGACGCACTTATTCACAGCATTATGGATCGGATACCTGGCTTCAATCAGGCGGCGCGCAGCGCGGCGAGGGCGCTGCATCAGGCCGTGCTGAAAGGCGGCAAGCCGGTACGCAAGCTCGCCGACTTGCTGCACGGGACTTGGCTCGGCCACCCACTGCACCCCATGCTGACGGATGTGACGCTTGGGGCGTGGATGTACGCCAGCCTGCTCGATCTGGTTGCGCTGGTGACGCGCTCGAAGAAGGCGGAGCATATTGGAGACGCGCTGGCGGCGGTCGGCGTGGCGTCTGCTGTGCCCACTGCGCTCGCCGGGACCGCCGATTACTCTGGCATCAAACGGGGCGCGGCCCCGCTGGCGGCGCTGCACGCGCTGCTCAACGCCGAAGCGCTGATCTATTACTCGCTCTCGCTGCTGGCGCGGCGCCAGGACCAGCGCCTGCGCGCGACGATTCTCTCGCAGTTCGGGCTGGGAACAGTGATGCTGAGCGGCTACCTCGGCGGCTCGCTGAGTTTCAAGCATCGCGTCGGCGTCAACCACGCGCCGAAGCCCTCTGGCCCGCAGGAGTGGACCGCGGTGCTGTCCGAAGACGACCTGCCGGAGCACCAGCCGCGCCGGGTCGAGGTGGAAGGCTCGCCGGTGCTGCTCTATCGCTATGGTGGGACGGTCTACGCGATTGGCGCGGTCTGCGCGCACGCGGGTGGCCCGCTGGACGAAGGGACGTTCGACGGCACGTGCGTCCAGTGCCCGTGGCATGATTCCGTTTTTGATATGCGCGACGGCAGCCTGGTGCACGGTCCTTCGACCTATGCGCAACCAGGCTACCGGGCGCGGATTATCAACGGGCAGATCGAGGTGCGTGTGGCCGAGGACGGCGCCTAGCTCTCGCTCTCGTCGCTGGGAGGCTCGTTCCAGAACGCGTCGAGCGCCTGGAAGGTCTGCTCAGGCTGGTCGAAATGGGGCAGGCCGCGCGTCGGCACGATGCGCTTCGCCTGCCAGTTCGGGTGCCGCTCCATCAGGCCGGGCAGCGCCTCAAAGCCGGTGTACGGGTCTTCGTCGTACAGCACCAGCACCGGATGCTGAAGCTGTTCGTAGATGCTTTCGCGGATGTCCGGCGAGTTCAGCTTGCCGCTGACAAACGCCAGCGGAGCGAACCGCGCGCCGGGCTGGTGCGCTGTTTTGTAGCTGTAATCCACCAGCCGCTCGTCCGGCTCGCCCTGGAAGCTCATATTCAGGAAGCGGCGGATGCTGACGCGCGTCGCCAGCAGGTCGAAGAACGCCTGGCTCCACAGTGGGAACGACAGCGCCTTGTGCAGTCCCTCATTCGGCTGGCGCTCTTGCGCGTCTTTGCTCAGGCCGGTGGGCGAGATCAGCGCGAGCGAGCGGACATTCGGCCCGCGTTCCATCGCGGCGCGCGCGGCGAACTCGCTACTGAGTGACAGCGCGACAATATCCACCGGCTGGTCGACCTGCGTCTCTAGAAAGCCAATGATCGCGTTGGTGAACACGCGCGGCGTGTAGGGCCGGTCTCCGCGCTGGGAGAAGCCGAAGCCGGGTAGTTCCAGCGCGTAGACGGGGCGCTGCCCGCGATAGCGCTCGAAAATCGGACGTACCTCAAAGGCCGACGCGGCGGCGTTGACTGAATGAAGCAGCAACAGCGGCGTGCCCTCGCCGGAGCGATCCGCATAGTAGTGCAGCATCCCCGCGTAGCCCCCGCCAAACTGCTCGCGGTCCGCGCCGAGCGCGGGTGGCAGCGATGCATCGTGGTTGATGAATAGCTTGCTGTACACGATCCACGCCGCGGCGGCGGTCGTCACCGTCGAGAAGACCGATCCAATTGCGGCGCTCACGCCCTTTGCAGTCTTATCCATACTCTACTCCTTCTTCGCAGCCCTGTCGCTGTAGATGTCGTTTCAGGCGCACCGTTTCCGGTGTCATCGGGTGTATAGAGAATGTAGCCAAATACGGCGTGAAGTGCCGAGCCTGGGCGTATCCGCTTGGCCCGCAGATTTGCTAGACTCTAGCCGGATCGTATGCACCGTTACTGCCTGTCTTGAACAGAGACTACCGGAGAGAGAGCATATGACGCAAGACGCCACCATGACTGAGGTCTATCTGGAAGTTAGCGAAAAGCGGGCGTTCGCCGTGGCGCTCGACTGGCCCGGCTGGTGCCGCAGCGGGCGCGACGACGCGTCCGCGTTACAAACGCTCTACGAGTATGGACCGCGTTACGCGCGCGTTCTTGAGACGACGTCGCTCGGGTTCTGCGTGCCATCTGAGGCTTCCGAACTGGTGGGTGTGGAGCAGGTGACGGGCG
>CAZVCM010000293.1:0-4805 GCA_964626105.1 uncultured Thermoflexus sp.
CGAGTTTGGTGTCGCGCGCCTCGATCTCGTGCTTCTCGATGTGGATCGAGGTGAACTTGTCCTCGCGCACGAGGCTCTCGCTGATCAGCAGCGCGTCCTCATAGTTGCCGCCTTCCCACGAGAGGAAAGCGCACAGCACATCATGGCCAAGCGCGAGCTGCCCGTAGTACGTCGACGAGCTGTCCGCGATCACTACCCCGCGCTGGATCAGTTGACCCTTCTGCACCAGCGGGCGCTGGTCGATGCAGGTGGACTGGTTCGAGCGATCGTACTTGCGCAAACGATACTCGTGGACACCGTCCGGCACATTGTTGTTCTGGTTGATGTACTTCTTGCGCGCCTCTTCATCCGTGACGCGCACCCAGATGCGATCGCCCTGCACCGACAGCACTTCGCCATCTTCAGCAGCCAGCAGCACCTGCCCGGAGTCCTTCGCCGCCTGATGCTCGACACCTGTGCTCACAATCGGCACATCCGGCTTGAGCAACGGCACCGCCTGGCGCTGCATGTTCGAGCCCATCAGCGCGCGGTTCGCATCGTCGTGCTCGAGGAACGGGATCAGCGCCGCCGAGATGCCAACGATCTGGCGCGGCGCCACGTCCATATAGTCCACGCGAGAAATCGGCGCAACGAGGAACCGCTGGTGCAACCGCGCTGAGACGCGGTCGCTCACAAAGCGGTGGTTCTCGTCAAGCAGCGCGTTCGCCTGCGCGATCGTGTAGCGGTCTTCTTCGTCCGCCGAGAGGTATTCGTACTCGCTGCTCACAAACGGAACGATCGGCACGCGTTCAATACCAAGCTTCTTGAGCTTCTTGATCGCGCGCTCGTCGATGATCGTCCCGGCCTCAAGCTTTGTCTTCCCGCTTTCGTCCGTGACGTCTTCGCGGACGATCTGACCAACCAGCCGATCATCATCCAGCCCCATTTCCCGGTAGACCAGGCGATAAGGCGTCTCGATGAAGCCGTACTCGTTGACGCGGCCATAGCTCGCCAAGCGCCCGATCAGACCGATGTTCGGGCCTTCCGGCGTCTCGATCGGGCAAATCCGCCCGTAGTGGCTGTGGTGAACGTCACGCACGTCGAAGCCAGCGCGCTCACGGCGCAGCCCGCCCGGCCCAAGCGCCGAGAGTGTGCGCTTGTTCGTAAGCTCGGCCAGCGGGTTCGTCTGGTCCATGAATTGCGAAAGCTGGCTGGAGCCGAAGAATTCGCGAACCGCCGCGACCACCGGACGAATGTTAATCAGCGTCATCGGCGTCACATTGTCGGACTCACGGATCGACATGCGCTCGCGCACAACCCGCTCCATCCGCCGCAGCCCGATACGCAGCGAGTTCTGGATCAGCTCGCCCACCGTCTTCACCCGCCGATTGCCGAGGTGGTCGATGTCGTCGGGCTGCTCCATGCCGTTGTTGATCAAGATCATGCGCTCGACCAGCTTCACCAGGTCGAACTTGGTGATCGTGCGATGGGTGCGCGGCACAATGTCGTCAATCCGCAGCCGCTGGTTGAGCTTATAGCGGCCCACACGCTCAAGATCGTAGCGGCGCTGATCGAAGAGCTGGCTCTCCAGATACTCGCGCGCGTTGTCAAGCGTGGGCGGGTCGCCGGGGCGCATCCGCTTATAGAATTCCAGCAGCGCAGCTTCGGCGATGGTTTGGCCATCGCGCAGCTCCCACTGCGGTTCCATGCGGATCGTGCCTTGGACAAACTGGTGATCAGCGTCGTGATCAACTTCTTCGTAAAGCGCCAGAAGCTCCTCATCGGAGCCGGTCTGGATCGGAGATTGCTCGTCGAAACCATCGCTGACCGCCGCCAGCGCGCGCAGCAGAATGGTAACCGGAATGGTACGCTTGCGATTGAACTTAATCGCCAGGTAGTCGGTCTTGCGCGTCTCGAACTCCATCCACGCGCCGCGATCGGGGATCAGCTTCGCAGTCGCGAGGCGACGGCCCGTCGTGCGATCTTCCTCGGCGTCAAAGTAGACGCCGGGCGATCGGATCAACTGGCTGACGACCACGCGCTCCGAGCCGTTGATGATAAACGTCCCCTTTTCCGTCATCAGGGGGAAATCCCCCATGAAGATGTCGGACGTGAGGACTTCGTCGCCTGCTGCGCGGTTCACCAGCGCCACTTTCACGTACAACGGGGCGGCGTACGTGATATCGCGCTCCAGGCATTCTTCTTCGGGATACTTCGGTTCTTCGAACCAATAGCCCAGCTCAAACTGAGCCGCCTCGACGCTACTGCCGGGGAAATAGAGCCGCAGGTTACCATTGAAGCTTTCGATGGGGCTAATCTCATCGAAAAGCTCGTTTAGACCCTCGTCGATGAAGCGCCGGAAAGATTCCAGCTGGATCTCGATGAGTGAAGGCAGTTCGAGCACATCCAGTGTGCGCGCGTAGTTCTTCTCATCTAGCCGCCGCTGCATTCACTACTCCTCAAAGATACAACCGCCAACAGAGAAACCAGTGCAGACCATTGGGGATAGTGGAGAAATCGCCGAGTCTCCTCTAGAGCGGAACACGGACTGCTGTTTTGAGGTTTGAGTTGGTTGATGTTTAGACATCACGTATTTGGGGTACAAGAGAGATAAGTATAGCACGAATCAAACGGATGTCAACGTTTTTTCTCGCAGATTTTCTTGCCGCCGCCGGATGAGAACTGCGCCTTGCATGTCGGGCCGGTCGTGCTATAATCGCCCCGCCTGACTACCGAGGAGATTGATAGGACCCATGGAAGTTCAAGACGCCCTGCAGTTCATCCAGATTCTCACCTCAATCGCATTGATTGTCGTTATCATTTTGCAAGCGCAGGGCCAGGGCTTGGGTGGCCTGTTCGGCGGCAGCGACAGCATGGGCATCACCAAGACCCGGCGCGGCCTGCAGAAGACCCTTTTCCAGATCACGGTCGGGCTTTCGATCGCTTTTCTCGGAAACGCCATCCTGCAGCTTCTCATTCAGTAGCGGCTGAACCTAACGAGCCGGGCTGCTCTGGCGAGCGAGAACCACATACGCAAATGACAGGGGTGTTGTGCGCGCGCAGAACACCTCATTCTGTTTCTGTCAGGAGAGAGACTGATGCGTCACCCGCGCCTGGGGACTCTTGTGCTCGTTCGCCTGCTCCTTTCGGCCAGCAGCCTCGCGCTGATCGTGGCGCTTGGCGTTGCCACCTACTCACCTGTTCTGGCGCAAGGCGACCCGCCAACCGCCACGCCCCACACAATTTTTGCCACGCCTGAGCCCACCGCTGCGCCACCCGAACCAGAATCGCCACCTGCCGGCGCCCCTTCTGCGCCAGCGCAAGAACAGGTGCTGGTCGAAGCGCTGGTCGGCGAGATTCGCAAGCTCAACCCTCTACTGGCGACGTACAACCCGGTCGACCGCGACATCACCGCGCTGATCTTTGAAGGGCTGACTGCCACCAACGCGTACGGCGAGATCGTCCCGCGCCTGGCCGAATCGTGGCAGGTGACGGACGATGGCCTGCAGGTGATCGTCTCGCTGCGCCAGGATGTGCTCTGGCACGACGGCGTGCCATTTACTGCGGCGGATGTGCTGTTCACGATGCAGTTGCTCAGCGCGCCGGACTTCCCCGGCGCCGCAGAACTACGCGAATTCTGGCGCACGGTTGAGGTCGAGCAGCTTGACGCGCACACCGTCCGCTTCCGCCTGACGCAGCCGCTCGCGTCGTTTCCGGATCAGCTTCGGATCGGCATCGTGCCAGAGCATGTGCTGCGTGGCGTAACGGGCGAGACGCTCGCTCAGCATCCGTTCAACCTTGACCCCATCGGCACCGGCCCGTACCAGTTCGAAGCGCTCACCGCATCGAGCGGCACGCTGGATGGCGTGCAACTACGCCTTGCGCCGGTGTTCCGCCAGCGACCGGAAGGCGCGACCGGCTACGAGCTAGAGCGGATCGTCTTCCGCACCTATCCCACCGCCGAAGCAGCGCTTGACGCGTATGCCGCCAATCAGGTGAACAGCGTCGGTATCGTCCCGCCGGATGCACGCGCAGCAGCCCAGCAAACACCGGGCCTGAGCGTGTATTCCGCGGTCGCGCCGCAGGTCGGTGTGCTGATCTACAACTGGGACCGTGACAGCGTGGGGTTTGTGCGCAATCCGCGCGTGCGGCTGGCGCTGGCGCACGCCGTGGACCGCGCCGCATTGGTCGCCGAGCATCTGGCGGGCGTCGCTGTGCTGGCGAACAGCCCGCTGCTGCCTAATTCTTGGGCGTACGATCCAGCGCCGTGGCCAGAACACGATCTCGCACGCGCCCAGCAACTAATGGAAACAGCAGGTGACATCTTCGAAGCGCCAGCAGACGAACCAGACGAAGAGGCGGGTGAAGCCGCCGTCCCTGAGGATTCGCCGGAAGAGGCGCCATCTGCTGAGGGCGAGTCGGAGCCCGAAGGCGACGTGTCCGCCGAGCAGCCCGAGGCCACGCCTACGCCGACCGTCGAGCCGACCGCCATCCCGTCGCGCGCGATGATGGTGCTCGTCCCGCAGGATCCGGCGCTCGAAGCGCTGGCCGCCGATATCACCGCTGCCTGGGCGCAGCTTGGGTTTGACGCGGGCGTGCAGCCGGTCGCGCCGGAAGACCTTGCCGCGCGCCTTACAGCGGGTGATTTCGACATGGCGCTGGTGGAGCTGAGCTTTGAGCCGTACGCTGACCCCGATCCCTACGTCGTCTGGCACCCGGGGCAGTCTGCGACGGGGCAGAACTTCGGCGCAATGGACGACCGGCGCATCAGCGAGATGCTTGAGTTGGCGCGGGGTGAATCAGGCGCTTGACGATTGCCGTCGAAC
>CAZVCM010000294.1:0-4776 GCA_964626105.1 uncultured Thermoflexus sp.
GCTGTCGGCGACCATGCGCTCATCGGCAGGCTCATCGTCGGCGCGGCTGGCGAATGCCAGCGCTACGGCTCGTCGGTGTTGGGAACACTTAAGGCCCGCTCGTGGCGGTCCTTCCATTTGAGTCAGATGGGGTGGGGAAGAGATGCTCTAGGGTAAGCGGGATTTGGGCCGGGAGCATATCTAACTCAAATGTGCCTTCAGCTTAACCCCAAAGCGTTACACCTCATATTACGCCTTTATCAATTAATCAAAGCGCATAATAAATCTGATGGGTCCCAATCAGCGATAGAGCGCGGCCTCAACACGTTCCAGCAAGGCGCGCGGTGAGAACGGCTTGATGATGTAGTCATCTGCACCCGCCGAAATCCCTGCTTCAACATCGATCTGCTGGCCAAGCGCCGAGATGATGATCACAGGCGGGGCGCTTTCGCCATACACGTCCTTAACTTCTTTGCAGATCTCTAACCCTTCACGGCCTGGCATCAGGATGTCAAGCAGCAGCAGGTCGTGCCGCTCGCGCAGCGCCAGGTCAAGGGCATCGTTTCCGTTTGTGGCGGTCGTCACCCGGTATCCGGCGTTTTCCAGCTTCCGCTGAATAAGCAGGAGAATATGCGGTTCGTCTTCCGCGACAAGAATTCGTGTCATTAGCATTTTGGCATTCTGTGCGTAGGCTGCGCGTGAAGACCGGACCAGTCTTCATCGGACGCAGCGCTTCCCCCACCAAGGTTTGCGGCTGTGTGGTGCGAATAGCGTACCACTAATTCGATGATAGCCGGAGATGGCCAGGCTTTGAGGTTTGAAAACTGAATTTTGAGTGAATTTACTGAGTCAATCTACTCATGTGACCGACTTGCGCCATTGGGATCGAGAAGGAGAAGGTCGATCCACGCTCAACCACTGACTCAAACCACACGCGTCCGCCTTGTAGCTCGACCAGCGATTTGACGATCGCCAGCCCTAGCCCCGTACCGCTGATACTGCGGCTCCGACCACCGTCAATCCGATAGAAGCGCTCGAAGACGCGCTCGCTGTCGTCCGGCGCGATACCGATTCCGGTGTCCTGAACGCTTACCACCACGCACGGCAGGATCTGCGCGCGCGGAGCCGATGGCGGCAGGTCGTCAGCGTCGCGCGCGAGGCGCGCCTTTACCGTGATCTCGCCTGGCATCAGCGTATACTTGAGCGCGTTGGTGAGCAAGTGCGCGACAATCTGCGTCAATCGAGTGCGGTCCGCCCAGACGGGGGGCAGGTCGGCTGGCACATCGAGCGTCAAGGTATGCCCGTGCTGTTTCAGCATTACGTTCAGCGCGTTGGCGCCTTCGTCAATGGCGTCGCCGATGGAACACGCCTCGGGCTTGAGTTCGATGCGATCCGTGTCGATCCGGGTGATGTCGAGAATGTCGTTGATTAGCGCGATCAGCCGGTCAGCGTTGAACGCGATGATCTCCAGATACTCGCGGCTTTCTTCGTCGAGCTGGTCGGCGGCGCCCTCGAACAGCAGATCGCAAAAGCCCTTGACCGATGTGAGCGGCGTGCGCAGCTCGTGCGATACGAGTGAGATGAAATCGGTCTTCATCCGGTCCAGCTCGCGCTCGCGCGAGGCATCCCGGAACGCGTAGATTCGCCCCAGCAGCGTGCCGCTGCGGACATACACCGGCAGACTGTACCAGACGAGTGTCCGCCGCTGCGGCTCTGTGATCTCTAATTCGCCGCCAAGGCTTTCGGTGAAGTTGCCTGCCAGCGCGCGGATCACGTTCGCCATGGCAGGCGGCAAGCCTGGCTGTTCGCGGATGCGCTGCGTGAAGCGCTCGATGGGCAGCCCCAGAATGTCGTAGCGCGAGATTCCGGTGAAGGCCTCAAACTGCGGCGTTGCCATCGTGAGCGTCTCGTGCGTGTCGACCAGCAGAATCGCGTCATTGGTCGCGTCAAGCACGGCTTCCAGTCGGTCGCGCTCGTCACGCAGCTCCCGCATCGTGCTCTCCGATGGCGACAGGCTCGGCGCGTCTGCTTCCCCGCTCATGTTGATCATCATTTGGAGCGCGATGATCGGGCTGAAGAACGCCAGCCGCGCCGCGAGTTCGGTGGCATCCGCGTCTGGATCATGGCTGGCGCACAGCGCGCCTAAATCTCGCTCGCAATAGCGAATGGGCACGCTCACCTGATACGCAGCGCTCGTATCTCGGTTAAGCAGATCGTCCGGCGCGCAGATGCTGAGGTCCGGCATGTCCAGCGCTTCGGCCAAAAAGGCGATCAGCGGCTCAAGCGCATCCGTCTGCGCCGCCAGCGTCGCCAGCCGTTGAAACATGGCCTGGTCGGACTCGGTCTCGGCTTCAGGGGGCGAGACAGTAGGGAGCGTTTCCATTGCGGAATCCTGCGCTAAGGTCGCTTACGTATGTGACTGAAAGTAGGTTTCGGAGAGGTCCGGGTCATCGGGTTCCGGCTCGAGTGAGCGGAAACGGTAGCCCACACCGCGCTCAGTATAGACGTACATGGGGCGGTGGAAGTCTGGCTCGAGTTTGCGCCGCAGCCGGTGCATGTGGACGCGCAGCGTATCTTCGTAAATCTCAGAGCGCGGCCAGACCCGCGCGATCAGCGTGCTGGACGGGACGACGCGCCCCGCGTTGCGAATGAGCACGTGCAGCAGGCTGGCCTCGGTAGGCGTCAGCGCGACGGTGCGCCCGCGCACCAGCAAGCGGCTGTTTCCGAAATCAACCGCCAGGTGCTCATCGACTTCAATCATCGGCGCTTGCGCATAGCGGAAATCGGTGATGCGGCTCAGGACGCGCTGTACGCGCGCCAGCAGCTCGCGAATCTCAAACGGCTTCGTCACATAGTCGTCGGCGTACAGCCGCAGCCCATCGACGATCGTGTCTGGCTCGTTGATGCTGGTCAAGAAGACGATCGGCACATCACCGAGCGATTTCAACTGCTCGGCTAGCTCAAAGCCATGCATCGACGGCAGCTTGAGGTCGATCAGCGCCAGATGCGGCAAGCCAGATTTGCGGACGTGTTTCAGGACTTGCAGCCCATCTTGAAAGGTCGCGACTTCGTAACCTTCTACCTCAAACTCGAGGCGTAGCAGATCGAGAAGGTCTTTGTCATCGTCAACCAGAAGTATCTTCTGTGGATCGGTGTGCGTCATGCCAGGCTGTCCCTTTCTCGATGACAGCGGCGCAGGCGTGCGCAGTCTCGAATTTGTCATGGTATTTGGCAGCGTGCTATCATAACCGCCGTGTAATCCCTGGTCTCAGAGGCCAGCTTCCCACACCGGCAAGAGTGTAGCACAGTCGGTCAGGATTGGATAGCCATTATGCTCGTCCCACGCGCCGCCCGCCAACGTCGCGCTCGTCGCCAAGCACGCGGCGTCACCGCGCCGCGTGTGCTCCGTTGGGGTCTCGCTGTTACCCTTGCGCTCGTCGGAATGCTGGTGATGGCGGTGGTCATTGTGCTGGCGGCGATCGTGGTCGGCTATCGCCATTACGCCCGCGAGCTTCCCCCTGCCGAGCAGATCATCGCCGCTGAAGAAGAAGCGTTCCTCACCAGCGTCCTCTACGACCGCACCGGCCAGACTGCAATCTATGAGGTCATCGATCCGCTGGGGGGAGACCGCCGCTGGCTGCGGTTCGACGCGGTGCCTGAATACTTTTTGCAGGCAACGGTGGCCATTGAGGACGACAGCTTCTATCGCAACCCTGGGTTTGATCCCGAAGGGATCGCGCGTGCCTTATGGGTGAACGTGACTGGCGGGCATGTGCAGGGCGGAAGCACCATCGCGCAGCAGTTGGTCCGCAATGTGCTGATGGACGCCGAGGAGCGCCTTGAGATCTCGGTTGATCGCAAGCTGCGCGAAGTGATCCTCGCTGCCGAAATTTCGCGCCTCTATAGCAAAGAACAGATCCTTGAGTGGTACATCAACACGAACTTCTACGGCAACCTCGCGTATGGCGTAGAGGCGGCGGCGCAGCTTTATTTCAGCAAGCCCGCGCGTGACCTGACGCTCGCCGAGGCAACGATGCTGGCTGCGATCCCGCAGTATCCCCTGCAGAACCCAATCGACAACCCGGATGCCGCGAAACGCCGCCAGGAAGTTGTCCTCGACGTCATGGTCGGGCAGGGGTACATCACGCGCGCGCAGGCGGACGCGGCTGCCAGCGAGCTGATCGCGGTGCGCCCATTTGCGGATCGCTTTGATATCATCGCGCCGCACTTTTCGATCTTTGCACGTGCCGAGGCCGAAGCAATTCTTAACGAGCTGGGACTGGACGGCGCGCGCCTCGTCAGCCGGGGCGGATTGCGCATCTATACCACGCTGGATGTGGACCTGCAGCTTCAGGCAGAATGTGTGGCGCGCAGCCATATCGCCCGCCTGGATGGCGCCGATCCGCGTGTGACCTATAACACCAGCGCAGGCACGCCGTGCGATGCAGCGGCGTATTTGGGCGATCTGCCGCCAGAGTTGGCAGGTGTGGACCGCGAAGTGACAAACGCCGCGGCTGTGATCCTGCGCGCTGAAACGGGCGAGCTGCTGGCGATGCTGGGCAGCGCGGACTTCTGGGACGAGGGCATCGACGGTAATTACAACGCGGCGCTGGCGCTACGGCAGCCCGCCTCGGTCTTCAAGCCGTTTGTGTTTACCGCAGCGTTTTTGCAGGGTCGGTTGCCGGGGTATCCGAACGGTCTCACCGCGGCCACGATGACATACGACGTTGAGACGGAGTTTGACAACGGCGGGCAGCCGTACACACCGGTGAACATCGATCGCCAGTATCACGGCCC
>CAZVCM010000295.1:0-4771 GCA_964626105.1 uncultured Thermoflexus sp.
CTATTCGACAGCGGGCGCAGCTTGCTGCGCCCCTACGAGAAGCGCTGGCCTCGACGTCTGCGCTACCCGACCCAACGCTCTACACGCGCGGCGGCCCCTGCCGGATGCGCTCGCGCAGCGCCTCGACCGGCCACACGCCGCCCCAGTCCACGCCAAAGCGCTGCGGGTGGATAGCCTCGCTCCACCACGTCGCGCCCGCCGCTGCGAACGGCGCGACCTGCGCCGCCGCCCGTTCAGGGTCGTCGCCGGGCGTTGTGCCGCGATGCAGGATGTCGAATGCCGCCAGGTTGTCGCCGCGCTGCTCGCGCAGGAACGCGACCGCTTCCCGAAACGCCGAAAGCAGCGCCGCCTCATCCGCGTCAGGGAACAGCGGGAACATGCCATCCCAGCGCGCACCCCGCCGGAAGGGCGCCTTGTTCGGCCAGTATCCGGCCACCCACACCGGGATGCGCGGCTGCTGCACCGGGCCGGGCAGAAAATGCGCGCCTTCAACCGTGTAGTGCGCGCCGCGTGCGGTGAACAGCTCCGCTGACCACAGCCCGTCCAGCACTGCCAGCCCCTCGTCAAGCATCGCGCCGCGCCGCCTGGGGTCCGTCTCTTCGCCGAAACTCTCCCACTCAGTGGGGCGCCCGCTGCCCAATCCCACGCCGAGGATTAGCCGCCCGCCGGAGAGCCGGTCCAGCGAGACCGTCTCGCGCGCCAGCTTCCACGGGCGGCGGCGCGGCAGCGGCGTGACCATCGTGCCGAAGCGGATGCGCTCGGTGGTCGCAGCGATTGCCGCCAGCGCAATCCAGGGATCAACCAGCGGCAGATTGGGCTCGCGCCCGCCGATGTGGTCCCACAGAAAGAAGCCGTCCCACCCGGCCCGCTCCGCCTCGCGCGCGAGATCGATCAGCAAGCGCGGATCGGCGAACGGCCCCATATTCGGCAGATCGAGCGCGTAACGCATGCAAAACCTTTCCACTTCTCACAGAGAGCGGTTAGTCCATCTCCCAATCGCGCAGAATGCGCGCCAGCAACGCGGCCCGGCGCGGCAAGGAGCGGATGATTACGTGCTCGTGCGCGGCGTGCAGGCCCGCCCCAGCCGCGCCCATGCCGTCGAGCGTGGGCACGCCGAGCGCAGCGGTAAAATTGCCGTCGCTCGCGCCGCCGCTGCCATCCGTGTGCAGTTCCAACCCGACCGATGTGGCAATCGCGCGCGCTTGCTCAACGGTGCGCGCCATCTGCGCGTTGAACTCCATTGGCCCGCGATCGATTCCGCCGCTGATCGCCATCTCGGCGCCGGGCAGCGTCGGCCCCAGGCCGCGCACCGCAGCATCGACACGCTCGGCTTCGGACGCTTTGAGGAAGCGCACATCCACAAACAACGACGCTTCGGGCGGGATGACGTTGCCCGCAATGCCGCCCGCGATCCGCGTGACCGAGACAGACGTCCCGTTCGGCAGGTCATTGAGCGCGTGCAGCGCGAGCGCCTGGTGCGCCGCCTCGATAATCGCGTTCACTCCGGCTTCGGGCGCGTTCCCGGCGTGCGAGGCGCGCCCAGTAACCGTTACCGTATAGCGCGCGATGCCTTTGCGCCATACCTTGAGCGCTTCTTCTTCGGTGCCGGGCTCCATCACCAGCACCAGCCCGGCCTGCAGCGCGAGTTCCTCGATCAGCGCGCGCGAGTGCACGCTGCCAGTCTCCTCGTCGCTGTTCATGAATAGCCAGATCGGGCGCTGCGGCAGCTCGCCGCGATCGCGCAGGCCGCGAATCGCTTCTAGCGCAACGACCACACCACCTTTCATGTCCACTGCGCCAGGGCCATAGAAACGCCCGCCTTCTTGCCGGATCGGCATTGTATCGAGCGTGCCCAGCGGCCACACAGTATCCAGGTGTGTCACAAGCATGATCGGGCGGCCCGGCGCATCCCGGTGCCAGATCGCGACGCGTAAATCGCCGGTTTCGTCGCGTGGATGCACGACCACTTCCGCGCCCAGGGCCTCGCACCGCGCGCCGACATGCGCGCTCAACCGGTCCACATGCGGCTTGCTGCTCGTCGGCGATTCGTACCGGACCAGTTCGTCCAGCAGCGCGACCATTGCCTCGGTCCGCGCCGCGAAGAACTCGAGCATGTCGCTCATCAGTACCCTCTACTCTGCTGTGGAATGATCGCGCACAAAGGGCGACGCGACCGGGGAGCCGCCCAGCGCCTGCTGCCACGAAAGCTGTGCACGGCCTTCGATGAACGAGAGAATGTAGTCGCGGGCAGGATGATCGCTCTTGCGGACGAGCGCGAGCGCCGCGTCCAGGTCGTACGGCACGCGGCGGAACTCGACCGAATAGCCGCGTTCGGCGGCTTCCAGCCGCGCATAGCTGGGGCGCGTGTCTCCGGCGGGCGGGTTGCTAACGCTGCCGGGGTTGATCACGCGCAAATCGCCCAGCCGGTGATCCTGCGGCCAATGTGTGTGTCCGACGATGATCAGGTCCGCGTCCGCCCCGTCGACCCGCGCCGCGAGCGCGTCGGTGCTCGTCGCGGGCGTCACGCCCGGCCCGTCGTCCTTCCCCGGCGAGGCGTGCACCGCCAGCACGCGCGTGCCATCCGGCAGCGTCAGGCGATGATCCAGCGGCAGATCGCGCAGCCAGTCCAGCCAGCCGAACGCGCTGAGATAGCCCTGCGTCCAGGCGAAGCTGCGCGCCATGCGGAGCACCTGCCCAATCACCCCCGGATTGCCTGCAATCTCTTCAAGATCGCTGTCATCAAAACCAAAGTCGACGATTGCCCGATCCGTGTTGCCGCGCACGCACACCGCGTTCGGCAGCTCGTCGATCCGGTCCAGCGGCGTGACCGGGTCCGGCCCAATCGCGCTGAAGTCGCCCATCAGCAGGTAGCCGTCCACGCCGCCCCAGGCGTCCACGTCGGCCAGCACCGCGTCGAGCGCCAGCGCGTTGCCATGAATGTCTCCTAAAATCGCCAATCGCATTCGAGGCTCCTCTCACTCCGGTCCGAGCCCGCCAAGGGGAAAGCGGGCGAGCACGCGTACCCGGTCATGCGACATATACCAGTCGTTCAGGACAAACTCGATCGCGTCCACGTGACACGCACCATAGTCGATATCGCGCCGCGCCGCGATACCCTCGATCAACGCGTCCAGGCGTGCGGGCGGCGTCTGAAAACGCAGCAGCGTCGCGTGCGCTGCCGTGATGCGATAGCGCAGCTCCAGCCCATCCTGCAAACCCGCCGCGCTGAGCGCCTCGCGCAGCTTGGCGCGCAATGCATTGAGCGCACCGTCCGCCGAATAGCCGCAGAGCATCACGCAGCAGCGGCTGGCGGTCAGGCCGCGCAGATGAAGCGTCAACGGCTCTGCCGCCGCGAACACATCCGCGAACAGCGCGCGGTACGCCCCAAGCGGCGCGCGGGCGGGGTCAAAACCGGGCGTGGTCGTCACGACAGACAGCACCGTGATATGCAACTCGTCGGGGCGATAGATGTGCTGCTCTGGCGCAAGGGCGCGCAGGTCGTCCAGCAGAGCGGACAGGCGCTCGCGCGTCGCGTCGTCGAAACGAGCCGCCAGCGTCAGACCGAGCCGGTCGTCATCAACGCGATCGGGGAGATGCGGGTCAAGCTCGACCGCGCCCGACCGAAAGCTCGCCAGCGCGTCATCCCACAACCGGTCGTACAGCGCGCGCTCGTCCTGCATTTCGAACGCCCCCGCGCTCAGTTGGCGTCTTCGCGCAGCGCAAGGACGTAATCTGTCCCGGACCAATCCCAGGTATCGACCACGCGATCCGGCGCGGAGAGCGGGCTGCTGCGCGGTGGGTTGATCTGAGCGGTTAGTTCCAGCACGCCGTCGCCATCAACATCCGCGATCCCGATCCGCCCGTTGATCGCCACGATCTGCCCGTTGTTGAGTTCCTTGAACGCCCCGGTCTGCGCGTTCCAGGTCAGGATTTTGCCCTCTTTGTAGCAGCTTGAGCGACCGCATGTTTCGGTGAAAAACACCAATTCTGCGCGCACGTCCGCGTTCATGTCGCCCACGCGCAGCAATTCTGGCAGCGCGACGAGCGGGTTGAACGGCGTCTCGTACAGCACGCGATAGCCGCCGCTGTCGCAGCCGAGGACCAGCATCTGCCCGGCGTTGAGCAACGCCTCTTCGTTGAATGTCTGCGGGTTATAGAAGGTGACGATGATCTCGCGCACGCCGTCGCCGGTCAAATCGGTATCCGCCTGAACCACGCCGCCCGCGTCATTGATCGCGCCCCAGTTGCGCAGGGTCGCTTCCAGCACGGTCGGCGAGCCACCCGCCGAGAGGTATCCAGCGATGCGATCCTTATAGTCGTTGAAGTTCGCCGGGCGCGTCGGCGGCGAGGGCGCGCGCGCGGGCGGGCACTCGTCCGGCTGGTAATAGGGCGCAGGCGGCGGCGCGGCGGCAACCGCGGTCGCGGCCTCAATTGTGGCGAAGGCGGCGGTCGCGGTCGCAGCAGGGCCGACCGGGCGGCTGCCAGGAACGGTCGCGTTCGGCGTCACATTGTCAGCTTGCGGCGCGCTTCCGTCTGCGGGCGTGACCACCCACACTGACAGCACGCCGCCGGGGGTCGCCGTGCGTGCCACGCCGGGCGTCGGGACGAATTCGCCTCCTGCAGGGGTCGGCGTATTACGGCGCCCGATCACGTCGCTGACCGGGCCACAGGCGGAGAGCGCCAGCAACGCCACGCCGAACAGCAGGGCCAGCGCCGTCCGGCGCCAGAAGAGAGAGCGAGTGCGCGTCATCATGGGTCGAAGTATAGCGTA
>CAZVCM010000296.1:0-4735 GCA_964626105.1 uncultured Thermoflexus sp.
CGCTGGTGGTCGCCTACGCGCTCGCCGGCCGGATCGATATCGATCTGGTCAACGAGCCGCTGGGCAAGGATCGCGACGGGAACGACGTATACCTGCGCGATATCTGGCCGAGCCAGAAGGAGATCGCGGACACCATCGCCGCCGCGCTCAAGCCAGAGATGTTCCACGAGCAGTACGCCAACGTTTATGACGGTAATGAGACGTGGAACGCGATCCCGGTCGGTGATAGCGAGGTATATGACTGGGACGAAGGCTCCACATACATCCAGGAGCCACCGTTCTTCGTCAACCTGTCGCCCGAGCTTGAGCCGCTGCGGCCCATTCAAAACGCTCGCGTGCTGATGGTGCTGGGGGACTCGGTCACGACCGATCACATCTCGCCTGCCGGGTCGATCGCGATCAACAGCCCAGCCGCACGCTACCTGATGGAGCACGGCGTCGAGCCGAAAGACTTCAATTCATACGGCTCGCGGCGCGGCAACGACCGTGTAATGGTGCGCGGAACCTTCGCCAACATCCGCATCAAGAACCTGATGGTCCCCGGCACAGAAGGCGGCGTGACGGTGCACCTGCCGAGCGGTGAGCAAATGAGCGTCTTTGACGCCGCCGAGCGGTACAAGGCCGAAGGCACGCCGCTGATCGTGATCGCAGGCAAGGAGTATGGGACGGGCAGCTCGCGTGACTGGGCGGCGAAGGGGCCGTTGCTGCTCGGTGTGCGGGCGGTGATTGCGGAGAGCTTCGAGCGCATTCACCGCAGCAACCTGATCGGTATGGGCGTGCTGCCGCTGCAATTCAAGCCCGGCGCAACCTGTGACGATCTCGGCTTGACGGGCCGCGAAACCTACGAAATCGAGGCTCCGGACGAACTCCGTCCCGGCCAGGACATCACGGTTCGCGCCACAGCACGTGACGGCAGCGTAAAAACGTTCCAGGTGATCAGCCGCCTCGACACCGCCATCGAGGTCAGCTATTACCGCAACGGCGGCATCCTGCATACGGTGCTGCGCAACCTGCTGAAAACATCGGTCGGCGGAGAGCAACCAGTTCAATAGCTGCAACCGCACGGCTATTCGCAGGCAGAGCAGGGCGATTCTTCGGGGTCGCCCCTTTTTTTGCGCGGCAGGAGATGCACGAACTTTGGAATCGAGTAAGATAGGAGCGTGTGCGGCACGCGCCGCAAGCGCAGCATTTCTATCGTCAAGAGAGGGACCTCATGGCTCGTATTGTCGTGGTTGGCAGCGCCAATGTCGATCTGGTGATCCAGACGCCGCACTTGCCGGAGCCGGGCGAAACCGTCCTGGGCGGCAAGTTCCTCACGGCGATGGGTGGCAAAGGCGCAAACCAGGCCGTCGCCGCGGCACGCCTGGGCGCGGGAGTGACCTTCGTCGCACGCGTCGGGGATGACGCGTTTGGGCAGCAATGCCTCGCCGCGTACCAGAAAGAGCGCATCGACACACAGTATGTGACGGTTACGCCGGACATACCGACCGGCATTGCGCTGATCGCGGTCGCTGTCGATGGCGAGAACACGATCATCGTTGCGTCTGGCGCAAATATGGCGCTGACGCCTGACGACGTCGCCGCGGCAGAGGCCGCTTTCCAGGGCGCCGATATCCTGGTGCTTCAGCTTGAAGTGCCCCTTGAAACGTCAATAGCGGCAGCGCGGCTGGCACACAAACACGATCTGCGCGTGGTGCTCAATCCCGCACCCGCGCAAAAACTCCCCGCCGAGCTACTTGAAGAGGTCGATATCATCACGCCAAACCGGATCGAGCTGGCGCAGATGCGTGACCTATCCGAAGCTGAGGTGCGGCAGATGTCCGATGACGATCTGGCGCGCGCCGCGCTAGCGGTCGGCCCGCAGTCAGCGGTGATCACATTGGGCGCGGAAGGCGCGCTGGCTGCCGACCCCGGCGGCTGGACGCGCGTGCCCGCTTTCAAGGTCAACGCGCTTGACACGACCGGCGCCGGAGATGCGTTTAATGGCGGGTTGGCGGTCGCGCTGGCACGTGGAGAAGCAACGTTGGCCAACGCGGTACGCTATGCGAGCGGCGCCGGGGCGCTGGCCGCAACACGGCTTGGCGCGCAGCCCTCGCTGCCCACCGCCGCCGAAGTAGAGCAGTTGCTACGCGAGAACCCAACAGGATAAAGACAGGCGAGTGAAGTGGGGGCGAGTATGCCGGCAAAAGTCTTGATCGTAGACGACGAAATCGCGATTCGTGACGCGCTGGGGCGCAAGCTTCAAAGAGAGGGATTTCAGGTGGCGCTGGCCGGAAGCGGCCTCGAAGGGCTGCGCGCCTTTCACGCCGAGCACCCGGACCTGGTGATCCTCGATATCGTCATGCCCGAGATGGACGGGTTGACGGTTTGCCAGCGCATCCGCGAGGTCGCTGAAACACCGGTGATGATGCTCTCGGCGCAAGCGATCACCGAAAACGACATCATCGAGGGACTGAATGCCGGGGCAGATGAATACCTCGTCAAGCCCGTTCGCCTCAACGAGTTTGTGGCGCGCGTCCAGGCGCTGCTGCGGCGCGCGCAGATGACCGCCACCGAGGCCGAGACCGGCTACAATGACGGCTACCTGTGCATTGACTTGCAGCGGCGGCACGTCTTCGTCGAGAACCAGAAGGTTCACCTGACGCCCACCGAGTTCAAGCTGCTGATGGTCCTGCACGAATCGGCGGGACGCGTCGTCCCGCAGCGCGAGCTACTGGAGCAGGTCTGGGGGCCGGAATACGCCGACGACGTCTACTATCCGCGTGTGTATATCAGCCAGCTTCGCCGCAAGATTGAGCCTGACCCGGCCAACCCGATTTACATCCTGACCGAGCATCGCGTTGGCTACCGCTTCGAAAAACAAGGAAATCTCTAGCCGCGCGCCGCGCTGGCGCCAGCCAAAGTCGTGAATACCCTCGCGCTGCTGTTCAATGGCTTGAGCCTCACCCTCGCGTTGGGTCTGCTGATCCTGGTGCTCTGGCAGGATCCGAACAGCACGGCCAATCGCTTCTTCGCACTGTTCCTGCTGTCGGCGCTGGTGTGGGCGTCCGGATCGCTGCTCAGCCGCGCCGCCGCCTACGTCAACGCGGGGCCGAGCACCGTCCAGGCCGGGCTGCGCCTGCTGGACTTCGGCTTCAGCGCGTCCACGCTGATGCTCTACACCTACAGCGCAGTGATCGGCGGCGTGCGCGGGCGCTGGTTCCGTGCCGTGGCGCTGGTCGGTCTGGCGCTGATCCTCAGCTACCAGCTACTGCTCTGGCTGGCGGGCACGCCGCGCACTTACGGCATCCTGCCGGGTGGCGGGCTGGACTATCGCTTCGACCCACCGAGCGTCGTGCTGTATCTGACATTCCTGCTGGCGACCGTCATCATTATCTGGGGCAATCGCAAGCGCGTCCGCGCGCCGGGTCTGGTGAGCGGCGTGCTGCTCTTCACTCTGGCGCTGGTCTTCAGCCTGCTCAGCCCGCGCTTCCGCACGCTGGGCGTCCCAGAAATGGTCGGCGCGCTGGCGATCCTGCTCATGGCGTACGCGATCGTGCGCCAGCAGATCATGCTCCCGCTGCTTGGTCGCGCGAAACAGCTTGAGGCGGTACGCGATGTCGGGATCGCAATCACCAGCCGTCTGCGGCTGCCCGAGACGCTCTCCGCGATCACGGCGCAAGCGGTGAATATGCTCGACGCCGACGGAGGCGCAATCTACCTCAAGCATGACGGCGTGCTGCGTCTCGCCGCCGTTCACAATTTGCCAGAGCAATACGTCGGGATCGAGATTCCGCTGGGGCAGGCGGTCATCGGTACGGTCGCGCTGGAACGGCGCGGGCGGCGTGTGGACAACTATCACAGCGAGTGGCATGGCGCGCCGGATATGCCCTGGGCCGACAAAGCGTTTGGCGCGGTAATCGCCGTGCCGCTGATGTTCGCCGAAGAAGTCGTGGGCGTGCTGCTCGTCGCGCAGGGGCGGCAGGGGCGCTTGTTCGACCGCGAGGACCGGCATCTACTTGAACTGCTTGGGCCGCAAGCCGCTGTTGCAATCACCAACAGCCGCCTGTTTGAAGCGGAGCGCGACCTCTCGTCGGATCTCGCGGGCGCGAAAAACCAGCTTGAAACTGTGTTGACCAGCACCGAAAACCCAGTGATCGCCATTGATCGCGGACTGCGCATTCTCTTCGCGAATCCGGCAGCGATCGGGCTGATAGGGCAGGGGGATCGCGATCTGGTGGGGCGCTGCCTCACCGACATCGCACCGCGTGACTTCTTGCCGCCAAGCTGGCGCGATGCGCTGCGCACGCTTCGCCAGCAGCGAGTATACATCTACGAGCTAAACACGCAGGGGCGGACGTACCTCTGCCACGTCGCGGAGATCACCAAGCCGCGCACCATCGGGTGGGTCAGCGTGCTCAATGATGTGACGCAGCTCAAAGAGTTGGACCGACTCAAGAGCCAGATGATCCAGATGACCAGCCACGACCTGAAAAACCCGCTTCAGGCAGCGATGAGCTATCTCGAGTTGCTCACCGAAGATGGGCAGGCGGTGTTTACCGATGATATGCGGGAATACATCAACACCATCTGGACGCAGCTTCACCGCATGTACCGCATCATCAGCGGCATTCTCAACCTCGAACGCGTGCAACCCGGCGCACCTGCGCTCGAACCCTGCGCGCTGGACGAGATTCTACGCCGGGTCGTGCTAGAGATGGGGAGTCAGGCGCACGCCAAGGGGCTAGTGTTGCGG
>CAZVCM010000297.1:0-3127 GCA_964626105.1 uncultured Thermoflexus sp.
ATGGGTCATTGATCCTAATCGTTGGGCGGTCGGGGTTCTCTGACGAGGCGGTAACACGATGGTATAATCTCCTTTGCAGAGCGCTCGCCAGCGCGAGCTACGCGTGGCGCTTGCTATCGTCCGGCGCAAAGGAGCGAGAACCTATGCCCAAGCTCAGAGCTACGCTGTGGAGCGCGCTTTCAGCGGCCCTCGGTCTGTTGAGCATTTTGCCCTCGTTTCATGTATTTCCGCGCTCCGGCTTGGGTTGGGCACAGCTTGTCGCGACCGAGAACCCCGGTCTTGCGATGGGCAGCGGCGGGATCGGCATCCTGCGCGGGCTGCGGGCGCGGTCGTGGCGGGCGGTGGCGCTGGGCGCGCTCGGCCTGGCGCTGGGCGTTCGCCCGCTAATCCGGCGCAAAACGGTGAACCGCGCGATGTCTGAGGCGATGCGCGAGGGGCTGGGCATTGGCTGGCAGGGGAAGATTCCTGCCGAGGTGCACCGGCGGTTTGGGCAGTCGCACCGCACCGATCTGTGGGGCCCGATCCTCTACCTGCTGCGCATTCGCGTGCGTGAGACGCGGGACGTGTTGTTCGCCGCGCCGGACGGACACCCGCTGCGCGTGGACATCTACCAGCCGGAGAAGCGCGACGGGCTGCTTCCGGCGGTGGTGGTGGTGCATGGCGGCGCGTGGTTCCACGGGGACAAAAGCGATTACGCGTTCGGGCTGCACGACCGCTGGCTCGCGGCGCAGGGCTATGTGGTGTTCGATGTGCAGTATCGCACGTCGGGCGGGTGGCCTTCGCCGCTGGCGGACGTGAAGTGCGCGGTCCGCTGGGTGAAGCGCAACGCCGCGCGTTACGGCGTGAACCCGGATCGCGTTGCGCTGATGGGGCGCTCGGCGGGTGGACACTTGGCGCTGATGGCAGCGTACACCGCTAACGACGATCGCTTCCCGGCGGGCTGCGGTACGAGCGCGCTGGCTGACGTCGACGAAAGCGTGCACGCGGTGGTCGTCAGCTACGCCCCAGCGGACCTGATGTTGTGGCCTGCGGAGCGCGGGAGCGCCATCGCGGAGTTAATGGGCGGTCTGCCAGGCGAGATTCCGGACCTCTACCGCGAGGCGTCGCCGATTAACCATGTGCGCCCCGGCTTGCCGCCCACGCTGATCGTTCATGGCCAGCGGGACCGGCTGGTTCCCCCCGTGCACTCCGAGCAATTGTTCAACCACCTGCGCGCGGCGGGCGTGCGGAGCGTCCTGCTGCGCATCCCGTGGGGGCGGCATGGCGTCGATAGCCTGATCGTGGGGCTGACCGGGCCGATGATCCAGTATGACGTGGACCGCTTCCTCGCGTGGGCATTCCACCAGCAAGACGCGCCCGCAGAGGTCGAATCTTCCCCCGAAGTGACCAGCGCGGAAGCGGCGGCGGGGCGCGCGTTATGAGGGCGCTGGCGCAGGGCGTGCTCGCTATCGTCGCGCTGGTCGTGGGCGCGCTGATTCTCGCTGCGCCGTCCGCACACGCCGGGCCTGATCCGCAACAGAGCAGCACCGACGTGTGGATCGTGGACGCGCCGCTGGTCGAGAGCGTCTACCCCGAAGGGCTGGTGTTCCGTTTGCGCGCCGAGAGCAGCGCCGGAACGATCGAGCGCGCGCGGCTGCTGTGGTACCGTCCGGTGTTGCGGCCCGGCGCGACGCGCCACGTGCAGGTCGAAGAAGTCACGGTCGATCCGGCGACGGGCGATCTGGTCGCTGCCTGGCGCCCGGACGCACTGGTGATGCTGCCACCCTGGTCGCTGGTGAGCTATCACTGGGAACTGCGCGACGCCGCCGGAAACACGTTTGAAACTGAGCCGCAGACCTTCGAGTATGCCGATCAAACGCGCGAGTGGACGCGCAGCGAATCCGAGGATGCGATCGTGTTCGCGTCGGACCTGCCCGGCGAGATCGAAGCGCTGGTGCTCGACGCGCTGGCTGAGCAGCGCGCCACGTACGAAGCGGTGTGGGGCGGGGCGCTTCCCTATGCGCCGCGTATCGTGCTCTTTGGCGATTATGAGGCGTGGCTTGAATGGCGTACCGCTGACCATACCACCAGCGACTCGTCGATTGTCGTCGGGCAGACCTTCGACGCGTGGGGCGTGATCGCGCAGGTGATGACCGGGTGGCCTTCCGAGGCGGCGTACCGCGAACTGGCCTACTCGATCGTGCTGCATGAGATCGAGCATTTGTATCAGGCGGAGTTCCTCGCGGGGCGTCGGCGCATGGACGTGCCCGGCTGGTTCTATGAGGGCGACGCAACCTTTTTCGAGCTGGACCAGTCGTATGATTATTTGGGACGCGTGCGGGCGCTGGCCTCGGCGGGCGACCTGCCGCCGCTGCTGGTGAGCATTGCGGACGCGCCGAGCGTGTCGGGCGAGACGCCGCGCCTGGGCTATGACATCGGCTATTCGTTCTTCGAGTGGCTGCGCGTGACGAGCGGCGGGTTGGACGCGCACGCCACGATCATGGCGCTGCTGGGCGAGGACGTGCCGTTCTTCGACGCGCTGGAGCAAGCCCTGGGACGTACGACGACCGAGATCGAGCGCGACTGGCGCTTATGGCTGGGCGCGTCCGCTGACGCGCCGACGCTCGTTCCCACCTGGACGCCACCTCCATTCCTGACGCCGCCGACGCCGATGCAGTTTGGTAACTGATCCACCGGGTTTTTGTTCGCGTGCAGGCCCCGACAAGGAGTGTTACACCATGCAGCAAATTGTCGCTGAACTCGTGGTGCAGGATGTCGATGCGTCCATTCTGTGGTATCGCGGCCTCGGCTTCGAGGTCGACGGGGAAGGGATACGTGACGAGGATGGCTTGCAATGGGTGAGCCTGACGCACTCCGGGCGCCAGTTGTGGCTGCTGCGCAAGGACCTCTCGCCGGACGATGCCAAAGGTGCGCCGAGCGTGCGCCTCTACTTAGAAGTCGAAAATGTTGATACCATCTACGAGCGTCTCACCGCGCAGCAGGCGGCTGTCGAGAGCGCGCCTGAGACGCAGTGGTACGGGCTGCGCGAGATGTCCGTGCGCGACCCTGACGGCTACCACTGGATTTTGAATCACCCGGTCCCAGAAGATCAGCGCCCGCCCGCGCCCCGCCCCGGCACGCTGCCGGG
>CAZVCM010000297.1:3137-4708 GCA_964626105.1 uncultured Thermoflexus sp.
AATAGCGCAGAAAAAACTGAACGCGCTGTCTAAAATGCTTGGTACTTCGGTAGAATTTATCGATCCTGCTGATTTGGGACAGACTCGTCAAGAAGTCGCAGATGCCCTGGGCGTTGCGCTGTTTCACGAGCATCCCTTATCCGTTTCGTTGCGGCGCAAACACTAGGAGACTGAAAGCATGGCACAGGTTCCAACCGAAATTTTCCGTAAGTATGATATTCGCGGCACGGTCACCGGCCCGGACGCGCAGTTGACGCCGGATGTGGCGCTGCTGATCGGCAAGGCGTACGGCACGTACGTCCAGCGCGACCTTGGGCTGAAACAGGTCTTTGTCGGCGGAGATAACCGCGCCTCGACGCCCCCGCTGATGGACGCCGTGATCGACGGCGTGTTGAGCACCGGCCTGCGCGTGACCGATATCGGCCCGGTCCTCACGCCAACTGTGTACTTCGCCTCGGCGTCGCAGGATGATGCGGGCGGGATCATGGTCACCGGCAGCCACCTGACCACCCAATATAACGGGATCAAGATGGCCTACGGGCGGCTGGCGCTGGCAGACCAGCAGATTCTGGACCTGTTGCGCCTGATCCAGACTGACGACTTCCTCACAGGTGAGGGGGAGCTGCTCCGCGACTATCACATGATCCACACGCACATGGCGACCATTCAAGGTAAGGTCTCGATGGGCGACCGCAAGCTGCGCGTGGTGGTCGATGCGGGGAACGGCCTGAGCGGGACGTATGTGCCGCCGGTGATGCAGGCGTGCGGTATCGAGGTGATCTGCCTTTTCTGCGAGCCGGATGGCTCCTTCCCGAATCACCTGCCGAACCCGGAAGATCCAGAACTGACGAAAGACCTCGAAGCGGCGGTGATCGCGAACAACGCGGACCTGGGAATCGGGTTCGACGGCGACGCGGACCGCTGCGGATTGATCGACGATCGCGGGCGGCACGTCGCGGCTGACCGGCTGCTGGCGCTGCTGGCGCGCGATCTGCTGACGCGGATGCCCGGCTCGAAGGTCGTGTTTGACGTCAAGTCGAGCCAGATGCTGCCGGAAGTCATCCGTGAGAGCGGCGGCGAGCCGGTGATGTGGAAATCAGGCCACAGCCTGATGAAAGCGAAGATGGCCGAGATCGGCGCGCCGATTGGCGGCGAGGTCAGCGGCCACTTGTTCATCGGCGAGGACTACTATGGCTTTGACGACGCGCCGCTGGTCGCGCTCAAGGTGCTGGAACTGCTCAGCAAGACCGATCAGCAGGTCTCGACCCTGCTGGATGATCTGCCACATCTCTTTGCCACGCCGGAGATCATCATGAGCGCGCCGGATGATGTAAAGTTCCGCATCATCGACGCCGTGCGCGACCGCCTGCAGGATCACTACGAGGTCGTGACGGTCGATGGCGCACGCGCCTTGTTCGAGGATGGGTGGGGGCTTGTCCGCGCCAGCAACACGCAGCCCGCGATTACCATGCGCTTCGAGGCGCACACCCGCCCGCAGTTAGTCGAGTATATGAAACGATTCGACGCGCTGCTGGACGACTATCCACAGGTTGATCGCAGCAAGCTTCAGC
>CAZVCM010000298.1:0-4691 GCA_964626105.1 uncultured Thermoflexus sp.
CCGGACGAGCCCGCGCCGAAGCCTGCGGAACCGCTGAGCGACGAGCGTCTCTTCACCGGCTATCGTATGAACTGGACGCGCACCGCGCTGGCGTGGGACGCGGACCGGCGCGCAACAATCGCGGCGCGGGTAGACGCCGTGATTCGCAGTGGTGAGTTCGAGAGTAACGCGCTTGAGCGCCGCTACCACGTCGAAGGGTTGGACGATCAGGCGCACAGCGGCGCCAGCTTACTCGCGCTGGCGGACGTGATTCGCGCTCTAGACAAATTCGAACGGAACAACGACAATCAACCGTAGCCACCCGCGTGGCCTTCTGACGTGATAGGCGCAACCGGCAGCTCGGGCGCGTGCCCGACACGGACTCGAACCCCTTCGAGCAACAGGAGAGACAGCTCATGAACGACAACAGCGAAATCCCGGTCAACAGCCTGGCCGAAACTGAGAATTACACTGCGTGGAGCGCTGAGGAGCCAGACGGCGAGCGGACTTATCACCTGGAACTGGGCCCGGTAACGGCGCACTTCTTCCAGGAAGAGTGGGAAGAGTTTATCGACCTGATCCGCGATGCGGCGCAAGAGCCGTCCTCGCCGGACGAGGAAGAAGGCGTCGAGGTGGAGCTCGACTGGGGATCGCTGTACTTCTCGCGCGACGAGTGGCAAGAGTTCCAATCGCTGATCAACCAGCTCGGCTAGGCAGCGCACGCACGATAGTTGGTGGCGGGCAGGTGACCGGTATGGTGTCCCTGCCCGTTTTTTACGAGGTTGCCGATTTGCGAGGGATCACGGCCCGGCTGTAGGGGCGGAGCTTGCTCCGCCCGTGGTCGCCTGAGATCATTCTGATAGCGGACACAACGAGCTGCGCCGCTACGTGATGCGGCGTTCCAACGCCTTGCTTTCCTCGCGAGCGTGTATACCTTACTTGGATGATAAATGTTCAGGATGCTGCGCATGTGAACGAGGAAGCTCTCGCATTTCTGAGCAGCCCGGAGGGGCGCGCCGTGCTGGCGCGGCTGGCGGGCGCTGACCTCAGCGACGAGCGCACGCTCGCGCTGTTGACCGATCTGCGGCGCGATCTTTCGCCGGAGCTGGCGGGCGCGGCGCTGACGCTGGCCCGGCTGCGCGAGCGTGCTGAAGCCAAGTTCAGCCGGGCGGGCGCGATGTTCTTCACGCCGCAAGCGCTGGAACAGGCCAGTAGCGAGGTGGTTGCTCGCTGGCGCGCGCGACGCTTTGCCGAGGCCGGATACGCACGGATCGCGGATCTCGGCTGCGGGATTGGCGGGGATGCGCTGGCGCTGGCTGGCCTGCCGGGCGTGTGTGTCGTCGGGTTGGATCGCGATGCGCTGCGTTTGCGCATGGCGCGCGCCAACGTGCGCGCCTACGGCTATGAAGCGGACTGGTTCTGCGCCGATCTGGGTGATCCGTTGCCGCTGCGCGGTGTTCCGGCGGCGTTTTTCGACCCGGCGCGGCGCGAGAGCGGGCGGCGCGTGTTCTCCGTGCGGGACTATCAGCCACCGCTTGCGATGATCGACGGCTGGCGCTTTGACGCGCTGGCGGTTAAGCTGTCGCCGGGCGTGTTGCTCGATGAGCTGCGTTCCTATACCGGGGCGGGCGCAGGCGTTGAATTTGTCAGCGCGGGCGGCGAATTGAAGGAAGCGGTGCTGTGGGCCGGTGCGTTCGGATTTGCGGGACGGCGCGCCACCCGGCTCGACGGCGATCGTGGCGCGGTAACGTTGCTCCCCGCCGGGCTGCCCGCGCCGCCGCTGAGCGAGCCGCGCGCCTACCTGCTTGAGCCGGATCCGGCGGTGATCCGCGCAGGGCTGTTAGGCGAGCTAGCCGCCGACCTGGGCGTCTCGGTTTACCGGCTGGATGAGACGATCGCATATCTGACCGCTGATCGTGCGATTGATTCGCCCTGGGTGCGCGTGTGGCCCGTTGAAGCGTGGATGCCGTTTCATCTCAAGCGACTGCGAGCAGCGCTCGTGGCGCGGGGCATCGGGCAGGTGACGGTCAAAAAGCGCGGCAGCCCGATCGCGCCGGAGACATTGCAGGCCCGCCTGAAGCTGAGCGGCGAAGGCGCGTCCGCGGTGGTAGTGCTGACGCGGATCGCCGGGCAGCACGCCGCGTTGATTTGTGGAGAACCCCTGGGGAGACGATGATGGCGCTAAATGACGTGATTGACGCCGCGCTGCTTGTGATCGGGATCGCTGGTGTGGCGGGCAGCCTCATGGGGCGCCGCCCGTTCATCAACGAGGCGCGGATGCAGACGCTGATCGGCCACGCGGGGCGGCAAACGATCCGCTGGATCAGCGCAGCCGCGTATCTGCTGCTGGCGCTGGTGGGGGCGGCGCGCTTGCTGGGCGTGTTAGGCGCGTGAAGTCGCGAATGAAATAAGAAAGCAGGGACCAACGTGGGTTTTCTGGACTGGTTGATTATGCTGGGCGGTGTGGCCGGGTTTTTCGGGACGCTGTTCCGCGTAAAGATGTTTTACGATGTCGAACGCATGGACCGCTATGTTAAGCGCTATGGTGAGCCTCGCGTGCGGGCTGTGACCGCGATCGTCTATTTGATCTTCGCGGTGTTGGGCGCGGTGCTGATTGTGGTGAACCAGGGCGCTCAGTAGGGCAGGTCGTCGTTCGCGTCCACGCCACGGCGCTGGCGGCTGCGGCGGATTATGTCTTCCACGCGGGATTCGAGATCCGAGGGCGTCTCGGCGGCCTGCGCCGGACGCGCGCGGCGGCTGCTTGCAGCGCGCGGCTGCGAGGTGCTCTGTGTCCAGCCTGCTCCGGCAGCGGGATCGGTGGCGCGGGTGCGGCCGGTTGCGCCGGACTGCTCGGCAATCGCACGGGCGCGTGAGGTGCCGGGCAGTGGCTCGGTGCCGCTTTGCAGGCTCTGGACGGCACCATCCGGCGGAAAATATCCGGAACTGTAATCTTCTGCGACACGGCGCGGGACGAAGCTAGCGGCGCGCTCCTGGCTGTCCCGTGGGGACGCGCCACCGGATTGCGCGAAGCTGGGCGGCTGGATATGCCGCAACACGACGGCCAGCCCCATCGAGATCAGCGCGATACCGAGGTACACCCACACGTCGATCTGCAAGCCTTCGCCATCAGTGCTCAGCGCGGCGACGATCTCGTTCGTGACCTCGATCACGCTAAAGATCGCCATCCACACGCCGCCGATCCAGATCATCAGCGAGGTATGCCAGCCCCGGCTGCGCTGGTAGATCGCCGAGCTCAGCAGAATGATGCCCAGCACCATCAACACCAGCCACGCGTATTCCAGCAGGCGCATGATCAGCGCGAAGCCAAGCCACATAACTACGGCTGACCAAGTCATGGCTTCAATGCTGCGTTCGCCGCGACTCTTCAAACGATTTCTCCTCGCGCGTGATGCGGTCTAAGAATGATACGGAACTGCCCCAGCGTCGTACGCCTACAACTACGATTATGCGATACCTGGGGCGGCGCCGCAAGCCCTTTTCGGTGAATCAGGGCGGAAATCAGGGTGCCGGGACCGGAACGGGACCGATTCCGACCTGTACCGTAGCCGTACCGTCGGGCATAGTGACTTGCATCGGCTCTTTGGTGAACGCGTCCAACACCGACAGGCTGAATAGCCAGTCACCGGGCTGCGCGGCGTCGCCCAGCCGCACGCGGACCATATCCACAAACGTCTGGCCGGGCGTCCAGCAGGTGGGCGGGAAGTCCCAGTCGTGGGGGTTCCACTCGTAGCTCGGCAGGGCAGCCCCGTCCGGCGCGATGCTGACCAGCGTCAACACGTACGCGTCGGTGATGGGAGCGTCCGCTCGCCAGTAGAGCGTCAGATCGACCGTGTCCGGCTGCGCCTCGACATCCAGTCCGATAAACGTGAGCGCATCGCCGTCGCGCTCGAAGCGCGCCAGCACCGGATAGGTTGGGCCGGTTGCGGCGTCGGCGACGCGCACCGGCTTGGTGAAATTGGCGTGATCCGCGCCGCGCAGCACCGCGACCACTGCCAGCAGATAGACCGCTTGCAGCGCCAGGAAGGCGACGCGCTCGCGGAATGGCCGCGTCACCACGATGTCCACCGCCATCAGCGCCCAGACCGGCGCGAAGAACAACCACACCCGCCCGGTCTCGCCGCGCCCGGTCCCGCTGAGCACGACGATCACCAGCGTAATCACCGTTGCGCCAATCAGCACGTCCGAGCGGGTGGCGGGCGCATGCCACACGTACCGCAGGCGTAGCGCGCGCCACGCGGCGAAGCCCATCAGCGGCAGCCCGGCGAACAGCGCCATATCGAGCGGGTGCTGGATCAGCCAGGGCAGGTAAGGGCGATTGAGTTCGTAGTGCTGCGACATGCCCGCGTCGAAGATGTCAAGCGGTGATAGCCCGCTCAACAGCCAGTAGAGCAGCCAGACGGACGCTGTCCCCGCGCCGAATAGCGCCAGATCGCGCGCGATTCTTTTCAGGCCGTTCTGCACGCGCCAGTGCTCGCCGATCACGACCAGCCCGGCCAGCAGCCCGAGCGGCGCCAGCGAGAGGTTGAGCATTAGCCCGACCGATAGCACGAACCCCGCCAGCGCGATCCACGTGCGTCGCCCGCCGCTCAGCCCGCGCCACAGGAAGACGAGCATCACCAGCGCGATCAGCGGGTAGTACACGTTGAAGCGCGGCTGAAAGAAGATCATTCCCGGCACCAGCGCCCACACCG
>CAZVCM010000299.1:0-4653 GCA_964626105.1 uncultured Thermoflexus sp.
GGGCTTGCCCGATCCGGGGCAGGCGCTGGACGATGCGCTGCGCGCGCCGATCGCGTCGGCGCCCCTGGCAGCGCGCGTGCGTTCCAGCGACCGGGTCGGTATCGTCTTTAGCGATATCACGCGCCCCACGCCCAACGACACCATCCTGCCCGCGATTCTGCGCGCGCTGGCGCACGTGCCGGACGCGCAGATCACCCTGTTCAACGCGACCGGGACGCACCGTCCCAACACCTACGAAGAGTTGAGGCAGATGCTCGGCGACGGGATTGTGGAACGCTTTCGCATCGTGCAGAACGACGCGCGCGCGGCGGATACGCACGTGCGCCTGGGCGAGACGGATAGCGGCAACGCGATCTGGTTGCTGCGCGAGTTCGTCGCGTGCGATGTGCACATCCTGACCGGGTTCATCGAGCCGCACTTCTTCGCGGGTTTCTCCGGCGGCGGTAAGGCGATCATGCCGGGGCTGGCGCGGCTGGACACGATTATGCACAACCACCGTGCGGCGCACATCGATGATGCACGGGCGCGGTGGGGTGTCACCGAGGGGAACCCATTGTGGGAAGATGTGCGCGACGCGGCGCGGATGGTCCCGGAGACGTTCCTTGTCAATGTGACGCTCAACCGCGACAAGCAGATCACGGCGGTTTTCGCGGGGGAGCTTGACGCCGCGCACGCGCGGGGCTGCGCCTACGTCAAGGAGCACGCGATGCGCGGCGTGCCGGAGCCGTTCGATGTGGTCATCACCAGCAACTCCGGCTATCCGCTCGACCTGAATGTCTACCAATCGGTGAAGGGCATGAGCGCGGCGGCGCAGATCGTTCGCCCCGGCGGGACGATCATCATCGCCGCCGACTGCTGGGACGGCCTACCCGATCATGGCGAGTACCGGCGGCTGCTGGCGGAAGTCCACAGCCCGGATGATATCCTGGCGATGGTGCGTACGCCGGGCTTCGCGTCGCAGGATATGTGGCAGGTGCAGGTCCAGGCGCTGATCAGCCAGCGCGCGGATGTGCTGTTCTACAGCCACAACCTGACCGACGCGCAGCTTCGCGACGCGCTGCTAACGCCCTGCCGGGACATTGGCGCGGCGCTGGAGCAGCTTCGCGCGCGCTATGGCGAGGGGATGACGGTCTGTGTGCTGCCGGAAGGCCCGCAGACGATCCCGTATGTCGTGCTGTGAGTAAGGAGGAAGATGATGGTAGCGCGCGATCGTGTGAGGAACGCGCTGCTGGGCGCGCTGGTGATCTTTGCGCTCGGCGCAGGGCTGGCGCTTGCACCATTTGCGAGTGCCGGTCCCGGCGGCGCGCCCGACCTTCAGGCGCAGACGCCGACCCCGGAGCTTGCGCAACGGCTGGCATACAGCCGCAACGGCGTGGCGCGAGTTGTTAACCTGGAAACCGGCGAGGACACGGTCCTGAGTGGGTACAACGGCCTTGACGCGCATCGCTATGCTGCCTCGCCGGACGGGGAGTGGCTTGCGTCGTGGCGCCATACCAGGCCGCGCTGGCAGCTAAGCATGATCTCCACGGTGACATGGGAGCGTGTCGAGTTGGGCGAGTTCTGGGCGCGCTTTCCGACGCTCTCCTGGTCACCGGATGGGCGTTGGCTGGTGTTTGGTGGAAAACCGTCCGACCGGCGGCGCGACTATGACGACAGCGAGTTGTTCTTGCTCAACGTCGAAACCGGCGCGCTCCGGCGGCTGACGTTCAACCGGTTCCGCGATGACTCACCGGACTTCTCACCGGATGGGCGGTATCTGGTGTTCACTTCCGCGCAGGACGGCTACAACCGGCTGCACCTCTACGACCTGGCGAGCGGTGAGCGCCGCTTGCTGACCGATCAGGCGTTTGGCTACGTCCCGGCGTGGTCGCCCGATGGGCAGCGGATCGCGTTTAGCTCCAACCATGAAGCGTTCGCCTCGCAGATTTACGTCATCAATGCCGACGGCACGGGCTTGCGGCGCGTGACGTACAGCACGGCAGACGACACGAATCCCGTGTGGATTCCCTGAACGCGGACCGGGAGACTCGCGCGCAGAGCCTCCCGGTCGTAAAGGGGGGGAGAGGGAGATATAACCGGCCGATCAGTGAATCTGGCCCCGAATCTCGCCGCCGGGGTAAGCGGTCGTGTGGACATTGACGTAGACCCCGCCGCTCTCCATGAGCGCGATGAGCTCAGCCAGCGTCCCGCCAAAGCCCAGCGCGGGCCGGGCGATCAGGTCTGCCTCGGTGAACGTTCCCTCAATCAGCGGGCCGTTCTGCGTCACAGGTGGGTCAACCGGGCCAAACAGGAACACCACCGGCGGGCCGCTCGTCCCCGCTTCACCGAGATGGATGTGCGCGACGGTGATTTCATCCAGATTGGCGACGATCAGCTTGTAACGGACTTCCGTCCCTGCTTTATTCACCTGAAAGATCGCCTGGCCCTGCGCCTGGGTCTCGACGCCGGGCGCTTCCTGCGAGAGGTGGGCGCGAAAGTTGCGGGGCGACCCCGCGAGCGCGGGTGCGGCGAGCGAGAGCAGCACCAGCCATCCGATCAGTGCGATTCGAAACCGTCGTGTCTTCATGAGTCACTGTCTCCCAAACGATTTTCGCTTCCGATAAACATCCCTACACGCCTCTATACGCCCGAAACAAGTCATTTGGATGGATCAGCGCGCGCGATAATTAGATATACTCTCATCATAATCATAAAAACCCGCTATTGCCTACACGATGGGGTAGAGTTTGCGCAGTGAGTGAAGGAGACTTTGTGATGGCGATCCCGACCCTGGCAGGACTTTGCACGTACGAACAGGCGGCGCAGCCCGGCTACAGCGTGGCGGACAACGTTGCGCTGATGCTGCGCTATGCCTGGATTGAGAAGCGGGCGATGGAAACCGGCCTCTACTGGCTGAACCCTACGCCGGAGTGGGAAGTCAAAGAGGCGCTCAGCCTGCACCTCTACCAGGACGCCGACCACGCGCGCTTGTTCCGCGAGCGCATTAGCGAGATGCGCAATCCCCCGCCGCGTATGGACATCAGCCCGGATGAACGGCTCGACCGCTTCTTTGGGGAACTCTGGCGCGCGCAAGACACGCTTGAGAAGATGGTGGGGCTGTACGGCGTGCTGAAGCCCGCGCTGCTCGACGCTTACCGAACGCACTATGACAAGAGCAATCCGCTGGTCGACCACCCGACGCGGCGCGCGCTGCGCTACGCGATCATGGAAGCAGAAGACGCGCTCGCCTGGGGCCGCGCGGCAATTGACGCGCTGACTGTCACCGCCGAGGACCGCACGCGGGCGGATGCGTGGGCGGCGCACTTGCGAGCGTATCTCGACGCGGCGGGCGGGGTCATAAACGACCGCCCCGCGCCGGAGCATCTGCCGTCGCCGCGCGCGCACGGCCCGTTAGCGCCGGACATATTCCCGCGCCTCGACGATCGCTTCATCGGCCAGGGGTAATACGACTTTCCGCCGGAAGAAGTGGCGCGCACGCCGGGCGTGCCGGTCGAGGAGAAGACGCTTGCGCTGATGTGCAAGCGCACGCTGGAAATGGACGTGCCCGAGGCGATGGCGCGTATGATCGCCGAGGCTGAGGACATGCCCTGGGCGTACTACGTCGATATGTGCCGCCAGCTTTGGGACGAGGCGCGCCACGCGATGATGGGCGCGGTGTACTTCGAAAACAAGGGTGTCGATTGGAAGCGCGAGATCCCGCTGCATCCGGGCTTCGCGCTGCGCCTGAACCAGCACATGAATCCGATTGAGGCGCACGCCGTGCTGTACACCATCGAGCAGAGCCTGATGCCCGCCAAGACCGGCAAAAAGTACGAGTGGGAAGTGGCCGTCGACGCGAATGACGCGCTGGCAACCGCGTTTCAGGACTATGACTGGGCGGATGAAGTGCTCCACGCACAGATCGGGCGGCGCTGGCTGCTGGACGCGCACAAGTTCAGCCGCGACGAGATCGTGCGCCTCGGCCAGCGCATGGCGACCGAGTCCGAGGTCGCGCTGGCGCAGTGCGAGGCGCGCGGCGAGCAAGTCAACTGGTGGCCGGACTTCGTGCGTCGGGTACTTGGGCAGGACTCCGCAATGACGGATTACACGCTCGGCACGGCAGACCCGGTCTATCGCGCGGCGGAATAGGGCTGTAACCGCCAGACAGGTGGTTGTTTTGTAGGGGCGGACCTTGGTCCGCCCGTTTTTGTACCTCCTTCACAGGTGAATTGAGAGCACGGGCCGAGCTTGCTCGGCCCCTACATTCGAACGTGTGTTAACTCGTGTGCCGGTCGTCTTGCCGCATGGCAGAGGTTACGCCTCGTAGCGCCCCTCGGACTCCACCAGCGGATAGAGCGCTTCGAGCTTCTCCGGCGCGACGCGCGGCGACACCGAACACGCGGTGCTGAGGATGTAGCCGCCGCCGGGCATCCCGTCGCGCAGGCGCTCGCGGGCGTGCTCGCGCACGTCATCGACCGTCGGCGCTTGCAGCAGGTACACCGAGTTCATGTTCCCCTTGATAAACATGCGCTCCCCGATGCGCCGCTTGGCGTCCGCCAGCTCGGTATCCCCAATCGGCGGCGGATCGAGCGTGTCAACGCCATCGGTGCCAGTGTCCATCAGCAGTTCCAGCCGGTCGTTGAGATGGCCGCAGGTGTGCGTGTAGACCGGCAC
>CAZVCM010000300.1:0-4576 GCA_964626105.1 uncultured Thermoflexus sp.
GCTGTTGCCCTCGCTGCAACAGCGCGTGCTGAGCGCCGTGGGCGCGATCATCGACCCGGCCTCACGCGTGCGCGCGCTGAGCGCGATCATTGAAAAGCTGGCGCCCGACGTGCAGCGCGAAGCGGTCGCGCAGGCGTTTGAGGCGGCGGCGAGCATCCCTAGCGGGTTCGCACGAGCCACCGCGCTGAGCGACCTGCCCGCCCATCTTCCGCCAGAGTTTCACACCCGCCTGCTGAAGCTGGCCAGTGCGCTGGATACACCTGATGCCCGCGCCTACCTGCTGACGCGTCTCATCGCGCATCTCGCGCCGGAACAGCAATCAGCGGTCTTGACCGAGACGCTGGACGCGATCGCCGCGATTAACGGCGACGACGCACGCGCCCTTGCGCTGATTGCGCTGGCCCAGCCTATCGAGACCGCCGGGCTGCTGCGCGAGAACCCTGACGGCGTGCAGCACGCGATCACGGTCACGTTCTCCATCGCCCGGCCCGACGCGCGCGCCGGCGCCTTCGCCGTGCTGGCGCCGTATCTGTCCGCCGAGCTGCTGACCGAAGCGCTGCAGATGCTCAAGAGCATCAACGATGACAGGGACCGCGCGCGCACCCTCGCGCAGTTGGCGCCACATCTGACACCCGAACTGAATGTCGCCGCCTACAACACCGCGCAGGAACTGCGTACATCCGAGGCGCGCGCGGCGGCGCTGTCGGCGATTGCGCCGTATCTCTCATCGGCGGCGCGCGCCCGCGCGCTGGCCGACGCGCTGGCAGCGGCGCTGGCGATTGAGCGGCGTTACGAGCGCGCGACCGCGCTGGTAGACCTCGCGCCGCACCTGCCCGATACGCTGCGCGCACGCGCCCTGAACGAAGCGCTCAACGCCGCCCGCTCGATCACCGATGAGGACGAGCGCGGGCGGGCGCTGGTCTTTCTGGCGCCGCACCTGCCTGCTGACCGCCTGCCCGACGCGCTGGCTGACGCCTACACCATCACCGACCCAGTCACTCGGACGCCTGCGCTCAGCGCCCTGATGAGCTTCCTACCAAGCGAGCCGCGCGAGCGGGTGGCGCTCGACGTGATCCAGACGGCGCGCGAGGCGAGCGATGCGCGGCGCAAAGCGTCGATCCTGGCCGCGATCGCGCCCGCGCTGCCTGAGAGCGCCCTCGACCCGGCGATCGAGGTCGCGCTGGCGATCGCTTCTCCGTATGACCGGCTGCACGTGTTGACCGCGCTGCTGCCGCGCCGCTCGGAACAGCTTCGCGATGCTGCGCTGATCGCCGCGCGCGCCGTGCCGAGCGCCGTCGAGCGTGTCAACGCGCTGTTGGAGCTGGTCCCCTATCACCGTCCGGCGCTGCGCGACGCGCTGCTCGACGAGGCGCTGGACGCGGCTACCCAACTGGTCGACAGTTACGACCGCGCCAGCGCGCTGGCGACCATCGCCCCCGCCATTGACGCGCAGGGCTACGTCCAGAATCGCCAGCAGGACGCGCTCGTGCTCGCGCTCGAAGCGGCGCTGGCGATCGACGAGCCAGTGATGCGGGCGCGCGCGCTGAGCCGCGTCGCCGAGGCAAGCGCCGCCCGCCTGACACCCGCGCAGACCTACACGCTATGGCGCAATGCGGTCAGCGCCATCCGCGCCCAGCCCCACACGGCAGCGTTACGCGATCTGGCCGCGCTCAAGCCGCTGCTTGGGCATATGGGCGGGGCAAACGCGCTCGCCGAGATCGTAGCAGCGCTTCAACAGGCCAGCAGCCAGGATTAATCAACTTGTGTCAGATCAGCGGGTAATGCCAGAACAGCGCCACTTCGCGGCGCGCGAGGTCGTCATTGGTGTAGTGCGCGGTGCGAATACCTTCCAGCGTGCAGCCCATCGCGGCGTAGAATTTGCAGGCGGGGACGTTGTTCGACTGCGTCTCGAAGACCAGCGCGCGATAGCCCTGGCGGCGCGCCCACGTCGCCGCGCGACCAAGCAGCTCCCGACCCAGCCCCTGCCCGCGCGCGTCACAATCGAGCATCAGGTTCCACACCCAGGCGGTGTTGTTCCATTCTTCCGGCGACACATCCAGCAGGCCCACCAGCCGCCCGCCGCGCTCTGCGACGAGGTGCAGCCCATTGCCGCGCTGAAAGCGCCCGAGGACATTGCGCTGCTCGGTCAGGTCGAAGTCGTAGCCGCGCCCTTTGTCGAACGGGCGCGCCAGCGGGCGCTCGACCAGCCGCCAGCCAGACTCGATCCCCGCGCCACTGCGCTCGACGTCCAACACTGTCGCGCTGGTGAACCCGGCGCGAATCTCCGCCAGCCGGGGAATATCAGCCTCAGTCATCGGGCGAATCGTGGTCGTCAGCGTCGAACGGGCAGCATCCATCGAGCGCACGATCTCCTGGTGTGGAAGATTAAGCCGCTGCAATTGTACGGCGCGGCGGCGGATTTTCAAACACCGCGCCAAAGGGACCGATGATGAACATTAGGGCGCGTTGGGGCGCGCGGATCAGCTTTGCCGCGCTGCTGCTGACCTTCTCGGAACTGGTCGTGTGGCAGGCGCCGGGCGACTATGGGCTGCTGGCGTGGCTCGGACTGGCGCCGCTCTACCTGGCGTTCAGTGCGATCGCGCTCGATCTCATTGCGCGGCTGGCGGCGTCGGACGCGCCGAGCCTGCTATTGTTGGCTGGCGCGTATGGGCTGGCGAACGGCACGCTGATCAGCCACGTCGCCACGCGCGATCTACCGCTGAGCCTGCTGGCAAGACCGCTCGGCGCGCAACCTCTGGCGTTTCTCGGCGCATTGGCCGCGTGGCGCCTGCTGCTCTCCGGGCGGGGCGCGCGCCTGCCGCACCTGCTGGCGGCGGCGATCATCGGGCTGGCGTGGGGCGTATGGGTGCGTTGGGCGCCCGGCGCGTCCGACGGCACAATCCCGCCGGTATCTGAAGCGACGGCGCTGATCGTCTCCGGGCTGGCGCTTGTCGCGTGCCTGGTGATCGCGCGGCTGGCGGCGCGGACGCCCATCACACGGCGCGAAGACTGGCTGCTCGCGCCCGTCGAGTGGGCGAGCGCGGCGGGCGTGCTGGTCATCGCGCTGGCGATCGGGCGCGCGCAGAACAACCTCAGCAGCGTAGGCGTGGGGATCGTCCTGACTCTGATCGCGTTCATGCTCGGCACGCTGGTCGCCACACGCGCCCTACGCGGGGACCGTTCGGCGCTGGACATGCTGACGCCGCCGCGCGATCCGCTGGCTGCCGGGTGGATTGCGCTGGTCGCGGTCTTTCTGGGCGCCGGGTGGGTGGGCGCTGCGCTGCCGGGCAGCGGCGACCACTCGACGCAAGGCGATCTGCTGATCGGCCTGCTGACCGGGTTTGGCGTGCTGTGGCTGCCGGTTGTGTCGGCGCTGATCGGCGTGCGCGCTTTCGTGCAACTGGCGCGAGAGCAGGTGTAGTCGTTTATTTTATGGGGAGACGGTTGGCAAAATGAAGGAGCGCGGCATGAACCACAACGACCAGAAACGCCGCATGGAAGAAGTAGATCGCCTGCTGCGCGAGGTGCATGAGGAACTGGCCCTGGCGCGCGACGTCAATGATGAGCTACGCGCGCTCCATCTGCTGCTGCAAGTCATGCGCGCCATGCAGGACGACCTCGATATCCTCACGCTGATGACGCTGATCCTCGACAGCGCGCTGGCGTTCGCCGAGGCAGAGCGCGCGTTCTTGCTGCTGCTCAACACCAGCGGCGAGCCACGCCTGAAGCTGGGGCGCAGTAACACGGGGGATTATATTAGCGCGCGCGAGGTGACGCTGTCATCGCGCATCGTGCAGACAGCCTTGCTGCGCCACCGCCCGATCATCGTGCCGGACGCGCAAGGCGACGTGCCCTACAGCAAATGGGACAGCATTGTGAAGCTTAAGCTGCGCACGGTGATCGCGGCACCGCTGCGCGTGCACGAGCAGACGATCGGGCTGCTGTATGTGGACAGCCGCCGCGCGCTGGCCCGCTTCGGCGCGCACCACATCAGCGTGATGACGGCGCTGGCGAATCAAGCGGCGCTGGCCCTCGCCAACGCGCAGAAGTTCGAGACGCACCAGGGTTGAGAGATGCGCCGCACGCGATGATTCACCTTCGATTGCGGCGCTTTAATTCAGAATATGCGGCGTTGATTTCCTTCATCCTTCTTTCCGCAATTTCCTGATATTCAGGGGCGAGACCCGTCACCTTGTCAGGATGATACATCTGAACCAATCTTCGATAGGCAGCGGCTACTTCTTCCCATTGAGCATTTGGAGAGACTTGTAAGACGATATAGGGATCTGTAGTACCAGAGGTTTCTTTTCGTGTTTCCTGTCGTGCCTTGTCTTGGCTTTGCTGTCGCGAATGTGAGGAATGTCCACCTCTAGTCCTAGACTGATCTTGCGTTCGAGATTGTGAGTACGACGAACTCTTGGAGCCTCTGGACGAAGTTCTCTTGGTTGATGCTTTCTTTGTCATTTGATGGAACAAAATGTAACTAGAAATTGCATACGCAAATTGCTGCGCATAAGCGGCATTCGAGACGTGAAGCCGCACACTGAGATCAGATAACGAATAGAGGTGCAATAGC
>CAZVCM010000301.1:0-4564 GCA_964626105.1 uncultured Thermoflexus sp.
TGACGGCGAGCAGTTGGGCGAGAAACGGATCGTCAAACTCAATGCCGCCAATACCTTCCGACCCGGCCAGCATCCCGACCACCAGGAAAAACAGGAGCGCCGGTATGCCGAGCCTGCCCGAAATACGTGAGGCCGCGATACTGAGGAGCAGCAGCGCGGCGGCGGCAATCAAGAGGCTCTCGATTGATATCCCGCTAAGCATCATTCTCCCTTCACATGTGTGCGTTTAGACGCGGCAAAAAGGGGGTAACCGAATATCAGTTGTGCTATCCCTGAGTTGAGCAATTGCATTGTAGTATAAATGAAACAGCCCCTGGCTCCCAGAGGCTGTATGTAGTGCCGAGGCCCAGACTTGAACTGGGGACTCCTTGATTTTCAGTCAAGTGCTCTACCAACTGAGCTACCTCGGCAGACTGTCCGCGTGTGGGACGCACAATATTGTAGCGGATTGCGCCGGGATGTCAACGGCGGAGATCGTAATTTTTGCGAGAAGATCAGGCGAAATGTGGCGCACGCGCAGTGGCAGGCGCCGCAAACCCGCGTCTAGCCCCTTCAGGTGACATTCGAGTGACAAAACTCCTCTTTCACCCGCTACCTGCTGCGAGCGTGTTATAATCCCATTCTCTTGAAACTTGTCGTAAAAATATCAGAGCTGCGTGGAGTTCGTGATGCACCCGACGCCAGAACAAATTGAGCAAACATTGGAGCAGGTGCTGCTTCGGGTTCAGAAGCCAGGGCGCTATGTGGGGGGAGAGTTCAACAGCGTCCAGAAGGACTGGGAGCAAGTCTCCTTCCGCGCCGTGCTGGCGTTTACGGAGCTGTACGATCTTGGGATGTCATATCTTGGCTGGATGCTCTTGTATGGCATCCTGAATGACCAGCCGGATATGTTTGCAGATCGTGTGTTCAGCCCGTGGACCGATATGGAAGCGGCCATGCGTGAGGTTGGGCTGCCACTCTATGGGTTGGAGAGCAAGCGCCCGGTGGCGGACTTCGACCTGCTGGCGATTAGCCTGCCATACGAGCAGCTTTACACCAACGTCCTCACGATGCTCGATCTGGCGAGGCTGCCATTGCGCGCTGCCGACCGCGACGAGCGCTACCCGGTCGTGATCGCGGGTGGGCACGCGTGCTTCAACCCAGAGCCGATGTCAGACTTCATTGATGCGTTTGTGATCGGTGAGGGCGAAGAGGCGATTCTGGATGTTGCGCGCACGCTCCAGGCGATGCGCGGCGCGCCGCGTGAGGCGCAGATGCGCGCGCTGGCGGCGATCGAGGGCGTGTACGTCCCGCGCTTCTACGACGTACGCTATCACGACGACGGCACCGTCGCGCATGTGGAGCCAACCGAACTGGACATTCCGGCGCGGGTGACGAAGCGCATCGTGCCGATCCTGCCGCCGCCATTTACCAGGTTCCTGGTCCCGCATGTGGACACGGTTCACAACCGCGCGCCAATCGAGATCATGCGTGGCTGCACGCGGGGCTGTCGTTTCTGTCACGCGGGGATGGTCACGCGGCCAGTGCGCGAGCGCTCGGTACAGGAAGTGCTCGCTGCGGCGGAAGAGATCGTGCGCAGCACCGGTTTCGAGGAGCTTGGCCTGCTTAGCCTGTCGTCCTCGGATTACTCGCGCGTGAAGGAACTCGTCCAGTCGATCAGCGCGCGCTTCGCGGGGCAAAGCCTAAGCGTCGGCCTGCCAAGCCTGCGGATCGAGTCGGTCAGCGTTGATCTGATGGACGTGCTGCAGGATACGCGGCGCAGCGGGTTTACCTTTGCGCCCGAGGCGGCGACCGAGCGGATGCGCAACATCATCAATAAGGCTGTGCCGCACCAACAGGTGATCGACACTGCCCGCGAGGTCTATTCGCGAGGCTGGCTGACGATTAAGCTGTATTTCATGATCGGCCATCCGAGCGAGACGCTCGAAGATGTGCAAGCGATTGTAGACCTCGCGAAAGCGGTGCTGGCGGAAGGACACCGTATCCACGGTCGCAAGGCGACGGTGAACGTCGGGGTGAGCACGTTCGTTCCCAAGCCGCACACGCCGTTTCAGTGGGTTCCGCTGGATACCATGGAGCAGGTTCGCGCCAAGCAGGCGCTACTCAAGCAGCAGGTGCGCGGGCAGGGGCTGAACCTTCGCTGGAACCGCCCCGAGGACACGCTGCTCGAAGCGTTCCTCAGCCGAGGCGACCGGCGGCTCGGCGCGGTAATCGAGCGCGCGTGGCAGCTTGGCACGCAGTTCGATGCGTGGCAGGAGCATCATAACCATGCCGCGTGGCAGCAAGCGTTTGACGAGTGCGGGCTGGATATGGCGTTCTATACGCATCGCGAGCGTGCGGTGGACGAGGTCTTCCCGTGGGATCACATTGATATCGCGGTCAAGAAGAAGTTCCTGGTCGAGGACTATCTTATGTCACAGGAAGGCGAAACGCGCCACGACTGCCGCGATGGGTGCTTCGCCTGCGGGATTCTGCCGAAGTTTACGAAGACGCGGATGCAAACTCCCGCCGAAGCGTGGGAGTGCCCGCCGGTCAAACCGCGCTCAGAGCGCCGCAAGTCTGCACCGGCGGTGGTTACACTCGATTCGATCAAGTAGCGAATTAGGTAGCGACAGCAAAAGCAGCCAGAAGCAGCACCTCGCTTCCGGCTGCTTTTCGTGACTCTTGGCTGCTGTTGTCAGTTTACGTGGATTGTGCCGAAAACCGTGCTGACGGTGATTTCTAGCGTGTCCTGAACATACCCCTCAGTTTCGCGCGTGACATAGCGATGATCGCCAGTTTCTTCATAGCGGCGCGAGTCAACGCGCACGCGAGCGAACGGCCCCGCTTTCACGATGATCGTAGCTGCCATGTCTTCGGGCACGTTGACGCGCACATCTCCAAACGTAGAGCGAGCGAAGATCGGCCCGCTGCCGCGATCAGGGCAGACGGCGGTGACGGTTCCCATTCCTGAAGCGAGCACCGCGCGGTCAAGCGCCAGCCCGCGCAGGTCTACATCGACGTTGCCGAGCCAGCTACTGACCAGCAAACCCCAGGGCAGGTCGCCTGCAAGGCCGAGATCCCAGTCTGCCATCGAGAGCCACCACGTTTGGCCGCGCTGAAGCTGGAGCGTCGCGTGATTGTTGCGCACAGACAGGCTCGGGCGAGAGCGCGCTGTGTATTGCCCGGCGATCAGGCGGCCCGGCTTGCGCAGCGCGCGGATCTGCACGTCGATCTCGCCGCTTTCAATCTCAAGTGTGCCAGAGCGAACGCTGCCGCGCGTGATGCCGAAGCTGTGCCCCTGCCAGCTTGGCGCGATGTCACCCTTGACCAGCACCTGCAGCCCGACAAGCACCAGCAGCCACGGCCAGTAGGGCGCCAGGTCCACGTCGATCAGCAGAAAATTGTCCAGCAGTAGAACGACACCCACTACCACCAGCAGCAGTGGGAGCAGCCAGACGGTTCGCTTCGACTGGGCGCGCATGGTCAGACCTCCAACAGATAGTCCTGCAAGAGCTGATACGCAGACGAGTGACGGAGCCGGTTGAGCGCTTGAGCCTCCAACTGGCGCACGCGCTCGCGCGTTACCCCGATCTCGTGGCCGACTTCTTCCAGCGTATGTGTCTCGCCATCCAGCAAGCCATAGCGCAGCTCAAGGATGTGCGCTTCGCGTTTGGGCAGCCGCTCCAAGACCTGCGCCAGATGCTCGCGCAGCAAATTGTGCGTGACCACCTCGGTCGGTTGCGGCGTGGTCTCGTCCTCGATGAAATCGCCGTATTCCGAGTCGGCGTCTTCCTCAATCGGCGTTTCCAGGCTGATCGGGCGGCGCGAGATTTCGACCAAATCTGCAACTTTATCGGGCGTTGTTTCCAACTCCTCGGCGATTTCTTCCATGGTTGGCTCGCGGCCAAGCTGTTGCGCCATCTGCGTTTGCACGCGCCGCATCCGGTTGATCTGATCGCCCATGTGCACCGGCACGCGAATTGTCCGGCCCTGGTCGGCTACGGCGCGGCTAACCGCCTGCCGGATCCACCACGTCGCATAGGTGCTGAACTTATGCCCGCGCTGCCACTCAAATTTGCGCGCTGCCCGGATCAACCCGATGTTCCCTTCCTGGATCAGGTCCAGGAACGGCACGCCGCGCCCGATATACTTCTTGGCAACGCTGATCACGAGGCGCGAATTGGCGCGCACGAGATACTCTTGTGCGGCGTCGCCATCCTCGACGATTTCTTGCAACTCATAGACATCTTCAGGCGACAAGCTGTCGCCGTACTCGTCAATTTGCTCCTGAGCCAGACGTCCCGCTTCCATGCGCTTCGCCAGCGCGACTTCCTCGTCCGCTGTGAGTAGCGGCACGCGCCCGGCTTCTTTCAGGTACAGGCCGACGACATCGTCCGTGTCCAGCGCCTGCTGATAGCCCGCGTCGGCAACAAGGTCCTCGTACAGCGCGCTGGGATCGAGCGTGGTCTCCTGCTCGTCTTCCGATTCGTCTGCCTCTTCGATTTCCTCGATCTCGGGCGCGTCGACCGGCTCGGCGGCCTGACCGTCTTCCGGCGCGACTGGCACAACCTCGACACCGGCG
>CAZVCM010000302.1:0-4564 GCA_964626105.1 uncultured Thermoflexus sp.
CGCGCGTCATCCTCAACCGCGTCGTCGTCCGGGGCCACGCTCAGGTCGGTCCCATCATCGACGTCGTCGGCGTCGTCTTGCGCATAAGCCACGTCCTCGCCTTCGTCTTCCGGCACGCGCGGCTCGGTCACGCCTTCGTCCTGCGCGCCTGCATCTTCGGACAGGTCCTCGGCAGCAGGCTCATCTTCAGCGCGCGGCTCAGACGCAGCTACTGGCACGCTGTTTGCATCTTCAAGAACAGGTTGGTCGTCGGTCGCCATCAGCTCAGGATCATCCTGAGAATCGGCCATAGGTTGCCCGGTGTCTGGCTGCTCCTCGTCGGGGCGCCAATCATCACCGAGAGTCGGGTTGTTGGACTGCATGAGAAATCTCCGGTACTCGCGAACGCGCTGGCATTATACACACAGGACTACTTATTATCAAACGAATCCGCGTGTTTTTCCACATTTGCTCCAGCGCAGGGGCGGCCAGCGCGCAAACTGCCGCGCCGGGAAGTCTGATAACAATCGCTGATAAGCGGCCCCAAGCGTGACAATTTCCACGAATGTCAAAAAATAAGGTATAATGGACGCATATTCGGCAATTCATCACCAATCGCTATCACGTACGACCATTTAGTAATTCCATTTTGGGGCTGAGCCAGCCGGCCTGCCCGCGCAGAGCAGATTGTGGCCCCTGCGCCGACCGGCAGTGCGAGCCACGCGCTCTGTTTCCGCGAATCAGCTACAAATGAATCGTCAGCGGTCGCCATTGGTTTGACGTCCAGCAGACGACTGGCGCCCACTGGGTATCCGATCCCGGCGTCGTCCTTAGAATCCCGTTGTCCGCGCTGCCTGACCCAAGCGGTTGAGGGACGCGGCCCACTACAGGAGAGAGCGATGATCGAAATCACACAGCAAGCTGCTTACCAGCCTATCACGCGTACATCGTATGGCTCGCTGCCGCAAATCCAGCAGCTTGATCCAGAGCTGCGCGAGCAGATCGAAGTCGTATCCGCCGTCTTCCCGTTCCGCACCAACGCCTACATCGTCGACCACCTGATCGACTGGGAGAAAGTCCCGGACGATCCGATCTACCAGCTCACCTTCCCGCAGCGCGGGATGCTCTCTGACGAAGACTTCAACACCATCGCCTCGCTGATTCGCCGCGGCGCCAAGGCAGAACTGCGCGCCACCGCCGACGCGATCCGGCTGCGCCACAACCCGCACCCCGCGGGGCAGCTCACACACAATGTTCCGCATCTGGACGGCAAGCCGATCGCTGGCTTGCAACACAAATATGCCGAGACCGTGCTGTTCTTCCCCAGCCGGGGACAGACCTGCCACGCGTACTGCTCGTACTGCTTCCGCTGGGCGCAGTTTGTCGGCATGCAAGACTTAAAGTTCGCGGCCAAAGAGGCCGACGACCTGGTCCGCTACCTGGCGGCGCATCCTGAAGTGAGCGATGTGCTGTTCACCGGCGGCGACCCGATGATCATGAAAACTCGCGCGCTGCGGGCGTATATCGAGCCACTGCTCTCGCCCAAGCTAGCGCATGTGCAATCCATCCGCATCGGCACGAAATCGCTCGCCTACTGGCCGCAGCGGTTTGTGACCGATGACGACGCCGACGACGCGCTCCGCCTGCTGGAGCAGGTGATCCGCAGCGGACGTCATGTTGCCATCATGGCGCACGCCAGCCATCCGCGTGAGCTGGCGATGCCTGTTGCGCAGCGTGCCATCGGGCGCCTGCGGGACATCGGCTGCGAGATCCGGATGCAGGCGCCGATCATCCGCCACGTCAACGACAGCGCCCGCGCCTGGGCCGCGCTCTGGAAGCAGGGCGTCAAGCTGGGGATGATCCCTTACTATATGTTCGTTAGCCGGGACACCGGCCCGAAAAACTACTTCGAAGTGCCACTCGCTGAGTCGTACGGCATCTTCCGCAAGGCGTACAGCCAGGTATCTGGGCTGGCGCGCACGGTTCGCGGGCCGGTGATGTCTGCTACACCGGGCAAGGTGTTGATCAACGGCGTCGCGCAAGTCGGCGGGCAGCGCGTGTTTGTGATGAGCTTCCTGCAGGGTCGCGACCCGTCGTGGGTCAAGCGCCCGTTCTTCGCGCACTACGACCCGTCCGCAACGTGGCTGTTCGATCTGAAGCCCGCGTTCGGCGCGCCGGAGCAGTTTTTCGATCCGGATGCCAGTTATGCACACACCTGGCGTTAAGCTGTGGAAAACTTGTTGATAAGCTGGCGACAACCCGCTCAAACCATCAACACACCCGGTCAATAGCTGTCAACAGTTTGTCGATAACCTGTCAATAACCGCGCGCTTCGCCCTGTCTGCAGGTGTCGAGGCGGCGCGGTTTTTATGCGTTCGCACCAAATCGGCCCTGCCATGCCGCTGGCGTCTGCGCTATAATCAGGTCGCTTCGCAATCGGAAAACTCAGTCATTCGAGGCTTATTGTGCGACAAGCTGTCTACCCCTTCACCGCAATCGTCGGCCAAGAGCGCATGAAGCGCGCCCTCACACTCAACGCGGTCAACCCAAGCATCGGCGGCGTGCTGATTCGCGGCGAGCGCGGCACCGCAAAATCGACCGCGGCGCGCGCATTGGCGGCGCTGCTGCCGGATATTGAGGTCGTGGCCGACTGCCGCTTCAACTGCGATCCGCACCAACCTGAGCGGCTGTGCACAGAATGCCGCGAGCGCATCGCCCGTGGCGAGCAGCTTCCGGTCAAAATGCGCCGCACGCGCCTGATCGACCTGCCCGTCAGCGCAACCGAAGATCGCGTCGTCGGCACGCTCGACATCGAGCAAGCGATCCAGAAAGGCGAGCGCCACTTTGACCCCGGCGTGCTGGCTGCCGCCAATCGCGGCATCCTTTACGTGGACGAGGTGAACCTGCTCGACGATCACGTGGTCGACCTGCTGCTGGACTCGGCGGCGATGGGCGTGAACGTAGTCGAGCGCGAGGGGATCAGCTTCCAGCATCCGGCGCGCTTCATTCTGGTTGGGACGATGAACCCAGAGGAAGGCGAGCTGCGCCCACAATTGCTGGACCGTTTCGCGCTCTCCGTTGAAGTGCACGGCCTGGGCAACCCGCAGGAGCGCATGGCGATTCTGGAACGGCATATCCACTATGACGCCGACCCGGAAGCGTTCCGGCACGAGTGGCTCCCGCGCGAGCGCGAGCTGTCCGAGCAAATCGACGCGGCGCGGCACATTGTCGACGATGTGGAATACACGCACCGCGATCTGTTCACGATCGCGAACCTCACCGCCAGCCTGCACGTAGACGGCCACCGCGCCGACCTGGTGATCCTGAAGACCGCGCGGGCGCACGCCGCCTTCGAGGGCCGGACGCACATCACCGAGCGCGACATCCTGCTCGCGGCGGAACTCGCGCTGCCACACCGGCTCAAGCGCGGGCCATTCAGCGAGGCGACGCTCTACGAAGGCGAGCTTGAGGAACGGCTGGACGCAATCGCTGAGTCGTACGACGACCAGTCCAGCGATGTACCTTCCGCCGCTGACGAATCCGCCGCGGAAACGGAAAAAAAAGTGAGCGGCTGACCGAGCAGACCGGTCAGCCAGACGCCGAAACATCCGAAACCGAAGCGCCCCCCGCGCCGCAGGATGTCTTTGATCATCCGCAAGATGCCCATTGGTGGGAAGGCGGCAAGCAGGTCGACGCGAGTAAGGAATTCACCCCGCGCCGCCTGGATACGCCGCTAGACCGGCTCACCCGGCGCTTGCAGGGCCGTCGCAGCCGCACGCGTACCGAAGGCAAGCATGGCCGCTATATCCAGGCGCGCCCCGCCGGGAAGCGCCGCGACGATATCGCCTTCGATGCGACGCTGCGCGCCGCCGCGCCGCACCAGCTTGAGCGCGAAAAGCACGGCCTCGCCTACGCCCTGCGCACGGACGACCTGCAGCGCAAGATTCGCGTGCGCAAGTCCGGCAATCTGATCCTCTTTGTGGTGGATGCAAGCTGGAGCATGGCCGTTGCCGAGCGCATGAACGCCACGAAGGGCGCGATCATGTCCTTGCTGACGGACGCCTACCAGCGCCGCGACCGGGTGGGGCTGGTCGTCTTCCAGAAAGATCGCGCGTCGCTCGTCCTGCCACCGACAAACTCCGTCACGCTCGCGAAAAAGGCGTTGGCGGATATTCCGGTCGGCGGGAAGACGCCGCTCTCCGCCGGGCTGTGGCTGGCGCATCAGGTGTTTCACAAAGAACAACTCAGCCATCCCGACGTGTTGCCGTTGATGATCTTGCTGACAGATGGGGCGGGCAACGTCTCGATGAGCGAGCTGCCGCCGCTCGAAGAAGCGCGCCGCATCGCCGAGACGATCAAAGAAGACGACATCCGCAACGTCACGATCAACATGGAGCACGCGGCGTTTGATCAGGGGCTGGCGAAGCAGCTTGCGGAGTGGCTGGGCGGGCCGTGCTACACGCTCAGCGAGCTGAAAGCTGCGTCGCTGTACCAGACGGTCCAGAACGAGCTGAACCAGTAGGCGGGCTGTCTCCGAGCGCCTTTCCTTCCGGCGGCGTCACGAGTATTATCATACGACCTAGAC
>CAZVCM010000303.1:0-4508 GCA_964626105.1 uncultured Thermoflexus sp.
GCGTAGCCGCCGCGCGCTGCTTTGCCATGCCGCACAAGATACACACGCATCGCCACCTCCTGTTACGCGCTCACCACAGGTCTAACTCGCCGGGCGGGTTCTGCACCGCTTCCCAGAACTCGTCGAGCGTCAGCGGCGTGAACGACTTCGGCCCGACGAGATACGCTTTCTTCTCCATCCACAGGAACAACCGCTCGCCGCGCTCCCGCTTGAGGTTGACCGCCACGTTCGGGAGTAGCAGGTCGTCACGGAACTCGTAGCGCCCCTTGACCTCGACCCAGGTGTGGAAATCCGGCAAATAGAAATCCACAAGGTAATGCCCCGCGCCGATGCGTTCCGGCTCGTAGCGCCAGGTGATGCCGCGCTGCTCCAACTCCTCGGCGAAGCGCACTTCCAACTGCGAGCGCATTTCGACGCCCTTCACCACGCCCGGCAGCGAGACGATCCGGCGCTTGCCCCGCCGGGGAGAAGGCCCGCCACGGCTGAGAGGGGTCATCGTGTCTCCTTCCGTCGATCGCTGGCCGGGCGTGTCACTCCTGCGCGCGGCGGCTGCGGCGGCCAGCGCTGCGCTCGCGCTTGCGCTCGCGGCGCAGAGCGAATGGATCGGGCATGTAGTTCGGATCGTCCACGGCGCGCGGCGGCACCCACTGCGCGGCAGGCGCCGGTTCGGCGGGCACAGGCTCGACAGGCGGCTCTGCAGGCGACTCAGCGGGCGGCGCCTGGGCAGCTTGCTGCGTTTGCCGGATAGCGCGCGGCGGCGGCATCCCGCGCTGTAGCAAGAAGAACAACTGCAACGCTTCGTCGAACGGCACTTCGAGATCGTCCGCTACGTGCTCGATCTCGCGCAAAATTTCGGACTGGCTCCGCCCTTGGACTGGCTGCGTCCAGATCGCTTGATAGGCGTCGCGCACAGCTGGCGGCGCGATGACGGTCACGGTGACCGGGCGCTCGGCAGCAGGCAGTAAGCCGTACGCCTCGTAGGGCGCGAGTTCTTCCACGATCACGCTTTCGAGCGTTTTCACGTCGAGCGGGACCGGATCACCACCGATCAGGCGCAGGCGTGACAGATGTTCGTAGACGATGTCGCGCGCGCTGTCGGCGATCAGCGCCTCGAACTGGTCTTCGTGCGTAAAGCTGCGCAGCGTCTCATACAGCGATTCGTCCGCGTATGTGGGGTTAAAGCGCAGCGATAGCGCGATGTCGAGGTCTACGGGCAGCTCGTCGGAGTCCAGCACATTCTCGACGCGGGCGGTCAGCCGCAGCGTGTTGAAATTGACATACGGGACGACGCGCGTGTTCCAGCGCCAGGGCACGATCATCCGCCCCGGCTCCAGATATTCGAACGTCGTGTCGCGGTCTTCGACGACGTAATACCAGCCCGGCGGCACGTTCACGATCCAGCGCGCGGTGACGGGCGCGGCAAGGTAGCGCAGAAAGACGATCACGCCACCGATGATCAGCGCGATACCGACTCGTCCAAGCCATTCCAGATCGGCGGCGACGCCGACCACCAGCAGCCAGATTAGGCCGAGCAGCGCCAGCCCAAGCCCGATCACCAGCCCTTCGACGACCAGTAACGCCCACCACATAATGCTGTTGGCGGCGGCGCGCTCTCGCAGGGAGCCCAGGCGCTGGCGCCAGCTTGCGCGCCCGGTCCACGAAACGTCGAACGCGGGCGGCGTCGAGCGCCGGGGCGTGAGCCGGTCGGAGCCGGGCCGGTTGGATGGCGCGCCTTGTGTCATTGCGGGTCCTCGCGCTTTCTGTGCGAGCAGGCTGTGTCTTTCTGTTTTCGCTTATCTGCATTCTAGTGGCACTCCGGCGCGGGGTAAAGCAGATCAGGGGCGGCGTGTGCCGTCCGATACTTTGCAGAACGCCGCCGCTGGCGTATCCTTAACAGACACCCATGGGAGACGAGGCGCAGCCCGCACACGCGGTGCGCGCTGCCTCGACGGGGGGAAAGGAAGCCAAATTGTCCAGCGGAACCGCAAGCCACAGCCCGCGCACCTGGCGGGCAAGACTGGCCGAGCTGTGGCCGCTTCTGGCGGTGGCTCTAGCGGCGGGCGCGCTGTTTTTTGCGTGGCAGGCAGACCGGCGCGCGGCGATTGTTGTCAGCGACGAGGTGACGCCCGGCGACGCGACCGCTCTGCTGGAGCGCGCCAACGACGCGGTGAACTTCGCGGACAGCGTCCTCAGCTTTTTGGAAGGCGCGTCGGTGGTGCTCGGCGTTATGATCGGGCTGGGCGCGTGGATGCTGCGCAGCAGCGTGCAGGACCAGATCGCGACCATTCGCGCCGAAAACGCCGTCACGCAGCAGCGCTTTGCAGAGCGTGAAGCCGCGCTGCGCCAGCTTGAAAGCGACGTGCGCGATCATCTGGACGAGGCGCTGGCGAACACTCAGCGCGAGATCGAAGACGCTCGCCAGCGCGCTGACCGCTCGTTCCGCCTGTTGAATAACCTTGTGCTGGCCGAGCAGCAGGTCCGCGCGCACAACCACGCCAGCGCGCTCAATATCCTGAACGACGCTGTCAAACAAGAGCCGGATAACTACGCGATCAACTACCTGCTCGGCTACCTTTACTCGCTGCGCAAGGAATACGACCGCGCGATTCAGCACCTTGAGCACTCGCTGGAGCGAGAAGATGGCTTCGCACCTGCGATCGCGGCGCTGGGGCTGGCGTTGCGGCGCAAGGGGGACAGCCTGCGCGACGACGAGGTACGCCCGCAGCGTAACAAATACTGGTCCGAAGCGGAGATGCGCCTGCTCAGCGCGCTAGAGCTTGACTCGCACCTGACCGACGCCGAAGGCGAATCGTACTATGGCTCGCTCGGCGGGCTGTACCGGCGTCAGGGCCGTTTCGACGACGCTATCGAGGCGTACCGGCAGGCAGAGAAAGTCACACCGACCTCGTCCTACCCGTTGATCAACCTCGCCAGCCTGTACTGGCATCAGGGCGCGGTGGACGAAGCGCGCGCCTATTTCTCCCGCGTGCATGACGCGGCTCGGCTCAAGCTGGATATGAATCCGCTTGACAACTGGGCGCGCGCGGACTTCGCGCAGGCGCTGGTCGCGCTCGGCCAGCGGAACGAAGCGCTGAAACAGATCGAGCTGGTGCGCGCGAACCACCCAGAGCCGGGCTTGCTGGCGACCATCCGCGACGGTCTGGCGTTCCTGGCGGAGTCGCCCGCCCCGATCGACGGCATGGATGAACTCCTGGCGGCGATCGATCAGGCGCTGGCGGAGCCGCCCGCTTCGACAGGTTGAGCGTAGCGGCATGAGCGACCACCCCTCGTCCGAGATCGAGACCGTTCTACAACTGGCTTTTGGCCGCCCCGTGCCGACAACCGCCATCCCGCTACCGGTCGGAGCCGCGGCGCATACCCTGGCGTTTGCGCTGGACGATCCGGCCCTGCCACCCAGCGTGCTCCTGCGCCGCTATCCGCCGCTACACCAGTCGCGCGGATTTGCCGCGTTCACCGCGCAACAGGCGCTACGCTCGGTGAATTTCTGCGTGCCGGACGTGTATTACCTGGGTTGGAGCTATCACACGCGCTTCTTGCTGGTGCTGAGCGAGTACGTCGAGGGGCGCGGGACAGAAGGGCAGCTTCACGCGTTTTTCGCGCGTGTCGGGATCAGCTTCGCGCAGACATTGGCGCAGCTTCATGGGCTGCATTGGAGCGAGCTGCCCGATCTGCCGGTCAAGCCGCGCGGCTTCTTGCTGGAGAGCCTCGCCAGCGCCGCCGAGTCGCTTGGCAACCCGGAACTGCGCGGTATCCTTTCCTGGCTGGAAGCGCGCGCGCTTTCTGCGCCAGAGCATCCCCAGACCGTCATTCACGGGGATTACACGCTGCACAACGTGGTGGCCGAGGGTACGAAGGTTACCAGCGTGCTCGGCTGGGAGAGCGCAGCGCTGGGCGACCCGCGCCTGGATGTTGGCTATGCGAGCGCGTCGCTGGCGGCGTATGGCCTGCCGCTGGCCGATCAGTTCATTCAAGCATACGAGGCAGCGGCAGGCAGCATTGCGGACTGCGTCTTTTGGGAAACGCTTGGCGCGCTGCGGTTGATGACGCGTATCGCGCAGACGCTCGCGCAGACGCACCCCGCCGAGATTGATGATCGTGTTACGCAGGTCTGGCCAGTGTGGGAGAACCTGCTGATTTTCGTAGAGAACCGGACGCACGTGTCCGTTGGCTCATTGTCGAATACTTGATTCACGCAACCGGAAGGAACGTTTATCGATGGATGCTCGTATTCAGAAACTCGCCAGTGTGCTGGTGAACTACTCGCTGGCGCTCAAGCCCGGCGAGCGGGTGTTGATCCGCGCCATGAGCCCGGACGCCGAGCCACTGGCGCAGGCGCTGTACGAAGAGGCGTTCAACGTGGGTGGGCTGCCGTTTGTGTACATTATGATGTCGCAAGAGAACGAGATCGCGCTGGAGTCTGGCGCGTCGCTCGAACAGCTTGAGACAATGAACCCCTTGCTCGCGCTGGCATACGAGACTTTTGAGGC
>CAZVCM010000304.1:0-4507 GCA_964626105.1 uncultured Thermoflexus sp.
CCTTAACAAGTTCATACCGTCCCGGCAGTCGATAGAGCAAAGGAGACGGACATCATAGACACCTATGTGCGTTTCACACATCATGCTGAGCAGCGTTGCGCGCAGCGCAACATTTCGAAAGGTGACGTTCTGTATGTTCTGGAACATGGCCGGCGCGTCCACCGAGCAGGTACCAAGATGTACTTTCTCTGCCGGCGCGATGTTCCCCAGGACGACCTGCGCGACCCGCGCATCGCACGCCTGATTGGGGTATGCGTGCACACGGAGCAGGTCGAGCACGGCATCGTACTCGTTCTCACGCTCTATCACAACGAAAAATCTGGTCTGAAGGATCATCGACGGAAAAGTAAGTTTAACCGCCGCCCGAGGTCGGTCGCCTGACCGCCCAGATCGCTGCGGCACTCGCGCAGTTCGCGCTGTCGGCACGAGCAAGTCAGTCTGACAGCAGACTGCCGGGACGGTATGGGCTTGTTTCCCCTTGCGCGCTGCAACTCTTCCCCTCTGCGGTCGTATAAGGAATTGGACACTTGTGTCCCGCGTGGTTGCCGTGCACCGCGCCGAACCACTCACACATTTAGTTATATCCACCATCTCTTTGACGACATCGGGTGCGACCGCACTGGGCGGAACACCCGGAAAAGAAGAAAAAGCGGCAGCGGGAATGGGATAGCATCGCGACGGGGATCGGCATCGGGATTGTCTTCGGCCTGGCGATGGGGAACATCGGCGCAGGGATTGCGATTGGCGTTGCGATCGGTTACGCTCTGCACGAGGACGAGGACAATTGACCGGCGCGGCTGTTCTCCGCGCAGACTCACTTCCAAGCGTCAGGAGCGCCCTTTATGGCACAAGACCCGCAAGACCCGCAAAAGAACGAGCGCCATTCCAGTATGTCTGGGATCGGCATCGGGCTGGCGCTTGGGTTAGTTTTCGGGACGGCGCTGGACAATATTGCGATCGGGATCGCGCTGGGCGTGGCGCTCGGTGCGGCCTTTTCGGCAGCGCGGCGCGACTGACCCGCTGCCTGACGCGCACAAACAAAAAAGCCCCGGCCATCTGGCTGGGGCTTCTCTTTAGGTAGCGGGGGCAGGATTCGAACCTGCGACCTCCGGGTTATGAGCCCGACGAGCTGCCACTGCTCTACCCCGCAACGTGGGTGCGCCGAATTCCCAAGCGCGCGGCTATGATACACCTACCTGCCACCAGCGTCAAGGTTGAATCAGGCAATCCTCACGCTTTCTACAGGATTCTAACACGTTTCCCCCTTGCTTTTTGGCCGCGCTGTGCCCGAACGCGTATACTCGAAACAGGCGCGAATGATCCCTCATAAACGACGCCGCAGATCTTCACAACACGGGGAAGTACAAGCCATGACCCTCCACGACACCACGCCGGAAAGCACGCTCGAAGCGCGCGTCGGGCAGCGGCTGCGCAGCGCCGGGCTAACGATCGCCACCGCTGAGTCGAGCACCGGCGGGCTGGTTGCCACGCGCCTGACTGATGTCCCTGGCAGCAGCGCATACATGATCGGTGGCGTGGTCGCCTACGCCAACCGTGCCAAGCGCCGCCTGCTGAGCGTAGACGAGCAGACGCTCGCCGAAAACGGCGCAGTGAGCGAGCCGGTCGCACGGGAGATGGCGGTCGGTGTGCGGCTGCTGTTCGGGGTCGATCTGGGCGTTGCCGTCACGGGAATCGCCGGGCCGGACGGCGCCACCGCAACCAAACCTGTCGGGCTGACCTATGTCGCGCTCAGTTCGGCGCGCGGGATGTGGGTTCGGCGCTTCATCTGGACGGGCGACCGGCAGCAGAATCGCGCGCAGTCTGCCGACGCGTCGTTCCAGATGGTGCTTGACTATCTGGCGGGCGCGCTATGATGCAGCGCGAGGCTGTCATGGTCCAGGCAACCTGGACGCCTGATGGCTGGCCGATCCCCGCGCAGATCGTGTGGCGGGGCGCGCCGCTCGCCGTGCAGGACGTCGGGCGCCGCTGGAAAGCCGATGATGGGCTGCACCTGCTGGCGCGGGTAGCCGGTGGCCGCGTGTTTGAACTGCACACCAACGGCGCGCACTGGTGGGCGCGGATCGTCTCCGCACCGCCGGGCCGCGCCTAGCAAAGGGTGGCAGCCGCCGGATACATCCGCTACAATGCGTCGCCGGTCGGGGCAGGCCACTTACGCGCCGGGCCGTCGTTTGTCACCGTCACACCGCACGCACACCGAAGCACCTGATCGAGTATTCACTGCCACCTATCGCCCAATCATCACCCAAGCAACGAGAAAAGAAACCATGCACCGATTTATCGCTGTCGCGCTTGCGCTGTTCTGCCTGCTTGCCATGCTCGCGCCGGGTGCGCTATCGCCCGCTCGCGCGCAAGACCCCACGCCCCTCGCCGGCGATCCATATGGCAACTACACGATCGACTATCTCGCCAGGCGCAGTTATGGCGCCGGAACGCTGGCGCTGCACGAGGTTATGGAAAGCCACACTGACTTCAATCGCTTCCTGATCTCGTATCCGAGCGATAGCCTGACGATCTACGGCTTCATGAACGTGCCGCAAGGGCCGGGGCCATTCCCGGTGATCATCGCGCTGCACGGCTACATCGAGCCGGAGATCTACTACACGATCGACTACACCACGCGCTACGCGGACGCGCTGGCGCGGGCGGGCTACCTCGTGCTGCACCCGAATCTGCGCGGCTACAAGCCGTCCGACGACGGGCCGAACCTGTTGCGCGTGGGCATGGCGATCGACGTGCTGAACCTGATCGCGATCGTGCGCGATCAGGGCGGGCAGCCCGGCCCGCTGGCGCTAGCCGATCCGGACCGGATCGGTCTGTGGGGACACAGCATGGGCGGCGGGATCTCGCTGCGCGCGCTGACCGTCAGCCCGGATGTGAAGGCGGCGGTGCTCTACGCGGCGATGAGCGGCGACGAGCGGCGTAACTTTGAGGCGATTCAAAGCTGGTCTGGCGGGCAGCGCGGGCTGGCGGAAATCAACGTGCCCGACGACGCGCTGCTGCGGATCGCACCAATCCACTACCTGGATCGGATCGAGGCGGCGGTCAGCATCCATCACGGCACAGCGGATGAGTTGGTCCCGCCGGTGTGGTCAAACGAGCTGTGCGAGCAGCTTCTGGCGCTCGAAAAGGTCGTGCAGTGCCTGCCCTATCCAGGCCAGCCGCACACCTTCGTCGGCGAGGGCGACCGGCAGTTCATCCAGAATATGATCACGTTCTACGACACGTATCTGAAACATGGCGTCGGCGCGCTGCCATAGACGGGTCTCGTGAGCGACGCAGAGGGAAAGCGTCAAACGAAGCGGATATTTTTGTGCTAGGCTACAAATATCACGTCCTCCGAGGCGAATATTGAGTTGGGCATTGCACACAGCAAGGCCAGGATCTATTCCAGGAGGGTGAAATGATCGCTTCTCATTCGAGGGCTAGCGTGGTGCGCTGGCCTGACTTCCGGGCGTGGCGCAGAGAACTGCTGTTCACCGCGCCGACTGTCGCATTCCTGCTTGCCCTCTATTACCACTGGTTCGCCGTGCGCGACCGCTACTTCATCTTCCTCTATTTTCACGACATAGGGTCGCGCTTTGACACCACGCCTTTCGGCTGGATGACGGTCGGTCGCTATTGGATGACCGGCTTTGTGGCAGGCGGCGCGGTGATGGTGCTCTACGGCGCGGCGAACTTCATCGCGGGGCGCGTCAAGAAAAGCTATCACGCGCCGGTGTGGTGGCGTGTGTGGCTGGTGTGCGCTGTTCCGCTGGTGGTTGGCGTCCCGGCGATTGTGATGACCGTCAACGACCCGGTGCTGCCGCTGCGCTATGCGGCTCAGGTGACCGCTGCGCTGCTGATCGCGCTGGCAATCGCCTTCTGGTTTAGCGAGCGCGCAGCGCGCCAACCGATGACGCATCTCCTGTTGATGGTCGATGGCGTGGCGTTTACCGGGCTGTACTTAGTCACCTCTGGCCTTGACGACTTGATAGAAGGTAGATCGGCGAGGGCGGCAAGTTATCTGGTGGTCGCCTTGATCGGCGTGATACTGCTCACCATCAACAGTGTGATCACCACTTGGCGGCGCCAGCTACGGATGCCAACGGCGATCGGGCTATTCGCGGGCTATGCCAGCGTCCAGTATCTGTTTGTCCCGCTCATCCATCACTTATTCTACAGCACTGACGAAGGGACCTGGCGCGATCCGGGTTATTTCACCTATATCCCGTCCGCCGACAACTATTTCATCTTCGTGCACACTATTCCTGGCCAGCTTCTCATGTGGGGCATCATGCTCCTGCTGGCATTCGGTGTGACGCGGCTGCGGGTGTGGCTGGTCAATTTGCGTGCGCCTGCGCCGGTAACCTAGCGAGGAGTCGGTTTAGGGCTGCTTGGCGGCGGCGCGCTGCTCGAAGCGTTCCGCGTCCACGATGAAGCGTTCGTGCGTGCCCGTGCCGCTGGTGAAGCTGTTCCCGTATCCGCCGCAGCCGCCGCAGCGCGAGGG
>CAZVCM010000305.1:0-1882 GCA_964626105.1 uncultured Thermoflexus sp.
CCAAGCCTTCCGGATCGAGAAACGCAAGCACTAGGGAGTTCCAATCGGTTTTACTGAATGGAGGCCGATCAACAGATTTGATCTCATCTACAATATCATCGATTAGGACGTTACAATCACCTGGCAAGACCGCTATGTTGCCCCCTGGTCTATTTCTTCTTACCGCTGCACATCGTTTTTCCAGAGCCATAACATTCGTTGCATCCGCTTCCACAAAAATATAGTCGGTAAAACCAGTCTCATCGGTAAGTGCTATAAGTGGAGAACCAAGGAATATGTTGGAGGGTTGGTATTTTATGTGGCTCATACCTGGACCCGCTAGAAGGTCAATATAATATCGCCTTCGCCAATGCATTTTGGGTGAAGCCATTGCTTTTGTCGACGACTTTATATAGCGAGCCAAAATATCGAGCTTCTTCCGCGCCCAAAATCCCCACACACTCATAGGTAGTCCATCATCAACCGGCTGCAAGTATCCTTCCTGATCAGGTTCAGCAGTCATTATTGTTCATTTCCTCTCGAAGATATTTGCAGAGCCAAAAGCAAGCTCTTAGCAAAATCATCTTATACCGTGTCTATCTTGAGCAAAAACAAGCCAACTGTAGCGACTCTAAGACTCTTGATAGAATCCCTAGAGCGTCCCGCTAGGCATGGTATAATGCGCCGGTGGATTCGAGAAAGTCCAGTCAGTTCAGGGTTCCAAAATGGCCGTTCTCAGCGCGAACAACGTCGCCAAATCGTTTGGCGCGAATGACATCTTCAGCGACATCACCGTCGAGATCCCGCACGGCGCAAAGATCGCGCTGGTCGGCTCGAACGGCGCGGGCAAAACCACGCTGCTCCACGTGCTGATCAAGCGCGAAGAGCCAACCGCGGGCACAGTCAGCCACATGAAGGGGCTGACCATCGGCTATCTGCCGCAGCGCCCGCACCTGGCCGGGGATCGCACGCTGTGGGACGAGATGATGACCGCGTTCGCGGACCTGCGCGCGCGTGAGGCGCGGCTGCACGCTCTGACGCACGAAATGAGCGGGGCGGAAGGCGACGCGCTTGAAGCGATTATGGCGCGCTATGGCGAGCTGGAGCACGCGTTCGAGCGCGATGGCGGCTATACGTATGAGACGCGCACGCGGCAGGTCTTGCAGGGGCTGGGCTTCGCGGCGGACGATTACGACATGCCGCTGGCGCACCTCTCCGGTGGGCAGAAGACCCGCGCCCTGCTCGCGCGCCTGCTGCTCGAATCGCCCGATCTGCTGGTGCTGGACGAGCCGACCAACCACCTCGACATCAACGCGGTCGAGTGGCTGGAGAGCTTCCTCAAGGCGTGGGATGGCGCGCTCCTGGTCGTTAGCCACGATCGCTATTTCATGGACCACGTCATCACCACCATCTGGGAGATGGAATGGGGCCGCGTCGAGGTCTATCGCGGCAACTACAGCCACTACGCCCAGCAGCGCGAGGCGCGCCACGAGCGCATCATGAAAGAATACGAGGCGCAGCAAGAGTTCATCGCCAAAGAGGAAGACTACATCCGCCGCAATATCGCTGGGCAGAACACCGCTCAGGCGAAGGGCCGCCTGCGCCGCCTGGAACGCCTCAAACGCGACCGGCTGATCGCCCCGGTGCGCCGCCTGCATCACATCCACCTCAACCTCAAGGCGGATCTGCGCAGCGGCGAGAAGGTGCTGATGACCAACAATCTGGTGATCGGCTACGAGCGCGACGAGACGCTGGTCGAGGTGCCGGATATCACGCTTTACCGGCGCGAGGTCGCCGCGGTGATCGGCCCGAACGGCGTGGGCAAGACCACGCTCCTGAAGACGCTGCTGCACGATCTGCCGCCGCTGAGCGGCACGGCGCGGCTGGGCGCGGCGGTCGAGCC
>CAZVCM010000305.1:1892-4475 GCA_964626105.1 uncultured Thermoflexus sp.
CGGGCTATTTCGCGCAGGCGCACGAAGGGCTGAACCCGGACAACAGCGTGCTCGACGAGCTATTGAACGTCCGCAACCTGCCGCTGAGCGAGGCGCGCAACTATCTTGCGGCGTTCCTGTTCACCGGCGATGATGTGTTCCGCCCGGTGTCTACGCTCAGCGGGGGCGAGCGCGGGCGGCTGGCGCTGGCGAAGCTGGCGCTGGATGGCGCGAATTTCCTGATGATGGACGAGCCGACCAACCATCTCGACATCTCCAGCCAGGAGATTCTGCAGGATGTGTTGTCCGCGTTCGACGGGACGATCCTGCTTGTCAGCCACGACCGTTACCTGATCGACGCGCTGGCAACGCAGATCTGGGATGTGCAGCCGGGGGGGATGACGGTTTTCGAGGGCCCGTATCAGGAATATCTGGCCGCCCGCCAGGCCGCGCGCGAGCCTGCGCCCGCCGAGCAGCCGCCTCCGCAACCTGCCCCGCGCGACGACGCGCCACAGCGTCCCGTCAAACCGGCGCGGCGCACCCTATCCGCGTACGAGAGAACCCGCCGTTTGACACATGTCGAACAGTTGATTAACGATCTGGAAGTGAGACTCGTAAATCTGTCGGGCGAGCTGGGCGAGGCCAGCGCCGCCGGAGCGGTCGAGCGAGTGCGCGAGCTAGGCGAAGCGTACACCGCTGCCGAGACGAAATTGAACGCTGCGTTGGAAGAATGGGAACACCTGATGGGTTGAGAGGGCCTCGCCGGGGAAGGAAACGCCTTTGGAACACGGAATGGTCAGTCTGGCAAGTATCATCGTCTTGGGCATCGGCGCGCAGTGGCTGGCGTGGCGGCTGCGCCTGCCCTCGATTCTCCTTCTGCTTACAGCGGGGTTCCTCGCCGGGCCTATCGCCGGATTCATCGAGCCGGATGAACTGCTTGGCGAAACCCTCTTTCCAATCGTCTCCATCTCGGTCGGGATCATCCTGTTTGAAGGCGGGCTGACGCTCCGCCTGAACGACATCGCCGGGATGCGGCGCGTCGTCTTCCGGCTGATCACGATTGGCGCGCTGGTCACGTGGGTTATCGTGGGGCTGGGCGCGTATTACATTGTCGGGCTCAGTGGGGAGCTGTCGGTGCTGCTCGGCGCGATCTTCATCGTTACCGGCCCGACCGTCGTCATCCCGCTGTTGAAGCATGTTCGCCCGGTCGCGCGGGTCGGCTCGATCCTCAAGTGGGAAGGCATCCTGATCGACCCGGTCGGCGCGACGGTCGCGGTGCTGGTGCTCGAAGCGATGATGTCCGGGCGGCTGGGGAACGGCGCGCTCGGCCCGATGCTCGCAGGCGTCTTCGAAACGCTGGCGGTGGGGATCGTCCTCGGCGTGATCGGCGCGCAGTTTCTGATTCAGGTGTTCAAGCGCTATTGGGTGCCCGAAGAACTGCAAAACCCCTTCGCGATCATGGTCATCATCGGGCTGTTCACGCTGTCCAACGAAGTGCAGCCAGAGTCCGGCCTGCTCACAACAACGGTGATGGGTATCGTGCTCGCCAACCAGCGCCAAATCTCCACCCGCCATCTGTCGCAGTTCAAAGAAGACATCGGCGTGCTGCTGCTGTCCGGCCTGTTCATCGTGCTGGCCGCCCGGCTGGAGCTGGAGCAGCTATCGAACATCAGCGGGCGCGCGCTCGTCTTCCTGGCGTTGTTGGTCTTCGTGGCCCGCCCGCTCTCGGTGCTGGCATCGACCATCGGCTCGCCGCTTAGCTGGCGCGAGCGCGCGTTTATCGCCTGGATTGCCCCGCGCGGAATCGTGGCGGTGTCGGTCGCGTCGCTGTTCGCGCTAGAGCTGGCGAACCGGGAAGTGCCCGGCGCGGAGAGCCTGATCCCGATCACCTTCCTGATGGTCGTCGGGACCGTCGTGATCTATGGGCTGAGCGCGGCGCCTGTGGCGAATTGGCTGGGGCTGGCGCAGCCGCAACCGCGCGGCGTGCTGATCGTCGGCGCGCACCGCTGGGCGCGGGAGATCGCGCAGATGCTGCAAGAGCCGGGGCGCGAGATTCGCCTGGTCGATACAAACTGGCAGAACATCAGCACTGCGCGCCTGGCCGGACTGCAAGCGGTGTACGCTAGCGCCCTGTCCGAGCACGCGCTGGATGAACTGGACCTCTCGCAGATCGGCAATTTGCTGGCGCTCACGTCCAACGACGAGGTGAACTCGCTGGCGTCGCTGCACTTCGCGGAGCACTTTGGCCGCAGCCGCGTCTACCAGCTTCCCATGCACCAGGACCCAACCGGGCGCAACCAGCTCGACATGGAGCAACACGGGCGCTGCCTGTTCCAGCGGCATGCCACGTTCAACTACCTGGAAAAGCGCTTCGATGAAGGCGCGATTCTCAAGAAGGTCAAGCTCACGAAAGAGCATGAGTTCAGCGATTTCATGGCGACCTATGGCGAGACCACGCTCCCGCTGTTCGTAACCGACGCCACAAGCGAGCTCAAAATGTTCACAACCGACAACGGCCTGACGCCACGCGCCGGGCAGTCGGTGATCGCGCTGGTCGATCCGGTCGATCGCGCGCTGCCGGAAACCGCACGCCTGCAAGAAGTG
>CAZVCM010000306.1:0-3489 GCA_964626105.1 uncultured Thermoflexus sp.
ATCGTTCTTAGCGCGCCGCGAGGTTCCGAACCGAATAAGGACAGTATCCAGGCCATGACCGAAATTTTACTCATCCGTCATGCAATAAACGACTGGGTGGCGACCGGCAAGCTTGCTGGATGGACGCCCGGCGTTCACCTCAGCCCAGATGGTCAGACGCAAGCAGCAGCGCTCGGCACGCACTTGGCGGGTGTGCGGCTCGACGCGATCTACGCCAGCCCATTGGAGCGTACGATGGAAACCGCCCAGGCCATCGCCGCGCACTATCCCACATTGCGCGTCGAGCCGCTGGAAGGCGTGGGCGAGGTGCGCTTCGGCCAATGGCAGGGTGCGAAGCTAAGCAGCCTGCGCCGCCAGACGCTTTGGCAGACCGTACAAATCTACCCAAGCCGCGCGCAGTTTCCTGGTGGCGAAGCGATCCGACAGGCACAGGTCCGCGCGATCGACACAATCGAAACGCTGGTACGCCGTCACCCCCGCCAGCGCGTTGCGGTGGTGTCGCACAGCGATATCATTAAGCTGATCGTCACATACTATCTTGGCGCGCCGCTCGATGCCTTTCAGCGGGTCGAGGTATCGCCCGCCTCGCTGACGATCCTGTTGCTCCACCATGATCGCCCAACCCTCGTCCGGCTCAACGACACCAGCTTTCTGCCAAAGCTTCTTACGCCCCCACCGCGCTTGCGCTGGTGGCAGCGTGCCCTGGCCGCGCTCGGCTTGAGGCGCTAACCCGTGCCTTTTCACGCGGAACAACAGGTTGTCACACGGCAGTTGAACACTTAGAATCAGTGTAGCGCGGCGAAAACGCCTGAACCTGAAAGGTCAGATCGCAATGCCAAACGGCGAAATTGAACTCGATCCGGTTGATTACATCACGGTCGGCACCGTTGGCCCCAAGGGCAAGCGCCTGTTTCATCTGCAAGCCGGTAAAGGCGACCAGATCATCTCGCTGATACTCGAGAAAGAGCAAACGCGCGCGCTCTCCGAGGCGTTGCGGGACCTGCTTGACAGTCTGGCCGAATCTTCGCCGGAAACCGCCGAGCCGGAAGTCAACCTCTCTCGCTGGGATATGTCGCTGCGCGATCCGATCGAGCCGCTGTTCCGTGTCGCCCAGATGGGCCTAGGCTATGATGAGGCGCGCGACCTGGTTGTGGTGGTCGCACATGAGCTTGTCGTCACGGATTCGGACGAGCCGGATCCGGACACCGAGCCGCAGGTCGTCCGCTTCTGGGGCACGCGTGAGCAAATGCGCGCGCTTAGCCAGTATGCGCAGTCAGTCGTCAAGCAAGGGCGCGCGGACCCCAAAACCAACGGTCGTTTGATTAACTACTGGACGTGATGAACCCGCCCGACCCCACTTCGACGCTACCTGAGACCGACGACCGCAATGGATCGCCACGGCGCCCACTTGACATCGCCGAAGCGGAGTGCGCGCTCGCGTCTGGCAACATTGCCAATGTGCAGGGCATCATGCGGTGGGGCTCGAACTACGCGGCGCTGGTCTCCGTTTCAGATGGTGAGGACATCCTGACAGCGGTCTATAAGCCGCAGCGAGGCGAGCGATCGTTATGGGATTTTCCCGACGGGACGCTGTGCTACCGCGAGGTGCTTGCGTATCATGTATCGCAGGCGCTCGGTTGGGCGCTGGTCCCGGCGACGGTCCTGCGTGATGGCCCGCATGGAATTGGCTCATTCCAGCTCTTCATCGAACACGATCCATCCGTCAATTTCTTCACGCTGGATGACTCATTCGACGATCAACTCCAGCAGTTCGCCGTGTTCGATACGATCATCAACAATGCGGACCGCAAAGGCGGCCACCTGCTGCTTGATGTGCACCACAAGTTGTGGGGAATCGATCACGGGCTGGCGTTCCACAGCGCGCCGAAACTCCGCACCGTGATCTGGGAGTACGAGCGCCAGCCGATCCCAGAGCCGCTGCTGGCATCAGTTAGCACCTTGCTCAATATCATTCTATGCCAAGGCGAGCCGTGGGTAGAACTGATGCACAGTTGGCTATCCGTCAATGAGGTGAGCGCGCTGATCCGCCGTATCGAGAAGCTGTTGAAAACACGCGTGTTCCCCAGCCCGAGCGGGCATGGTCCAAGCTACCCCTGGCCACCCGTCTAGCCACCTGCTCCGTGATACATCACTCGCAACAACCCGTTATGGGAGCTGCGGGCGTTCCTCGAATGGCACAACCGGTGTCGGAGTCGGCGTTGGGCCTGTAGGCGTGCGCGTCGGCCCGGCTTGTGCGACGGGGGTCTCGCCAGACTCAGGCGACGTTTCGACGTCGACCGCACGCGCAGCAACACGCGCCTCGACCGCCATTACCTGCTGATCAAAGTCTGCTGGCAAGAACGGGTAGTCGTACACTTCGCTCCAATAGCGCACCCATTCCAGTTCCACCAGCGACGCATCCGGCTCGCCAAGCTCCGCCAGCACCAGCCCGCGAAAATAGTGGTCGATCGCTGCGCCGCGCCGCGTCCGCGCCTGATCGAGATCGTCCAGTGCCGCTTCGAAAGCCGGACGGCCGACGGTTGCGGGCAGGTTGCGCTGCCGCGTCACCCAATATCGCGCCTGGCCGCGCACGGAGTACGCTTCCGCTTTGCGCTCGTCGGGCAGCGCGTCGACGAAGTCATCGTCGAGCATTTCGAGCGCGCGCGCGTCATCGCATTCCAGATCGTCCAGCGCTGAGTACCGGCAGACTTCCACCAGCATCCGCGCCTCAAGCAGCTGATAGTCTGGCGACTGATCCTCGCTGCGGTTCAGTAGTGTGCCAAGCTGCTGCACGGCGTCGTCATATGCCCCTTGCGCCAGATCCAATGAGAGCAGTTGATCAACCGCACCCGGCTGTTCGGCGCGGCGCAAATCCTGCTGCGCGGTAGCCGCGCGGCCCTGCTGCAAGTACAACTCACCACGCCGCGCGTACGCCCGGCGCAGCACGTCCGCGTTCTGCTCGCGGAAAGCGCTGTCTTCAATCGTCAGCAGCCGGTTGAGCGCTGCCTCTGCTTGCTCGGTGTTTCCCTCGCCCAGCCGTGCATCGGCCAGCAGCAGATACCCTTCAGCATCACCCGGATAGTACAGTAACAAGGTCTGCGCGCTGTGCGCCGCCAGCCCGTAATATTCTTCGCGAACCGTCGCGTTGCTCACCGGGGCGTCCGCTGCCAGCGCAAGATACGCCTTTGCCTGTGCGTGCAGCGCCGGAGATAGCAGCGGATCGATGTAGAGCGCTTTGCCCGCATACTCAAGCGCCGCATTTTCGCGCCCCTCGGCCAGCGCGAGCTCGCTCAATCGTACCAGCAGGTTTGTGTCGCGCGGGCTCGCGCTGAGCGCGCCCTGCAGCGTTTGTGTTGCGGCGGCAAGGTCATCGCGAGACTGCTCAATCTCCGCCTTAACAAGGCTTGCTACTACCAGTCGTGGATCCTGCTCTAGCGCGCGCTGCGCCGCAGAGTAAGCCTGTGAGGTGCGCCCCTGGCGCAGCCATAC
>CAZVCM010000306.1:3499-4439 GCA_964626105.1 uncultured Thermoflexus sp.
GCAAGCCCAGCATGCAACAGCGGCGCGTCCGGGCACGAATCATATGCCTCGCCGCGATAGCGCTCGCCGGGCGGCGTGTAGGCGAGGCCGTCTTCGAGCAACCGGGCTGCCGCGTTAAGGTTTGCCGTCCCACCCTGTGCTGCGTAGCTCATCGCGTGATAGTACACCAGCGCGGGATAGCACTGGCCGCTGTATGACGCCTGCGCCGTTGCGAGCTCCGATTGCGCCTGCGCATACTGCCCGATCGAGTACAAGTTGATCGCAGGCTCAATGCGCCGCTCTACGCTCGAATCAAATGAGGGATAGATCGGCGTTGGCGATGCGAGCCCATAGATGCTACCTTCCGGCCCCATCCCAACCGGAACCGTTGTCGCACCCACGCTCAGACGCTGCGGAAATGGGGTCGGCGAGGGGCCGAAGCCGGGCGTCGGCGTCATCGTCTGCGTCGGCACGAGCGTCACCGGTGGCTGGTAGACATACCCCGCCGATTCATTGTTGCCGTCAAACAACCCTAGCACGTCCGCCAGAAAGGCGCCTCCCGCCACCAGCGCCACCACAAGCAGCGCCGCCGCCGCGATGGATACTTGCTGCAAGCGCCGCGCTGCGCTCTCGCCATAACGGCGGCGTGATTTCCGAACCCATTTGTGCTCACCGTCCGGCGCTGGCTCGAAGGGAAACCCGAGCAGCAGATCGTCCAACGCGGGCAAGATCCGCACATATTTGTCCTCAGACAGCAGCGGCACTGATGTCGCGGGTGTGGGTTCGGCGGCAGGCGGCGCAACACCGAGCGCGGCCAACCCCTTGAGCGCAAACTCGTGCTGCGGGTCGATGCAATGTGAAAAATCGAGTTGACCCAAGCCATGGAGCAACGTCTCAGTTCCGTAAGCTCCGGGGCGGACCTCGTCGTCGTCGGCACCGAGGGCTAAGGCTTGGACGACTC
>CAZVCM010000307.1:0-1361 GCA_964626105.1 uncultured Thermoflexus sp.
ATGCGCCGTATTACATTTTCACTCGCGCTTGCGCTGGCCCTGTTGTTGGGCGCGCTGGCGCCGGGCGTGGCGGCTCAGGACGACGAACCGCTGCGCGCGGGTCTGATCCCGGTCTTGGACGTGCTGCCGTTCTATGTCGCGCAGGAAGCCGGGTACTTTGAAGAAGCGGGTGTCGAGATCGAACTGATCCCGGTCAGCAGTGCGCTGGAGCGCGATCAACTGCTGCTCGCCGGGGAGATCGACGTGATGCTCAACGACCTGATCAGCACCGGCATCTTCAACCAGGACGAGACGCGGATCGCGATCGTTGCCATGGCGCGCCGCTCGTATGAGAATGCGCCGCAGTTCCGCGTGCTGGCCGCGCCGCGCAGCAATATCACAATTCCGTCCGATCTGGCGGGCAAAGAGATCGCAATCAGCGAGAACTCGGTCATTCACTATATCGGACAGCGTATGCTGGAAGCGGCCGGGCTGAGCGCCGAGGACGTGACGTGGTGGCCGGAGCCGAACATCCCCGTGCGCTACCAGCTTCTGATGGAAGGCCAGCTTCCGGTTGTGGTGCTGCCGGACCCGCTCGCGCAGGCGGCGATTGAGGGTGGCGCGATCCTGGTGATGGATGATACCTCGCTGGCCGATCCGGAATTCACGCAGAGCGTGCTGACCGTCCGCCAGGAAATCGTCGAGGAGCAGCCGGAGAAGGTGCAAGGGTTCCTGCAGGCGTGGATGCGCGCCGCCGAGGACATCAACGCCGACCCGGAAGCTTATCGTGACCTGTGGATCGAGCACACCAATGTGCCGGACAGCGTCGCCGACAGCTACCAGCTTCCGCCCTTCCCGACCTATCGCATTACGCAGCCCGAAGCCTGGGAAGACACGATCGACTGGTTGATCGAGCAGGAGATCATCGAAGACCGCGTGGCTTATGAGGACACGGTCGAGCCGAGCTTTGTCGAGGCGATCGCGCCTGAAGACATGGGCGAAGACGGTGACGATGCAGCGGCAGGCGACCCCGCGGTGGGTGCGGACATTTACGCATCGCTGGGCTGCAACGCTTGCCACGCGGTGGAAGGTGATGTCGTGATGGTCGGGCCGTCGCTGGCAGGGCTGGCGGATCGCGCGGGGGAGATGGTCGAGGGGCTGGATGCGCACGCTTACGTCGAGCAGTCGATTGTCGAGCCGGACGCGCACGTGGTCGAGGGCTTCAACCCCGGCATCATGCCCGCCTACACCGATCTGAGCGACGCCGATATGGCGCACCTGGTCGCGTACCTGATGTCGCTGGAATAGCGGGCTGATAATTGAAGAGTTCCCCCACCCTTCCGACCTGTGGTCGGCTTTTCTTCCCCCAGAACGAGGGAAGG
>CAZVCM010000307.1:1371-4402 GCA_964626105.1 uncultured Thermoflexus sp.
CGCAACACGCTCAGGTAAACGAAGGCGCGCCGGGCAAGGCACACGCTCTTGTCCGGCGCCACGCATACGGAACGCATTATGACGTTGGTGGATACCAGGCCGGAGACGATGGTTTTGCTCGACCGGCTGACCTTTCGCTATGGCCCGCGCGGCGTGCCGATCTTCCAGGACTTTAGCTGGCAGGTCCATGAGGGCGAGTCGTGGTCGATCATCGGCCCGTCGGGCTGTGGCAAGACCACGCTGCTGACGCTGATCGCCGGGCTGCGCCGCGTGACACATGGCGTGATCACGGTCGGCGGCACGCGCATCGAGCGCCCGCGCCCGGAGACCGGCTTGATCCTACAGGACTATGGCCTGCTGCCCTGGGCGACGGTTGAGGACAATGTCGCGCTAGGGTTGCGCGTGCGGCGCTTCTATGGGCCGGATGGCAAGCACGCGCCGCGCGCCGAAAAGGTGCTGGGGCGGCGCGAAGCGCGCGAGGTGGTCGATAGCTGGCTGCGGCGGCTGAACATCGCGGAGCAGCGGGCCAAGTTCCCCGGCGCGATCTCCGGCGGCCAGCGGCAGCGCACCGCGATCGCGCGGACGCTCGCGCTACAGCCCGATCTGCTGTTGATGGACGAGCCATTCAGCAGCCTCGACGCGCCGACGCGCGAAGATCTGCAAAACCTGGTCTTGCAGCTTCAGCGGGAAATCAAGCTGACGAGCATTATCGTCACGCACGCCATCGAAGAAGCCGCTATCCTGGGCCGGCAGATTTTGGTGCTCGGCCAGCCACCCAATACCGAACCGGTGATCGTGTCCAACCCGGAAGCGGGCACGCCCGGCTATCGCAGCACACAGACCTTTCTGGACCAATGCAACCAATTACGCACTCTTCTGGGCCTGACGGCCTGACCACGACCCGTCCCGACGCTGTGCTGCCTGCGGCTGATCCGACGCGGCTGGCGCTGCGCGGCATGGGCCGCCGCCTGCTGAATCTCGCGCTGGCGATCGGTATTTTCGTGCTGTGCTGGATTGCGCTGGCGGCGGCGCTGGACCGCGACATTATGCCGTACCCCTGGCAGGTCCTGCCGGTGTTCATTGAAGAAATGCGGGGCGACCTGTGGGATCACACGCTGGTCAGCGCGCAGCGCGTATTGACTGCGATCGTCGCTGCCGTGCTGTTTGCCACGCCGATCGGCCTGGGGTTGGGTCAGATTCGCGTGCTCAATCGCATCTTCTCGCCGCTGATCGCGCTGGTGCACCCGATCCCGAAGATCGTGTTTCTGCCGGTGATCCTGGTCGTGATGGGCATTGGCGAGACGTCGAAGGTCTTTCTGATCGCGCTGATCCTGTTCTTCCAGATCCTGGTTGTCGTGCGGGACGAAGCCGCCAGCCTGCGCCCGGAGCTGATCCAGTCCGTGCGATCACTGGGCGCGGGGCGTCGCGCGCTGTTTCGCTACGTTTACTTTCCGGCATCGCTGCCTGCTGTGCTGACGGCGCTGCGCGTCTCGGTCGGCACGGCGATCGCGGTGCTGTTCATCGCGGAGCAGTACTCCACGCGCGAGGGGCTGGGGTACTATATCATGACGCTCACGTGGCAGCGACTGCGTTTTGAGCAGATGTACGCGGGCATCCTGGCGATGTCTTTGCTCGGACTGGTGCTCTACATCGTGGTCGACCTGCTAGAGCGAATTGTCGGGCGCTGGCGGCTGGCCGGCGAAAGCTAGCCGCGCCGCGTGCCGCTGGCGGACATATGATGCCGGATACCGGCGAAAGGGGTTCCCATGAACAACGATAGCGACCGCGTGCTGCGCGAGCAGGTTCTGGCGCTGCTGCGCGGTGGCAATGCCCATATGTCACTTGATGAAGCGATCGCTGACTTTCCCCTCGACCGGATCAACGAGCGCGCGCCCAACGTACCCTATTCCCCCTGGCAGTTGCTGGAGCACGTCCGCATTGCGCAGGAAGACATTCTGGAATTCACGCGCGACCCTGACTGGGTGTCCCCCTCCTGGCCGGAAGGTCACTGGCCCGCGCCGGACGAGGAAGCTGACCCTGAGCAGTGGAACGCGACGATCAACGCCATCCGGCGCGACCTGGGCGCGATGCAGCAGTTGGTGGCGGATCCCGCCAACAGCCTGACGGATGACCTGCCCCACGCGCCCGGATACACGTTGCTGCGCGAGGCGCTGCTGGTGGCTGATCATAACGCGTACCACCTGGGCGAGTTTGCAATTCTGCGCCAGGTGATGGGCACGTGGCCCCACGAGCGGGCTGGATGACCGCTGAAGCCGAGCGAAACGTGATGCATCAACCCTTGCCAACTGCCGAGCATGGGCGCACCGTCCAGGCGATGTTCGGGCAGATCGCCGCGCGCTATGACTTGATGAACCGCTTGATGACCTTCGGGCAGGATCAGCGCTGGCGGCGCTTCGTCGTGCAGCAGGCGCGCCTGCCGCGCGGTGGCTGGCTGCTCGATATCGCCACCGGGACGGGGGACATTGCGCTTGAGGCGCGGCGGCAGGTCCCCGGCTTGCGCGTGGTCGCGGCGGACTTCGCGCTGCCGATGATGCGCGTCGGGCAGCAGCGCCCCGGCGCGGACGCGCTCGCGTGGCAAGCCGCTGACACGCTGCGCCTGCCCTATGCGGATGCGTCGTTCGACGCGGTGACGAGCGGCTATCTGTTCCGCAACGTGAGCGACATCCCCGGCGCGCTGCGCGAGCAGTTGCGCGTGCTCAAGCCCGGCGGTCGGCTCGTCACGCTGGACACAACACCACCGTCCAACGGCGTCTTACGCCCGTTCATCAACGTGCACCTGCGCTATGTGATCCCGACGCTGGGGCGGGTTGTCTCAGGCAACGCGGACGCGTATCGCTACCTGCCGGAAAGCACGCTCGGCTTCAAGACCGCCGAAGAACTGGCGGACCTGATGCGCGCCGCCGGGCTGGTGGAGGTCGGATTCCGGCGCTTCATGTTTGGGACGATGGCTGTTCATTGGGGCACGCGCCCAGGCGGCGCGCTGCCTGCCGTATAAGAGTGTGTTATGATC
>CAZVCM010000308.1:0-1433 GCA_964626105.1 uncultured Thermoflexus sp.
CCCCTGCCCGCCAAGATTTACGCCAATGAAGGGATCGCGCAGGTGCTGTTCTTCGAGGCGGACGAGGAGTGCGAGGTTTCGTACGCGGATAAAAAGGGCAAATATCAAGGCCAGCAGAGCATCGTCCTGCCGAAGTTGTAGGACGCACCCGGCCTATACGCTTTACGTGTGGAAAATCCGGTATTTTGCAGTAGGGGCGCAGCAAGCTGCGCCCCTGCACGAAGAACTGGCTTCGGCGCCTGGACTGTCGCACCAACAAAGCGTCTAACACGCTCTAGTCTGACGGGTGCTCTGTCTCCGGCTGCCAGCGATCGGCGTCGGGCGCGTCGAGCGCCAGCAAGCTCAGCAGCAGGCGGCTGCGCGCTGAGTAGTACACCAAATACGGCGCGCCGGGTCGCATCTCCAGGTCCGGCGGCGCGATGTACGGCGCGAAGCTGTAGTCGTCAATTACGTACGAGAACGGCAGCTCGGGCCGGTTACCAGAGGACATCTGGATGCGCAGCGGACCCCGCGCCCAGCGCACGGGCCGCGCGGCGAGCGCTTCCGGCAAGAATATGCTGACGTTGGCGTAGATAATCCCGGCAAAGATCGCGAAGAACGCGAGCACCAGCACGCCCGCCACAACTGCGCCCGCCGAGAGCGTCACCCCTTCCGACAGCGCCAGCGCGCCAACCTGGATGATGAGCGCCAGCGGGCACAGCAGCAGCGCCAGCGTTACGATGGCCGCAATCACAATCGTACGACGCTGGCCCGGCGTCAGGCGTCCGGTGCGGTTGACCGCGAGCTTCTGCGCCATCTCAGGCGAGGCTGGCGTTGGCGGGCCGTAGTCCTCAAAGTCGCTCATATTCCCCTCAACCCCAGCGGTTAGCGATTAGCCATTAGCGATTAGCGACTAACCGAAACCGCGAATGCGTGTCTCGATACAGGCTCATGCTTGAGAACAAGGACAAATACTGTATGTTTGGAGTGTCTGTTTTTGGCTCACTGCTAACTGCTAACTGCTCAATAAGACGATGTGCGCGGGCGCGCGCGGAAGATGCGCCCTTCTTGCGTGGCGATAGCGATCGAGCCATCCGGCATCACGGCGACCCCTGCCGGGTGCTGTGGGAAAAACCCGCGCCCGCCCAACGCGATCGCCGCCCACGAGCGGAACTGCACCGGATGGTCGCTGCTCGGCACGACAATGTCCACCACACCCGTCGGCATGCCATCCGCGAAATCAAGCGCTGCCAGCGAGTAGCCGCTCGGCTCTGGCAGCGTGGGCGATCCGCCCAGCGCCACCAGCAGATCGCCCTGCCACAACGCGAATCCGCCCGCCTCATAGAACGCGATTGCGGCGGGGCTGCTCTGCGCTGGAAGCAACGCGGCAGGCGGCTCCGTCCCGGCGCAGGACTTCCAGGTAAGGCCGTGCCTTGTCAAAAGCTTCATTCCGG
>CAZVCM010000308.1:1443-4352 GCA_964626105.1 uncultured Thermoflexus sp.
CCGTACAGCCGGGGAAGCCGTAATCCGCCCCCGGCACGATGCGATTTAGCTCGGCAGGCGCGCCCGGTCCGCCGCCATCTACCAGCCACAGATCGCCTGTTTCCGCGTGCCACGCCAGCCCGCCAGGCCGGTAGAACCCGGTCGCCACTTCTTGCGCGTCGGTGCCATCGAGCGCGTAGCTCAGCAGGCGACCTGCCCGTGCGTCCTCGCCCTCACATTGCCAGCAATCACCGCCGGCTGCGACGTACAGTCGCTCGTCCGGCCCGACTGCGATCGCGCCCGGCCAGAAGCCGGTCTCATAGGGCAGCGCGTCTACCAGCGCGGTTTGCGTCTCAAACACGCCATCGTCGTCCTCATCGTCGAGCCGCGCCACACCTTCCGGCCCCGCGATGTACAGCGCGCCCTCGTGCCACGCGAGCGTGCTCGGCAGCGCCAGCCTCTGTGCGACGGTTTCGGGCGCTTCAGGGAACAGATCGCCATCCGTGTCGCGCAATGTGCGAACCTCGCCCGCTGCCGTATAGAGCACGTACAACGTCCCGTCTGGCGCCGCCGCGATGTCTCCGATCGCGGGCGCGGCTTCCGGGCGCGGCACGTCGTCCAGCAGCAGCTCGAAGCACATCAGCCGCGTATCGTGCAGCGGCACCCACTCCACGATCGCGCAGGGCGGGCCATCGACCTTGATCGGCGTGCGCGGGATCGCGGTGGGGTATGGCGGCAGCGGATCGGCAGATGGACCGCAAGCCGCAAGCAGCCCAGCAGTGACCAGCGCCAGCGCGATAAGAGTGCGTCGTTGCACGGATGAACCGGCTCCTACCCGGCGTGTGTCAGGCGAAACGCGGGGGATCATAGCCCGGCGCACCCGATCGCGCCACCGCGCCGATCGATGCTTGGCTGGCGCGCGCCGGTCTGCTACAATGCCGCGAATGTTCGGAGAGATATGATGCACGTCTATCGCCGCCAGGTGGCTGCCGGAATCCTGTTCCTCTCGCTTGTGCTGATCGCGGTCGTGATCGCGACCGGCGCGGAGTCACTGCTGGACACGCTCGACCGGTTCCCCCCGGCGTATTTCATCCCGGTGTTCGCGCTCAAGCTGGTGAACTGGGCGCTGCGCTATATCGAGTGGCGCTACTTCCTGGGCGTGATCGGCGTGCGCACGAGCTGGCACGCGCCGACGTCCCCGGCGCAAGACGGCGCGCCGCCCACCATCCGCGAGCGGGACAGCGTGATTCTGTGGCTGGCGGGCCTCTCGCTGACGGTCAGCCCTGGCAAGCTGGCCGAGGTGCTCAAAGCGTTGGTGCTCAAGCACCTCACCGGCGTCGAGTTCTCGCGCAGCGCGCCCGTGATCTTCATGGAGCGACTGGTCGACGGGCTGGCGGTGATCGCGCTGGCGGCGGTCGCGCTGAGCCTCGCCGCCGGGTCGCTAGTGGGCGGTGATGTCTCCACCGGGTACGCCGTCGCCGTGCTGATCGGGACTGCTGCCGCGCTGGGCGGCGGGATCGCGCTGGTGCAGGTGCGCCCGCTGGCGCTCGCCGTGATCGACCGCAGCGCGCGTTGGCCGTTGATCGGGCGCTTTCACGGCGCGGTCCGCACCCTCTACGAATCCAGCTACGAACTGCTGAAGCTGCGCCACCTCGCGCCGATGACGCTGGTCGGCATCGCGGCGTACTTCTGCGACGCGACCGGCTTCTACATCCTGCTGCGCGGGCTAGGCGTCGCCGGGTCTGGCACGCTGTTCGCGCAGGCGGTGTTCATCCTCGGCTTCTCGGTGATCGTCGCGGCGCTGTCGGCCATGCCGGGCGGCGCGGGCGGGCGCGAGCTAACGATCGGCGCGCTGCTGACCGGGGTCGTTGGCCTGTCGCGCGCCGATGCCGGGACTGCCACCTTCCTGATCTCGCTGTTCCAGGTGTGGGTGGGCGTGCTGGTCGGGCTGGCGATCATTGCAATCTTCCGCCGCACGCTTTTTCCCCCCGCGCTGGACGACGAGATCGTCGCCTATCAAGCCGCCCGCCAGCCTTAGCGCAAACCTCCGCAATCCCTTCACACTGTCTTCACCAGTTTCACACAATCCTGCTCGATACTATGTGCAGTATCGTTGGGGTGGTGATTGAAGCAGGAGAGCAAGATGAACAGCAACCGAGCACGTAAATTTGTTCTGACGCTAATCGCGGTTGTGGTGGTCGTGGCGTGGCTGGGCGTGTCCGCAGGGACCAGCCTTGCGCAAGGCCCCGGCGGGCGCGGGCCTGGCGGCGCGCGCGGCCAGGGCTTTGGCGCGCAGACCCAGGCGCAACCGCAGGCCAATCCGGCCGTCGCGCCGCGCGGACAGTTTGATCCCGTTGGCCGCGGCACACCCGGCCAGCAGCAGAGCCGTAACCTCGCGCTGCAGTATCCGGCAGTCCCTGGCGAAGTCCCGGCTGAGGTGGTCGAGGCGATGAACGAGGGCTGGCTGGACGAGTTTCACGCTTACCAGACCTACGAGTCGATCATGTTGCAGTATGGCCGTGTCAGGCCGTTCGTGAACATCCAGCAGGCCGAGACGCAGCACATGGCCGCGCTCGAAACAATGTTTGCACGCTATGACCTGCCGCTGCCAACCCCGTCGGATGCAGTCGAGGCGTCGGAGTACGCGACCTTCGCCGACGCATGCGCCGCCGCGGTGGACGCGGAAATCGCCAATGGCGCCCTGTACGATAAGTGGCTGGCGACGGTGCAGGACTATCCGGACATCACCCACGTCTTCACCTCGCTGCGTGATGCGTCGCTCAACCATCACCTGCCCGCGTTTGAACGCTGCGCGCGCTAGTCTCGCACGCTGACGCGGCTATGCGCCGGATTGCCCAGTAGCGGGCAATCCGGCGTTTTTTGTTGCGCGCCGCCCGGCTTGTAATGCAGCAAGCAGAGGGGTAGGATTG
>CAZVCM010000309.1:0-4351 GCA_964626105.1 uncultured Thermoflexus sp.
TATTTCTTGCTTGGCGCGTACTATACGACGCGTCCACTGGCCGTCGCCGCGATCAGCGAACGCGTCGTAGAGCACCAGCGCGGCATGGCCTACGCGCTTGTCGATACGTTGGCCGGGCTGGCAACCGTCAGCGGGACGAGCCTCGCCGGGGTGCTGTACGCGCGCGATCCGGGCTGGCCATTTGTGGCAGGCATTGGCGGTGTAATCGCGGTCCTGATCATCGGCGGGCTGCTGTTGCGCGACGAGGCGACTCGTCACCAGCGCGCTGCGCAGGCCGCGCCGATCGGACCAACCGGGATGTAATCAAGAGTCATTAGGCGGAAGGGTAGTATGGCATGGCGAAACGTCGGCAAATGAACGCGAAAGACCCGGACCTGCTGGCCCGGTTGTGGAACAATCTCATCCTCTCGGTGCGGCTGATGCTCGATGAGCGTGTGAGCGGGCGCGCCAAGCTGATCCCGCTGCTCGCGCTGCTGTACATGATCTCGCCGATCGACCTCATACCGGAGATCGCGTTTGGCCCCCTGGGTGTGGTTGACGATATGGGCGTGCTACTGATCGCGCTGCAACTGTTCATCAACAGCGCGCCGAAAGATGTGCTTAGCGGCTATCGCGGCGAGGCGCCGCCCGACGAGGAAGAAGCGCCGCAGAGTTCGTGGCGGAGCCGCTTCCAGCGCCGCACGCCGAGCGACGGGCAGATCATCGAGGGCGAGTATCACGTCCACGACGAGGACTACTAGCCCGTGACGCGCCTGTACCTGATCCGCCACCCGCACACGCGCCCTGACCCCGCGCTCCCGGCGTCTCAGTGGGACCTCTCCGACATGGGGCGCGAGCAGGTCGAGGCGCTGGTGCGCGCGCCAATCTGGGGCGACGTCGCAGCGGTGTACACCAGCTCGCAGCGTAAAACCACATGCGTCGGCGAAGCGCTGCGCGCCGCGTTCCAGTTGCCACTATACGAGCTCGCGGGGTTGGACGAGGCGGCGCGCGATCGCTGGCTGGAGCCGGACGACTTCCAGGCCGCTCAGCGCGCATTTTTCGCCCTGCCGGATCGCCCGCCTGTCCCTGGCTGGGAAACCGCCGATGCGGCGCGGTTGCGTTTTGTCGCTGCGTTGGACGAGATTTCCGCGCGGCATGAGCCAGACGAGTCGATCGCGGTGGTGACGCACGCCACCGTATTGACGCTGTATCTGGCGTACCTGCGCGGCGAGCCTGCGCGCTTCGCCGATTGGGGCGCGATCGGGTTCGCGGAGATCGTCACGCTCGACCGGGTGACGCGCCACCCGCTCACGCCGTTTGTCGCCGCGCCGTATGACGGTCTGCTGAGGAGTTAACGCGGTGCAAATTGGGGTGCTTTCTGACACGCACGACGCGCACGACAACACTCGCGCCGCGCTTGATGTCTTCCGCGAGCGCGGCATCACGCGCTTGATCCACTGCGGCGATATCACCTCGCCCGACACGCTGATGCTGTTCGCCGGATGGGATGTGGCGTTTGTGCTGGGGAACATGGATCGCGCTGCAGCCGATCTTGCCGACGCGGCGCGTGCCGTTGGGCTGGCGCCGCCGCAGCGCATGCGTGAGCTTGAGATCAACGGCGTGCGGATAGCGGTGACACACGGCGATGACTCGAACGTGCTTTACCGGCTGATGTTCAGCGGGCGGTTTACCTTCGTGCTGCACGGGCACACGCACGAGCGCCGCAACGAGCTACGCAGCGCTTACGGGGTGCGGCTGATTAACCCAGGCGCGCTGGGCGGAAGCTGCCCCCAGGCGCGCTCGATTGCGCTGCTGGATACTGAAACGAGAAGCGTGGAGTTTATCGAGTTTCCGAGCTGGTGCTGACCTCGCGCGCCATCACGAGCCCAGTCTCACCGTTGCGATAGTAACCGGGCTTGCGCTCGATGACGGTGTAGCCCATCCGCTTGTAGAGCGTGATTGCCGGAGCGTTGCTGGCGCGAACGGTCAGGCGCATCTCCGGGCGTCCGAGCCGCTGCTCCGCCGCTTCGAGCAGCCAGCGCCCGATCCTCCGCCGCTGGTGCTCTGGCGCGACGCCGATCGTGATAATCCACCCGCGCCGCCGCGCGCGCCCCGGCCCCGCCGAGACAAACCCCGCCAGCGTGCCATCCGGCGCGACGACCTTGAGATTGCGCATACCAGGGAAGATAAAAAGAACTGCGAGGTCGGCATAGGTGTACGCGTCGAGCGGGAAGATCACTTGTTCCAGCCGGTGGATCGCGCGCAGATCGCGCAGGGTGGCGCGCGCCAGCTGATAGCCGAGCGCCGAGGGATGGGCATCACCTTCGGGCGCGGACTCAACTGCTGCCATGCGCCGCCTTGTGATAGCTCTGCACTTCGTCGATCGCCGCGATCGTGTCCGCCAACGAGAGGACTTCCTCGCGGATCTCGCTTTGCAGGCGCTGCGTGCGGGCGCTGTCCACGTCCCGCGCGTCGATCAACTGCACCTGCGCGTAGACCGTGCCCAGCGCGGAGAGCGTGTGATCAAGCTGGATGTCCGCCCGCTTGATGTTGTTCTCGAGCGTGCGCAGGTTGGCGAGCTGCGTCTCTTTGGTCTGTATCGCTTCTTCCAGCTCCGCGCGAACGGCCGGGTCTGTCTCGCGCGCGAGGCGGCGCTGCAAGTCCTTGAGATCGTGCGGGACCATGCGCCGGTCGCGGTTGATGATCGGGTTCTCCTCGAAGCCGTCCAGCCGCAGCGCCAGCCGGTAAATCTGCTCCACCCAGTCACCGATCTCGTCGGCGGTTGTCTCGATGCTGCGCCGGGTCGGGCCGGTGAAGCGGCGGCTGGCTTCGGCGATCAGCCGCTGGTACTCGAGCGCGCGCTTGAGCCGGTCCCGCGCGGCGGGGTTGCGGACGTCGTTCGGGTCGAAGCGATCGCTGAGCATCTCGCTGACGATCTTCTGATTCGCGTCGGGATCGCTGATCGTCACGCCGAGGTAGAGCGCCTCGGCCACCGCCCCGAAGACCAGCCAATACCACGCCTGCCACGCTTCGAAGGGTGCGAAACCCAGCCCGAATAGCGCGATCGAGAGCGCGATGATTACCGCGCTCTCCACGCTGAAGAACGCGTTGCTGAAGATCGCTTTCCAGGCGCGCTCGCGCATGTCGTCTTTCATGCGAGTTCCTTCGCTTGCCGCCGAGAGGGTAGGTCAGGGGTGAGCGATTGACAGGCGGCCAGCCGCTCACCGTATCGACCTAGAGGCCGGTGGTTCCGCTAATGGTCTCCGAGCTTTCGTCGCTGGTCGCGGGCGCATCCGGGCTGCTGAGGCCCAGGCGCTGGCGGCGCTCTTCAAGCTGGATTTCGATTTCGGTCGTGCCGATGGCCTCGTCGATCTGGTCGCGAATGGAGCCGGTCGCCATTTCGAGGCGCGCTTCTTCGCGGTCTAGCCGGGCGCGGATCTGATCACCCAGGCGCTGCACGTCTTCGTCACCCACCCCGGCCAGGTCGTCGAGGCTCTTGACGGTGCGCGTGGTCAGCTCCTTAGCTTCGACCAGTTCAAGCAGCGACTTGAGGTGCTCGCGCTCCTGCCGGATGGTGGTAAGTTTTGACTCCAGCTTGAGCTTGGCGTCGAGCATCCGGCGATATTCCTGCTCTTGAGACTGCCACTGCTCGTAATATTCCTGGGCGAGTTGCTGCTTCTGGTTCAGCTCCGCCTGGGCCGCCTGAGCGAGATCGGTCTTGGCGCGCAAAAGCAGCGTGTCGATGTCGCGATCGAGCTTTTCGGCAGCCGCGGCGAATTCCTCATACTTGCGTTTGAGGGTTTTGACCGTGCCGCCGATGGTCGCCGCCGCATCGTCCAGCGCGTCGAGATTGCGCTCGGCCTGGCGGATGTACTCGTCCATTACTTTGAGCGAGTTCGCCTCAAGCGCCTGATCGACCAGGCCGTGAATGTTGGCGGAAATTAGCGTGTTAATCTTCTGCAGCAGAGATGCCATTGCAGGACTACCTCCTCGTCCAGATGCGATACGATGTCAATGGCAGCCGGTCGCCTTCGGATCATGCGAGAACGAGGCTCGCTGGGGGACCATGCTTGTCGGTTGACGTGTCTCTGTCCTGTATACGTAAAAATCGCGCGCGACGGTGCGCATACTTCTAATCTTAACACCAGCGCGGGCCAGTGGTCAGTCGTCCTCACTGGCAGCGGGCAGCCGGATCGTGAACGTGCTGCCCTCACTCGGTGTGCTGGTGACATCCATGGAACCCTGATGCAGCCGCACGACTGCTTTGACGATTGCCAGGCCAGAGCCAGCGCCCTGATCCTCGAACCGCTGGCGATCGATCTGGTAAAACGACTCGAAGATGTGCTCCATCTCGTGCGCGGGGATGCCTCGC
>CAZVCM010000310.1:0-4298 GCA_964626105.1 uncultured Thermoflexus sp.
ATGCGACAGCACAGTCCCTGAATGCTGGCAGCCATATGGGGGAGCATTCCCTCTTTTTCGGCGGCATTGACCAGGGCAAGGGCATGATGATATTCAACGCCCCAGCTGTGGATCACATCCGGCTGAAAATCCCGGATCACGCGGCTGATGAAGTACCAGTCTTGAATATCGCCAACAAACGACTCGATGGTGCGGCCCGTGACTTCCTGCCACGCGTCGAGGCGCACTGGCAGCGACTGGATCGGCGTCAGGCTGTCGGTGCCGCGCTCCAGGTGCATCAGGCGTCGTGTGAAGTTGTCGACCACCGCGACGGTGTGATCGCGCTGGCTGAAGTACATCGCGCTCGCCCAGCCAAGATATCCGTCGCCGCCCAGGATCAGAATCCGCATCAGCTCACTCTCCTCAGGTCGCTGAACGCAGGCGGCCCACTGAGGCCGGTCCCTGCGAAGTCGCGCACCTGATTATACCTTGCGTCCCACGCCGTGCGAGGGGAGCTTCGTGCTATCCCGCGCGCTCGGCCATCTTCCGCTATCGATCATTCTTCGCTATAATTCACAGCCACACATGGGGCTATCCAACTGGACCTTATTACCCCGGCAGTCCGAACGTGGGGTTATTGAAGGACTACCTTCTCATGAGCTCAACCACCGAAGTACAGCGTCCCCCAGCACGCCCACGCCCGTTTTACTTATTCGCGCCCCGCCTGCTATCCGCCTTGCAGGGCTTGCTGATCCCGACGCTTTCCGTCTTCACCGCAATTCTGGTCGGCTCGGTCTTGATCCTGCTGAACGGGCGCGACCCAATCACCGCTTTTGAAGGGCTGTTTGAGGGCGCCTTTCTAGAGCCGCGCGGGTTGCTGGCGACCTTCCGCAATATGACGCCTCTGATGCTGTCGGGCCTCTCGGTTGCGTTCGCGTTCAAGAGCGGCCTGTTCAACATCGGCGCGCAGGGGCAGTTGATCATTGCCTCGGTCGTCGCGGCGTGGGTGGGCTTCTCGGTCGAGGGGCTGCCACCGCTGCTGCACGTCACGCTGGCGATGGTCGCTGCCGGGCTGGCGGGCGCGTTGTGGGGCGCGATTCCGGGCGCGCTGAAAGCGTACGCCGACGCGCATGAGGTGATCACCACCATCATGCTGAACTACATCGCCATGCAGTTCGCCGGGTGGCTGATCTCGACCGGCAGCGCGGACGGCACAATCAAGCCCGGCCCGCTCTCTAACCCGGAAGCGATGGACGCAATCCCGCGCACGCCGGACATCCTGCCCAGCGCCGAGCTACCGGTGGTCTATACCGTCCCGCCGAACTTTGACCTGCACATCGGTATCTTCATCGCAATTCTGGCGACGGTCGCCATCTGGTTCCTGCTGTACAAAACGACCTTCGGCTTCCAGCTTCGGATGGTCGGCCTGAGCGCAACAGCAGCGCAGTACGCCGGGATCAACGTCAAACGCAACATGATTTTGACGATGGCGATCGCCGGGATGCTCGCCGGGCTGGCCGGGGGGATCCAGACGCTCGGCGTGAACCACGGCTACGAGGGTAACCAGAGCCTCGCGCTCGGCTTTGACGGGATCACCGTCGCCTTTCTGGCAGGCAACAACCCGATCGGCGTGAACTTCTCAGCATTTCTGTTCGGCGCGATGGACGCAGGTACTACGCGTATGTCGCGCACGTCCGACGTCGCCAAAGAGCTCATCCAGGTGATCCAGGCGCTGATCTTGATGTTTGTTGCCGCAGACCAGATCATCCGCCGCCTGTACCGTCTGCGCGGTCTGGGCGGCCAGCCGGTTATCCGGCGCGATACGCAGTAACGGGACGGGGAGCGAGTTATGAGCGAAGTTGAATTCGGCCTGGCGATCGTCGCCACGATAAACGCCGCGATCCGTTTTTCCGTCCCGATCACGCTCGGCGCGCTGTGCGGCCTGCTGAACGAGCGCTCCGGCATCGTCAATATCGGGATCGAGGGCATGATGTTGATGTCCGCCTTCACCGGGTTCATGGCGAACGTCTTCCTGAGCCGCCCAGAGATCGATCCGGCGCTGCAAGCCGGCCCCGTCCGTCTGACGCTGGCGCTCGGCGTCGCCCTACTAACCGGCGCGCTGCTCGGCCTGCTGCACGGCATCCTCTCGATCCAGTACAAGATCGACCAGATCATCAGCGGCACGGTTCTGAATATCCTCGCGTTGGGGCTGACCGGCTACCTCTACCAGCGTGAGGCGCCGACGCTCGGCAAGCTGCCAAACCTGATCAGCAATCCCTGGCCGCGCTCCGAATCGGTCGAGCTGAGTCTGGCAGACAATTTCACGTTCTACCTACCGCACGACATCGGGCGTATCCTGTTTGACAAAGACCTGATCACCTACCTCTCGATCGTGCTGGTCTTCGTCATCGGTTGGGCGCTCTACCACACAACCTGGGGACTGCGTACCCGCTCGATCGGCGAGAACCCACGCGCGGCGGACACGCTCGGCATCGACGTCTATCGTCTGCAATACACCAACCTGATGCTCGGCGGGATGATGGCCGGGATGGCGGGGGCGTTCTTGACGCTGGCGGCGGTTGGGCTGTTCGAGCAGGGGATGACCACCGGGCGCGGCTTTATCGCGCTGGCGGTGATGATCTTCGGAAACTGGCGGCCATCCGGCGCGCTGAAAGGCTCACTGCTGTTTGGCTTCGCCATGGCGTTGCAAAACCAGCTTCAACTGTTTGGTATCAACTTCCCACACCAGCTTGTCGGGATGCTGCCTTACATCCTGACAATCGTGGTGCTGGCCGGGTTCGTAGGCCGCGCGCATCCCCCTGCGTTTGCCGGCAAAGCGTACGAGCAGGAGTAATAGCGCATGGCCGAACGGCCCGATTCTGACATCATTCTCGAAGCCGAGAATATCACCAAAGAATTTCCCGGCGTGCTGGCGAACGATGGCGTCAACCTGACGCTGCGGCGCGGCGAAATCCTGGCGCTGCTTGGCGAAAACGGCGCGGGCAAGAGCACGCTGATGAACATCGTCTACGGGCTTTATCACCCGGACAGCGGCACGCTGCGCGTCAAAGGGCAGGAGGTTCGCTTCGCCAGCCCGCGCGAGGCGATCCAGCACGGCATCGGCATGGTACACCAGCACTTCCAGCTTGTGAACGTGATGACCGTGGCGGAGAACGTCGTGCTGGGCGAGGAAGCAACGGTCGCCATTCAGGGACGCGGAAACGCGCTGCTGAGCGCGCTGTTGCGCTGGCTGCCGAGCATCACGATCTTCGTGTTCAGCGTCATCCTCGGCTTTGCGCTGGGCGAGTGGAAATACGTCGCGGCGAGCGCCGTCATCGGCCTGGTGCTGGCGCTCGGGGTGGCGTTCCCCCCGGCGGCGCGCCTGGTATGGGGCGCGCTGTGGCGCGTCGGGCTGGCGCTGCTGGCGGGGTGGATCGCTTCCCGCGTGGCGTTCATGACCGAAGTCGCGCTCATCGACGTCGCCCTGCGGCAAGAAATCCCCATCGTGGACGAGCAATCCACCGAGGGCGGCAGCAAGCTGGTCGTGATTGAGTACGAGCGGATCAATTTCAACTGGCGCAGCGAAGCGCGCGACGCTGCCAGCGTTGATGACCTGATGGCAAGCGCCCGCGCCACCGCCGAGGAATATCGCGGGCGAGGCGTTCCTGCCTGGTTGCTCGACTCCATCGATAGCTGGCCGCCAAGAGTTCGCGCCATCAGTCTGGCGCTGCTTCTGCTGGCGTTCGGCTGGCACAGCATCAAATCGTGGCGGGGGACTGCCGTCCGACCGTCCGCGCTGCGCCCGCTGGACCAGGGGCTGCTCGGCGCGCTGGTGCTGTTCTACGGCGTCATAGCCTGGACAAACCTCGACTATGCCGAGACGTGGCTGCGCATCGCGCTCATCGCGGTGATCCTCACCGGGCTGGGCTGGGCGCTGATGCGCACGATGCAGCATCGCACCCGGCGCGGCGCAGGCGTTGTCGCGCCGATCTCGCCGTTTGACGGCGTGCTGGACGCGTTTGTCAACGCCCTGCACAGCGTAACGCAGATACGCAACGAGCGAACTGCCGCCGAGCGCGTGCGCGAGCTTTCGCAGCGCTATGGGCTGGAAGTCGATCCCGACGCCGTGATTGAGCGGCTGCCGGTCGGCGTGCAACAGCGCGTCGAGATCATCAAGGCGCTCTACCGCGAGGCCGACATCCTGATCCTGGACGAGCCGACCGCGGTGCTGACGCCGCAGGAGACCGACGCGCTGTTCAAGATCTTGCGCGAGTTGGCGGCGCAGGGCGTGTCGATCATCTTCATCACGCACAAGCTGA
>CAZVCM010000311.1:0-4271 GCA_964626105.1 uncultured Thermoflexus sp.
TGATCGGCCTGCTTATGCTGGCGCTCGGCGCCCTGCCGCCGGGGTGGTTCACCGCCGCGATTGGCGTCATGTTCCTGATGGGTATCTCGGTTGCGCTGACGGACGGGCCGCTGTTCGCGGTGCTGCAAGGGACTGTCGCGCCGGAGCTTCAGGGGCGGGTGTTCATGCTGTTCGGCAGCCTGATCACACTGACGTCACCCATCGGCCTGCTGATCGCCGGGCCAGTCACTGACCTCGTCGGGATTCAGGTGTGGTATGTCACGGCGGGCGCGCTGTGCCTGTTCGCGGGAGTGGCCGCGTTCTTCACGCCCTCGGTGATGAACATCGAGGAGCACGGCGCGGCGGCGAAGTCCACGAGCATCGAGCCGCCAGTCGCCAGCGTGCAAACCGGGCCAGCCGCGCGCTAGGCCCCTGGCTCGGCGCCGAAGCGGTCCGCGTCACCTGCTGCGAGCCGCGCGGCCTGTTCCGGCCACGTCTCGGCGCGGACCAGGCGCAGACCAGCCGCTTGCAGAATGTCGTTCAGCGCTTCCGGCGTGCTGTTCGCAATGGCCTGATACGTGGTGATACCCGCCTCGTAGAGCACTTGCTGCGATTTTGGCCCGATACCGTCGATCACCGTTAGGTTGTCGTGCGCGGCGGGGGCTGCTTCCTCAACAGGACCGGCAGCTTCCGCCGCTTCGTCTGCGGGCGCGGCAGGCACGGCTTCTTCAAGCTCAGCTTCGGCGGCGGTTTCTGGTTCGGCGGGTGGGGCGGGTATCTCGTCCACTGGCGCTTCTTCGAGCGCTTCCTTGATGTCGCCCGGCGCGGCAGGAATCGACTCCCCCAGGCGTGCTTCGACGGCGGTTTCCGGCTCGGTGGGCGGCGGGGGCGCGCCAACCGCAAGCGGGGCGGCGGACGCTTCTTCGTGCGCTCCGTGGTCTTCGTGGCCGGTGTAGTAGGACGTCGTCAGGTCGTCGAATTTCGTCCACGGGCGCGCCAGATACAGCCATGCCGCGCTGCCAATGACGACCAGCGCCAAACCCACCAATAGCATCCCGGTGGTGCTTGTGCTGCTGACGTTCCCAAAGCCGGTCAGCAGCATGGCGATGATTGCCAGCACAATCCCCAGGCCGATGACATACGCGACATACTGCTCGACAGCGCTTAGGCGTTCTCTGACGGACATGGCGATCTACCCTCCCTGGTGCCGATGGTCGACGACGGGGTTATTGTGCCACAGAAGCGAGTGAAACGACAAAACCCCCGTCCGCGTGTATACTCGGAGTAACGGTGGCGTTTGAGCTGTGCTACCGACCGCGAAAGGGACACCAATGAACCAGACATTGAATGGCGTGGTCGTGGCTGTGTTGGTCGCACGCGACCCAACGGACTTGCGCTCTCAGGCAGAGCCGCAAGTGAATGTAACGTTCGAAGGAATTGCGGGCGATCGCCACGCGGGCTTGACAATGCGCGCGGGCGGCAGGCATCTGGTCTATCCACGCGGGACCGAGATCCGCAACACCCGGCAGATCTCCATCGTGTCAGCCGAGGAGCTTGCAGAGACCGCGCAGGCGATGGGCGTTCCGGAACTGCAGCCGGAATGGTACGGCGCGAACCTGCTGCTGCGCGATATTCCGCAGCTTACCATGCTGCCGCCAGGCACGCGGTTGTATTTCTCCCAGGGCGTGGCGCTGGTGGTCGAGGGCGAAAATCACCCCTGCACCAAGACGGGCGAGGCGATTCAGGCGGCGTATCCTGCGCGCGCTAGGTTGGCGCGTGCGTTTCCAAAAGCCGCGGTGCACCTGCGAGGGCTGGTCGCGTGGGTGGAGCGCCCAGGCGTGATCATGCCCGACGACGGCGTGGTGGCGGAACTCCCTGAACAGCGCATTTACCAACTGGTCTGACAACAACGGCAGCGCGGCATCTTCCCCGGATCGCGGTCGCGGCCCGGTGGCCGCGCTGCCGGTTGCTGCATTGGCAGAAAGGCCTTACGCTCTGATTAAGCAAAGCGGAAAAGGAGATTCTTGCATGGACACCCTGTCGCGCGAAGACCTCAATACTTTGCTTGAGACGCATGGTGAATGGTGTATATCAATCTATATGCCCACGGTACGTGCTGGCCAGGAAACGCAGCAAAACAGTATCCGATTCAAGAATATGTTACGCGCCGCCGAAGAGCGGTTGCAGAAGGTCGGCCTGCGGTCGCCGGATGCCGCGAGTTTGCTGTCTTCGGCGGAGACGCTGGTGAACAATGCCGATTTCTGGCGGCATCAAAGCGACGGCCTTGCGCTGTTCATCGATCCGCAAGGGAATATGTCGCGCTATTCCGTGCCGATCAACTTCAGCGAGCTGGTGATCGTCACCCGCCGCTTTCACCTCAAGCCGCTGCTGCGCTTGCTGAGCGGGGATGGCCGGTTTTACGTGCTGGCGCTCAGCCAGGGCGATTTGCGCTTGCTAGAGGGCACTCGTCACAGCGTCAGCGAGGTCGATCTGGCCGATGTGCCGACCAGCCTGGCCGAAGCGCTGTCCGGCGAAGTTGTGGAGCGTCAGCTTCAGTGGCGCGGGCTGGGCCGGGGGGGGCAAGGTGGCCGCGTCCATACCGAAGGCGGCATGTATCACGGACACGGCCCGGGCGACGAAGAAAAGCAGCGTATCATGCGTTACTTCCAGATGGTCGATCGCGGCCTGCGTGACCTGCTGAAGGGGCGCGAAACGCCGCTCGTGCTGGCGGGGGTCGACTATTTGCTGCCGATGTACGCCGAGGCGAACAGCTACGCGTACCTGCTGGGCGAGGGGATCACTGGCAACCCGGAAACGCTAAGCGCGAAGGAGCTCCATCGCCGCGCCTGGGAGCTGGTCGAGCCGGTCTTCCGCCAGGGAGAAGCGGACGCGCGCCAGCGTTTTGAACAAGAGAAAGGGCGCGCCGACGGGCTGGCGTCGGCTGATTTGAAGGCCGTGTTGCAGGCGGCGCACCAGGGGCGCGTCGCGGCGCTTTTTGTCGCCGCAGGGAAGCGAATCTGGGGAGTCTACCGGCAGGGGTCCGGCAACGTGCACGTGCACCCCGAGATGCAGGCGGATGACCAGGATTTGCTCGATCTCGCGGCGGTGATGACCCATGCCAACGGCGGCGCGGTGTATGTGGTCGAAGAGGGCGCGGTACCGGGCGGCGGCGAACTCGCGGCGGTCTATCGCTTTTAAGTGGTGCGCCGCGCGTGTGTCTACCATTACTCAGAGAGGATAGAATGACTGTGCGTAAAGGGTTCGTGATAGGATTTGTGGCGGTGATGATCGTCGCGCTGACGCTGGGCAGTGGAGCCCCGGCGCGTGCGCAAGATGGCAGCGGGCTGAGCGAGGAGCAGCTCGCGCTGCTGGATCGCGTTTTCGCGGCGCGCCAGCTTCTGGACACGTTCGAGAGCTATGTCGAGATTGGCACCGGCCTCGATGCGCAGACGCTGACGCTTGTGCTCGGCGAGCAGTCAGTGGACCTGGCGGACGTAACCGAGTGGGCGTGGACGGAAAGCGTGATCAACTCGCCTGACGGGAAGAACGTCGATGCACAGCTCGGCGCGGCTGTGTCCAGCCAGGGTGAGGAAGCGTTCCGCGTGGTGGGCGACGCGCGGTTTGTTGATGGCGTGCTGTATGTCAGCGCCGCATATGATCCACCGTCCGACGATCTACCGCCGCTGCCCGACGGGTGGCTCTTGATCGAAGATCCGGAAACCATTGGCGATAGCCATCCGGCGCTGGCCGCGCTGCAACTCGACAACATTTCGAGCGACGAGCCGAATACCCTGCTGGAAGACCAGGCGCGGATGCGCGAGACCGCGAGCGACGTCACGCTGGAGACGGTCACGCTGGATGATGGCACCGAGGCAGATCGAATCACGGTGGTTTTCGGGCGTGACGCGATCTTGGCCGTGATGGTAGAAGGGGTAGACGATCCGTTTCAGCTTGGGCTGTTCAGCGGCCTGACCGACGAGAGCGGCGCCACCCTGAGCGCCCTGCTGGATGGCGAGGGCCGCGCGCTCGAGGTGCGCACCACGATCGACCTGATCGCGGTGGACGTCGACGCGGCGGCGCTCAGCCCGGGCGACTTCCCGGATGGCGCGTTGCTGTCGTTCGCGTTCCAGGGTGTTGAGGAACAACGTTACGAACAAATCAACGAGGCGCGAGAGCCGGTGAGCGCGCCGGAAGAGCTGGCGCCAGAACCCGCCAGCTAGGGCGCAAAGACGCGCGCGTCTCGATTCAGCAGCGCCGCGTCCCACACGGCCTGCGGCTGGTAGAGACGCAGC
>CAZVCM010000312.1:0-4251 GCA_964626105.1 uncultured Thermoflexus sp.
CTGCTCGCAGGGGGGGAGCGGGGCGGGCTGCGCGCCATCGCGGAAGCGCCCGCGGCCAGCGCGCGCGCCCGGCAGGAGAGTCGTGGCGCGCACTCGCGCGAGGACTTCCCCAAGCGTGACGACGAGAGCTGGCTGGTTCACACCCTGGCCTATCCAGAAGCGGATGGCGGAATCCGGCTCGATCACAGCAAAGCAGTCGATCTCTCACTCGCCGAAAAAGATGACCGCTTCAAGCCAAAAGAGCGCGTCTACTAGGGCCGTAGGAACGGAGAGGAAATCATGCAGGTCACGCTGCGCATCCGGCGATATAACCCGGAAACAGACGCAAAGCCCTACTGGGGCGAATACACCCTCGACAACTGCGAGCCGAACGACCGCGTGCTGGAGCTGCTGCACCGCGTCAAGTGGGAGCAGGACGGCACGCTGGCCTTCCGCCGCTCGTGCGCGCATGGCATCTGCGGCTCGGACGCGATGCGGATCAATGGCGTCAACCGGCTCGCGTGCAAAGAGCTGGTGATGCGCCTCGGTGAAGGCGATCACGTCAAGATTCAGGTCGAGCCGATTGCGGGCTTGAAGGTGCTCAAAGACCTGGTGGTCGATATGGACCCGTTCTTCGCGCACTATCGCCAGGTGATGCCCTACCTGATCAACGACACGCCGCCGCCAGCGGATGGCCGCGAGCGGCTGCAAAGCCCCGAGGAGCGCGCGCGCTTCGACGACACGACCAAATGCATCCTGTGCGCGTGCTGCACGGCGGCATGCCCCAGCTTCTGGGCGAACGATGTGTATGTCGGCCCGGCGGCGATCGTCCAGGCGCATCGTTTCATCTTCGACGACCGCGATCAGGCGACCGACGAGCGCCTGAAGATCATGGCCGATGCCGACGGCGTGTGGCGCTGCCGTACGATCTTCAATTGCACGACCGCCTGCCCGCGCGGGATCGAGGTCACGCGTGCGATTGGCGAGGTCAAGCTGGCGACGATTCGTGGCGTGCGCCCGGTCGAGCGGACCGAAGGGACGGACGAAGCGGAGCACCTGCCAGGGCACTAAGCTCGTAGGACTGGCCATCGCCCGCTGTGTTTCGTACAATTCGCCCCGGAAGTATTCTATGCCCTGCTACCGGCGGGAAGGCTTCTGTCTCGCCGGTTTATTCATTCAGGAGGCGATCCACCGATGCTCGTGCTTCTCGAAGGAAATATCGCCGCCGGGAAGACGACACTCGGCGAGCGGCTGGTGGCCAGCGAGCACTTCGCCTTTCACCCGGAGCCGCTGGCGCAGTGGCAGACGGGTTACGCGGGGAACTTGCTGCAACGCTTCTACGCCGACACGCCACGCTGGGCGTTCACCATGCAGATCGGCGCTTTTGTCACGCGCGCCAATGCCCTGGCGCAGCGGCAACCTGGCGCGCACGCCGTCTTTGAGCGGTCGATTTACTGCGACCGGCACGTGTTCGCCAAGAACCTGTACGAGCAGGGCCTGCTCGACGAGACCGAGTGGGGCGTCTACGTGCAGTTCTGGGAGTACGCCTCGGCGGCGGTGCCGCGCCCGGACGCGATCATCTACCTGCGCACGCCCGCCGAGGAGTGCTACCGGCGGTTGCAGGCCCGCGCCCGCGCCGAAGAAGCAACCGTCTCGCTGGATTACCTGCGGCAGCTTGAGGCGCAGCACGACGCCTGGCTGCTCGGCCCCGCGCCCGAAGCGCCGGTGATCCGGCTGGATGGCGAGCGCGCGTGGTCGCCCGATGAGGTCTTGCAGCAGTTGCTCGCTGCTGCGCCCGATCAGCGCGCGGACGAGGCAGCGCCCGCCCCATCGCCTGCCGCGCCCGGACGCATCCTGATCGTGGACGACGAGTGGACCAATCGCGAAATGCTACGCGCCTACCTCAAGCGGGCGGGCTATCAGGTCGAAGAAGCGAACAGCGGCGAGCAGGCGCTCGAACAGGTGGCGAAGGAAGCGCCCGCGCTGATCATGCTCGACGTGCAGATGCCGGTCATGGATGGCTACGAGACGTGCCGCCGCCTCAAGCAGAACCCGGTGACGCGCGACATCCCCGTGTTGATGGTCACCGCGCACGAAGACGGCGACAGCGATCAGGCGCGTGACGTGGGAGCGAGCGGTGTCGTCCGCAAGCCGTTCGACGTGCAGGCGCTGCTAGCGACCATCGACCAGTTGATGGGCGGTTCCTAACGTGCTCCGGTGGCAGCGGTGGCCAAGCGTCATTGTTTCCGCGCCGATCATCGGTTATTGTTGTGGCAGGGGGCTTCCGGCCAGCGCCGGAAGCTGGATTCGAGCCACTGCACCGTGACGCGCACCGCTGCTTCAGCCGGATAGTACGCTCTGCCCGATGTCTGCCTATCGTTCATCTGGCCCTTCTCCGCTGCTGATTGTGCTGATCGGCGCGTTGATCGTGTTTGGCGGTTACTATGTGTGGACCGGGATGCTGCGCTTCTTCGAGGATAGCGGCGACATCACCGCGCAGGTAACGCGGCAGGCGCGGGCATCTGCAACGGCTCCGGCAGGGTCTGGTGGCCTGGGCGCGCTGCCAACGGTGCCGGTGTACGCGACGTACACGCCGCTGCCGCCATGCCAGTGGTTCGAGGTGACGGTCGAGCGCGCGCGCTATCGCGAGTGCCCCAGCGAAGATAGCGAGATCTGCGAGTCGCGCGGGAGTCTAGAGATGGGCACGCGCGTGTGCGTCTACGAACGTTCGAAAGACAATGCGGCGTGGTACGTCGTTGAACTGAACCCCGAGGGCGCGTTTCGCGATATCGTTTACATGCACGAAAGCGTGATCAAAGCGGTCGATCCGACACCGACCCCCACGCGCACCTATACCCCGCTACCCACCATCACGCTTACCCCGTCCGACACGCCCGGCCCGGTTCTGACGCCCACGCCCACGCTGACTCCTTCGGCGACCGACACGCCCGATCCCGCCACGCCGCCGACCGCGACGCCCTCTCCCACACCGCTGCCGACGCTGCCGCACGTCATCCTCTAAGCGCGACGAATTCCCACGAGAAACGTAAATGCGGGTATACTGGGATCGGCACAGCAAAGGGTGGGAATGCCGATGACGGAGAGCCAACTGACCGCCATTGACGCGCCGAAGCATGTACTGGCAATCGTCAATCCCGCTTCCGGCTCAAAGCGCGGAAATGAAGTGATCGAGCGGCTGCGCGAAGTGCGCTCGCCGCGCGTGACGCTGCACGTCACCACGCCAGAGTTCGACTTTGAAGAGGCGATCCGCGCGGGCGTGGAAGATGGCGCAGAGCGCATCCTGGTTGCGGGCGGCGACGGCACGCTGATGGATGGCGTCTCCGGCGCGTACCGGGCGCTGGGGCGCGAGATTTTGCCGTTCTCATGGGTCCCCGCCGGGACCGGTAACGTCGTCTCCGGCTTCCTCGGGCTGCCGCACCGTGTCGACGCGGCGCTCAAACTGGCGCTGGGGCCAGGGCTGATCCGCCGGATCGATCTGGCGAAGGTCGGGAACCGCTGTTCGGTGCTGCGCGTCTCGACTGGATTTGAGGCGGAAGTTGCGTACAATGTCACGCGTGCGGATAAGGATCGCCTCGGTATTCTGGCGTATGGCATTTCCGGCCTGCGCTCGCTGCGGCAGACGCGTGTGATCGAGTACCTGATCTCGCTCGATGGACAGCCGCCGATCAGCGTTGAGGGCATCCTCGCGTTCATCACCGCCACTGGCGCGCTGACGTGGATTAACGGCATTTCGGTGATTAACGAGGCGATTCAGCCGGATGATGGGCTGTTGTACGCGGGCGTGTTGCGCCCGCTCAACCCTGGGCGCGTGCTGACCAGCGTCACTAACCTTGTCGCGGGCAGCGGCTTCCCGCCGGAGTCGATCATGTACTTCTCCGCGCGCAAGCGCATCGTGATCGACACGCGCACGCCCGAGCCGACGCAGATCGACGGCGATCCGCTTGGCACGACGCCGATCGTCGCGGACCTGATGCCCAAAGCCCTGCCGATTGTGGTGTCGCGCAGCCGCCGCTGGCTGCCGCTGGAGTGGTTCTCGCAGGAGCGCGCCGAGGACTAGCCGGGCGACATCCTTCACCTTGCGCCAGAAAAAAACGAGCGGAGCAAGCTCCGCACTCTATGATTGATTGTTCCGGCTGTTTGGGCGCTGCCTTTAGCTGTCTTCGGCTGGCAGCGTCAGGGTAAACGTGCTGCCCACGTGTAGCGCGCTCTCGACATGCAGCGCCCCGCCGTGCCGTTCCGCGATCGTCCTGG
>CAZVCM010000313.1:0-4181 GCA_964626105.1 uncultured Thermoflexus sp.
CTACGGCAACTTGATGGTCGATGTCAAGGTGACGAATCAGAAGCTGGCGGAGCGCGCGCAGCGGATCGTCGGGCGGGTGGCGGGCGTGGATCAAGCGGAAGCAACGCGGCTGCTGGCACAGACACAATACGAAGTCAAGCCCGCAATTGTGATGGCGGCGCGCGGCGTTTCTGCTGAAGAAGCGCGGGACCTCTTGCGCGCCGCGAACGGGATGCTGCGCGATGTAATCGGCTGACGCCGTATTAGCCGGATGGGTCTTCCAGGCGCATGAGGTCGTCCCACGTTTCGCGCCGCCGCACCACGCGCCACGCATCGCCCTCGACCAGCACTTCCGGCGGGCGAGGGCGCTGGTTGTAGTTCGACGCCATCACCATGCCGTACGCGCCAGCGACCAGAATCGCCAGCCGGTCCCCTGGCGCGAGTTCGGGCAGCGGCGCGCCGCGATGCAGGATATCCGCGCTTTCGCACACCGGCCCCGCCACAACCGCGGGGCCAATCGCCTCTGCCGCGTGCAGTGGGGCGATCGGATGCACCGCTTCGTACAAGGCGGGGCGGATCAGTTCGGTCATGCTGGCATCCACAATCACGAAGCGCGCACCACCTTGTTGCTTGACGTACAGCACACTCGCCAGCAGCACACCCGCGTCCGCTATGATCGAGCGCCCCGGCTCCAGCTTGACCTGCCAGCCGTCAAGCACTGGCGCGAGCGCGGTGGCAAACTCGTCTGGCGCGGGATAATGCTCGTCGTCCGTGTAGGCGACCGGGAAGCCACCGCCGATGTTCAGCGTGCGCAGCGCCGGGTAGGGTTGGGCGAGCGCTTGCGCTTCTCGCACGGCGCGGATCGTCTCTGCCACGCTGCCAAGCTGGCTCCCGATGTGGACGTGCAGCCCCGCGATTTCGACGTGCGGCGTGGCGTCCTGGTGCGCGAGAATGTCCGCCACTATGTCCGGCGCGATGCCAAACTTGGCGCCGAAGTGCCCGGTCGCGATATGGCGATGCGTTTGCGCGCTGATGCCGGGATTGAGCCGCAGCGCAACACGAGGACGCACGCCGCGCGCTGCCGCCAGCCGGTCAAGCAGTTCTAATTCGGCGCGGCTCTCCACATTGATCCAGCCGATTCCCTGATCCAGCGCGTAGGCAAGTTCGTCCGGCTCCTTGCCGACCCCGGCGAACACAATGTCTTTGGGCGCGACACCCGCCCGCAAGGCGCGCGCGATCTCGCCGCCGCTGACCGCATCCATGCCCAGGCCGAGGCCCGCCAGCAGCCGCACAATGGCGAGGTTGGCGTTGGCTTTGAGGCTGTAATGGATGTCCGCGTTCAGTGGGGCGAAAGCGGCTTGCAGCCGCGCGACGTTCGTCTGGATGCGGCGCGCGCTGTAGACGTAGACAGGCGTGCCGGCGGCGTTGGCGATCGCTTCCAGTGGCACGCCATCGCACCACAGCGCGTTGTCCCGCAGGGTGAGCGTGTCATTGCGCGGCATGTGGCACGACTCCCAGCCCCGGACGCTCTGGCAGCACAAGCCGGTCGCCATCCAGCGTGACGCCCTCGAACGGGTCGTTGGCGATCAGCAGATTTGCGTCCAGGTCCGCATAATCGACCAGGGGCGCGATCTGCGCTGCCGCCGTGACCGCGATCGAGCTTTCGACCATGCAGCCGATCATAATTTGCATTCCGTAGGCGCGCGCCAGCCGGATCATGTGGCGCGCGGGGCGCAGGCCGCCGCACTTGGCGAGCTTGATGTTGATCCCGTCTGCCAGCCCAGCCAGCGGCGCGACGCTGCTGACACCCTGTACCGACTCGTCGGCGAATAGGGGCGGATGGTTGGCAGGCAAGGCGCGGCGGACAACCTGCCAGCCTTCAAGGTCGTCGCGCGGCAGCGGTTGCTCGACAAACACCACGTCCAACTCGCCCAGCCGGGGGATGATCGCCTGCGCCGCTTCGCGATCCCAGCCCGCGTTCGCATCGACGCACAGCGCGGCATCAGTTGCCTCACGCGCGGCCTGAACGCGTCGCCAGTCGCTTTCCCAGCCTGCCGGGCTGCCGAGTTTCAGTTTCAGCAGGCGAAAGCGCTCCCCAGCGGCGCGCACGCGCTCGCGGTAGGCGGCTTCGTCATCATCCATCGCGATGGTGAATGAGGTTGGTGGGATGCGGTCGGGCTTCAGATTCCACAGGCGGAACAGCGGCTTGCCGAGGTGCGCGCCCCAGCGATCATGCAGCGCGATGTCCAACGCGGCGCGCGGAAATGATGATGGCGCCGGCGGCAGTGCGTCGAGCGCCTCGTCCAATTGTGCGGGGTCGCGGTCGACCGCCTCGCGCACGCGAGGATCGGTCAGGTACGCCCGGACGCGCTCGGTTGTCTCGCCATAGTAGGGGACGACTGCCGCTTCGCCGAACGCGACGTGATCGCCGGTACGCAAACGGACCAGCAGGTTTTCGCGGACGTCGGTGGTGCCATACGAGAGCGTGAACGGCGTGCGCAAGACCAGCGAGAGCGGTTCAACGTCGATCGTGGTTGCCATTGTGAAGTATCCCTGGGTGAAGTCGCGGCGCTGCCGGGTGCATTATACTCTTGATGCGGCGGCTTGGCAGTGGGCAGATCGCACGGAGAGGGTAGCAGACGATGACTACACCGTTTGATGGGCGTTTGCTGTGGTGGCATTGGCGCGGCGGCGCGGTCGAGCAGCGGACGATCGGCGAGCTGGCCGAGTATGTGCGCGCCGAGACGCCTAACGCCAGCGGGATCGCGATCAAGACCAGCAACGGGCGCGACTGGCAGGGCGACTATGACGACCCGGTGCGGGCGATGGCGATCACCGGGCCTCGGTCGATCGCAGCGTGGGTGGATGAGCTCGACCGGCGCGGGCTGGAGACGCACCTGTGGTGTGTCGTGCATGGGCTGGACGTTGTAGCGGAAGCCGCCCGAATCATTGAAGCGTGCCGCGTCGAGGGCGTGCGCTCGATGATCCTGGATGTGGAAGCGGGCGAGTATTATTTCGGCAGCCATCCGCCGAGCGTGGCGCGCGAATTGATCGGGCGCGTGCGCGCAGAGCTTCCGGCGGACTTTCATCTGGGGCTGTGCCTGTTTGCGCGGCAGGGCGAACCGGAGCGGATTCACATCCGCGAGTGGCTGCCATACGTGCAAAGCCTGCACCCGATGATCTATCACTGGGACTTCAGCGACGGGGCAGGCGAGCCAGAGCCGTACATCGACGAGGCGTTTTCGGCGCTGCGAGCGTATGATCTGCCGCTGGTCCCGATCTTCGGCAACTACGCCGACCCGGTGAGCGGAGCGCCCGTCCCGCCGGGGCATCTGACACGTGCAGCACGCTACGCTGGCGAGCAGGGTGCGGTGGGCGTGAGTCTTTTCCGGCTGGGCGCGGTTCCGGCTCACGATGCGGCGGCGCAGCACGCGGCCATCCGACAGATCGATCTGCGTGCGGCGCGAGACAATAACTGAGAGCAGCGAATACTACTCGCTGCTCCCGGTGCTTACGCCGTGTTTCGCTGTTTCTCGTCTTAGCGCACGTCGTGCCAGGTCGCGTGGACCTCGGCCTCGCCCGCCTTCAGCGCACGTAGCAGCGCATCCTGATCGACCGGGATGCGGAACACGCGCACGCCGGTCGCGTGATAGATCGCGTTGGCGATGGCGGGCGTGGTGTTGATCGACGTGATCTCGCCCACGCCTTTTGCGCCGAACGGACCATCAGCGGTCGGTTCTTCGACGATGTGCGAGACGATCTCCGGCGTGTGCTTGATGCTCGGCGTCTTGTAGCGCGCGAACAACTGGCTCCACGGTACGCCGTTCTCGATGATGTACTCTTCAGTGAGCGCGTTGCCCAGGCCCATCGAGATACCACCTTCGACCTGACCTTCGAGTGTGCGCGGGTTGATCGCGCGGCCCACGTCATTGGCGGCGATGATCTTCCGCACGTGCACTGCGCCGGTGTCGAGGTCGACCTCAACCAGCGCCGCTTGCGTCGCGTACGAGAAGGCGAAGTGCATATCCCCGCCCGTACCGAGTGGCTGTGTCTTCGGCGCGTCGTACTGGTAGCGGGCGCGCGCCTCGCGGCCCTCTTCGCGCATCCAGCGGACAACGTCGCCCAGTTCCACCGAGGACCCGTTGTAGCGCACGGTCCCTTGCTCGAAGCGCAGTTCATCCGGTGGCACGCCAAGCCGCTCT
>CAZVCM010000314.1:0-4151 GCA_964626105.1 uncultured Thermoflexus sp.
CGGAAAACCTGTCGTCCACCACGTTCGCGGGCGCGGTGGCGCTGGCGATCGGCGTCGGCATCCAGAATTTCCCTGAGGGGCTGGCGGTGTCGATGCCGCTGCGGGGCGAAGGCATGTCCCGCATTAAAAGCTGGTGGTACGGGCAGCTTTCGGCGGTGGTCGAGCCGGTAGCGGGGGTGATCGGCGCGGGCGCAGTGCTGATCGCGCAGCCGATCCTGCCGTACGCGCTGGCGTTCGCGGCGGGCGCGATGATTTTCGTGGTGGTCGAGGAAGTCATCCCGGACTCGCAGTGCAACGGCAACGAGCACCTCGCCACAATGGGCGCGATGCTCGGCTTCGCGGTGATGATGACGCTCGACGTGGCGCTCGGATAGCGGTTAGCGGTTAGCTCTCCATCCCCTGCGCTTCCTCCAAAATGAGGGATGGGGAACAAGCGGGGTCAGGGTGCATCAAAATGGGCCGGGTGTGCTTCCCCCGGCCCTGTGGTTACAGCGTGTATCAGGTGACACCCACCCCGCGACGCTAGCCGCGATCCGCCGGGTCGTCCGGCTCCGGATCCAGGTGACCGCCGCGCACCGTCCCGCCCAGCACTAGCCCGGCGCCGATCAGCACCAGGTTCTTGATGATGTACTGCCCCTCGAGCGTCAGCCCAAACGGGAACGTATCCCACACCGCGTCTGGCTTGATCACCAGCGGCAGCGCCGTGCCGGGCATCTGCAAAAATAGCAGGAGCAGCGTGATCCGCATGAAGAAGCCGAAGATCAGCCCCAGCCCGATCGCCATCTCCCACACCGCCAGCAGCGGGAGAAAGAGGTCGGGATCGATGAAGTAGACAGTCGCGCGGACGAGGTCTTCCGCCGGGCTCATGCCCGGAAACAGCTTCAGCGCGCCGAACCAGAAGAACACGATCCCCAGCCCGATGCGCATGATCACCATACCATAGCGCGCCATCCACCCGGTGATCGCCCGGTCGATGCGGTCGAAGCGTTCTTCGAGGGTGGCGCGGTTCCAAGAGGAGTTCATGCCTCTCGCTCCTTGTGGGCGAGCCTGCCGTGCCCGCCGCCTCGCTGGTCGATTGCCCGCAGATTTTAGCAACGCGAGCGGGGGACGGTTTCTCCGTCCCGCTGGCTCTGTGCATGTGCGGTTAGGCAGAGCGCATCAAAAGGGGCCGGGTGTGCTTCCCCCGGCCCGGTATCTGTCTCGCAGTGAGGCGGCGACGCCCCGCGACGCTAGCCGCGATTGCCGTTGCCGCTTCCGCTGCCGACGCCCTCAGCCTTATACTGCTGGAGCGCTTCGTAGGCTTCGGTGGCGTACATGACAGCGGGCCCGCCGCCCATCAGGATCGCCACGCCAATCGCCTCGTGAATTTCCTCTTCCGTCGCCCCGGCCTTGAGCACGTCGTGCACGTGGAAAGCGATACAGCCGTCGCAGCGAACCGCGATCGCGATCCCCAGGGCGATCAGTTCCTTCGCCTTCACATTTAGCGCGCCAGTCTCTAGCGCGCCGCGATGCAGGCTGCTGAAGCCCTGCATCGTGCCAGGGATTTCGCGGCCCAGCTCTCCCATTAAGCCCATAATATGCTGGTGTCGCTCAGGATACGTCTTACCCATGATCCAATGTCCTCTCCACTACCTTTGTCACAGTACATTACCCTCACGCGGGCGGCCCGACGCGCGCGGTGTTGGCCGCGCGCAACAACGCAGTACCGCTCCGCTGATTCGAATGTAATACAGGCTGCTAGAGAGTGGCAACCCGGCGGCAGGGCTGCACAGCGGCGTTTTGAGGGAAAAATGCGGGGCGGAATGGGGAGCGGCAAGGGCCATCAATGGCGCGCTCGGTATCGGGCGGTGGCGGGCGGAGCAAGCTCCGCCCCTACACGTCGGGAAATCCTGGCCGCCCCGGTTCTTGCATTTTGCTAACCGCTAATCGCTAACTGCTGCTCTCAGGGGCAATCGATGTGCAGGCGATCGATCGCGCGTTCGTCGTCGAGGCGCGCGATACCGTAGTAGTAGGTGTCCGCCAGGCAGATGTAGCGCACCCACGCGAACGGGTTATCCCACTTCGACCCCTCGTGCTGCGCCTCATAGCGCAGGCGGCGCACCCGCGCCAGCAACCCCTTGAGGTGGAAGACCGGATCAGCGCGGCGCAGCAGCGGCCCCTGGCGCGGCGCGAGACTCAGCCGGTAGCGCGTCCACAGGCTCATGCGGTCGTGCCAGCCTTCGGGATGGATGCGCAGCACGTGCGCCCACATCCCGTAGACCGCCGGGCGCACCGGCGGCAGGAAGATGTCACGCTGGCGCAGCGCGTCGGGGCGCAGCGGGCGAAGCGCGCTTTCCAGCTCCGGAATCGGGCGGGATGGGTCCGCGCGGAGCGATTCGAGCTTGACCAGCGCCACGCTGACCAACTCCTCAAGCTGCGCGAGCCGGTTGATCACCTGCCGCAGCCGGTCGCGCTGTTCCATGCGCAACCCGGCGGGGCCGCTTGTCCCCGGCAGGAAGTAACGCTCGCCCCAATGGACGCCGTATTCCTGCACGACTTCCAGCCAGAACAAGTCGTCCGTTTCGAGGTGATAGGTTTGCCCGTCGAGGCCCGCGTCCTCGTCGAAAGCAGGCGCGCGCCGCACGCCCCGGCAATCCGGCGGGACGCGGCACTCCGGCGCGTTGGCGGGCGAATCTTCGGCGCGGTCGTGCGGCTGCGGATCGGCGGCAACCCAGTCGGTGTTGGCCGGGTCGCGCCGCGTGAAGCGCGCCCGGTACTCGCCATCCCAGCGCCGCCCGAAGATACGCCGCCCGCGCATCAGCGCGCCCAGCCCGCCGAGCAGCTTCTCGACCACGCCAACGCGCGCCGAGGTCGTGTAGCCGTTTGGATGCCACGCGAAATAGGACGCCGACGAGCCGCGCGCCACGTAGACAATCGGGCGGCCCTCGGCGGTTTTCTGCACATCTGGCCACAGGCGGCGCGTGCCGTCTTCGTGGGCGCTGTATCCGGCGGCGTGGACGGTTGTCCCGGCCAGCAGTTCCGCCGCGTCGAGCGCCCGCCCTGCCCCGATCACGTCGCGGTCTAGCTCCAGCAACAGAGTGATCGATTCCCAGTCGCCTTCGTGCCGGTTCGCCCAGTCGTCGTAGTGATATTGGAACCAGTATTGCAGCGCGACGCGACGCTGGCTGACATCATACGGGCCGTAATCGGTGATCTGGATGGTCTGCGCGCCGGGCGGGGCTGCATCCGTGCCGAGCCGCGCCAGCCCCTGTACCACCCGCCCGTAGATCGTCGCGCGAGCCTCGTGGGGCGCGGCCTGTTCCAGCAGGTCGTAATAGGCGGTCCACTGGCGATGATTGCGTCCGCGTGGCAGCGGCAGGTCCAGCGCGTGGATGCGGTCGGCCAGGGCGCGCTGCGTCAACTGCGCCAGAACGGCGGCGCGCAAGTCCGCCTCGCCCAGCCCGGTGAAGCGCGGATCGCGGCGATGCGCCTCGACGGCCTGCGCCAGCGTGTCGCGGTCGATGCTCTGGCGGGCGCGCTCGCGCTCCTCAGCCACCGAGCGGGGCCGCCACAGCAGGGATAGGCTGCGCAGCCAGACGCCCGCCCGGTAACGCACGCGCGCCGCACGCAGAAACAGGTCGAGCGCGCGCGGGTGGTACGAGCCGCGCACGGTGTAGATCGCATCACCATCGTCAGGATAGGGCGCCTGGGTTGCGTCTTCCGGGAACAAGATCAGCACCGGCGCGAAGTGTCGGAGCAGCGCGCGCCGCTCGTCTGGCAGCAGATAGCCGCGATCGTCGGGCATGGGACGCTCCAAGAGCAGCAGTTAGCGATTAGCGATTAGCAGTTAGCAGCTAGCAAAAGACTAGAACAAGTCTCCCTGCGAATGCAAGCCTTTGCCGGGTGTCGTCGGGAAATTTACGGTGGGCGAAGCGTTTCCCCACCCTATCCCCCGGCCCCTTCCCCCACCAGGTGGGAAGAGGAGCAGATCGGCGCCGCGTCGTTTTCTTCCTTCGCGCTCGTCACATGCGGCGGCCCGATCTGTTCTATCGAACAGAAGTGAGCATACGGGGCCTCTCTGCGTGGATAGCCGTCAAGCGTGGGGTTGCCTGCGCTCCTCTTCCTGCTGGCCTTGAGAGCTTGCGGGGGTTCGCCAGAGCGCCGTCAGTGTA
>CAZVCM010000315.1:0-4137 GCA_964626105.1 uncultured Thermoflexus sp.
GTCATCGCCGATCCGAACATCGCGTTTATTCTGCTCACTGTTGGCAGCCTGGGCATCATCGCCGAGCTGTATAGCCCGGGCACGCTGATCCCCGGCACGATTGGCGCGTTTTCGTTGCTGTTAGCGTTTTTCGCGCTGGGGAACCTGCCGACAAACTGGGTGGGCGTCGCGTTCATTCTGTTGGGGATCGGCTTGTTTATCGCGGAGTTGAACATCGAGGGCACCGGTTTTGCCGGAGTCGCCGCGCTGGTCGCCTTCCTGTTGGGCGCGCTGATTCTGTTCCGACCGTTTCGCCCCCCCTCTCCTGCGCTGCCTGAGTTGAGCGTTGCGCCTGGGCTGATCGCGGCGATGACCGGCGGCATGGCGCTCTTTCTGATCGTCGTGGTGCGGCAGGTGGTGCGCGCTCGCGCCGAGCCGGTGCGGACCGGGCGAGAGCATTACATCGGGCAGATCGCACGCGTGCGCCAGGATCTGCAGCCGCGCGGGCGCGTGTGGTTCGAGGGGCAGGGTTGGATCGCAGTGACACGCGACGAGCAGACAGTCTCCGCCGGGAAGGATGTCCGCATCGTGGCCGTAGAGGGGCTGACGCTCATCGTCGAGCCAGTAGACGACGAAACGACGTCATCCGAGGCTGCCACACCGCCGGCGTAAGTGAAAGGGAGAGATAGATTATGGAAACCGGAACACTAATTGTCCTCGCAGCGCTGCTGGCGCTGTTGGTCATGCTGGGGCGGCTGTCGATTCGCATCGTGCGCGAGTACGAGCGACTGGTGGTCTTTCGCCTGGGGCGCGCATTGGGCGCGCGGGGGCCGGGGCTGGTGCTGCTGATTCCATTCATTGATTCGGCTGTGCGGGTAGACCTGCGCGAGATCTTCTTCGACGTCGAGCCGCAGACCACCATCACCAAAGATAACGCGCCGCTCTCGATCGACTTTCTCGTCTACATGAAGGTGATCGACGCGCTTTCCAGCGTGCTCGAAGTTGAGGACTTCCGCGGTGCTTCACGTGGGATCGCGACCACCACGCTCCGCGCGCTGGTGGGCGATATGATCTTGGATGACGTGCTGGCGCGGCGCGACCAACTGAACGAGCTCTTGCAGGATAAGCTGGATGAGATCACCAACCGCTGGGGCATCAAGGTGACCGCGGTTGAGATCCGCGAGATCATCCCTCCGCGTGAGATTCAAGAGGCGATGAGCCGTCAGATGTCCGCCGAGCGCCACCGCCGCGCGACCGTGACCGACGCCGACGGGCGGCGCGAAGCGGCGATCAAGGTCGCCGAGGGCGAGCGCGGGGCGCGCATTCTTCAAGCGGAAGGCCAGCGAGAAGCACAGATTCTTGAGGCCGAGGGCGAGCGTCAGGCGCTCATTCTGCGGGCCGAGGGTGTCGCTGCCGGGCTGGAGCGCATCCACGCGGTGGCGCGCACGCTGGACAGCAACACCATGAGCCTTGAATACCTGAACGCAATCAAGCAGCTTGGCGTGAGCGACGCGACCAAGTTTGTGATTCCGATGGAGTTCACGTCGCTGATGTCGCCGCTGCGCAACCACACCGAGCGGATGGGATCGGGCGACGGCGCCGCACCGTCTGAGGGGGCTTAGCCGCACTCAGAACAGCGTCAGCGCCACACCGAACAGATAGCCTGCCAGAGTGCTGAACACGGCGACCAGACTGACATAGGTGGCTGTTTTGGCGCGCCCCATGATCCGCCCCGTGACCAGGATGCTTTGCAGGCTTAGTTCCGGGTCGGCCAGCAGGTAGGCTAGCAGCGGACCGCGATGCATTCCCAGGTCGAGGAAAGCGGCAGCAATCGGCACCTCGACCAGAGTGGGGAAGTACATAAACACGCCAAAGATCACGCCGATCGCGTTCGCCCAGATGGTGTTGCGCCCCGCCAGCGACCGCACCCACTCTTCGGGGGTGATCTCGCGGAACATCCCGGCGATGAAGACGCCGACGATCAGCAGCGGGAAGATCTGCTTGACGAAGCGCCACGTCTCCCACAGCCAATGCGCCAGTTCGTCACGTTCGAGCTTCGCTACGGCGATATATGCCAGCGCGCCGAGCAAGACGACTTCGGCGAAGAAACGCCCGGTGAAGTGAATCACAATGCTGCCGGTTTCGGTCGTCGGCGCGGCGAGCAGTAGCGTGAACGCCGCCATGCCCAGCGCCGCCCACGTCCAGCGGTTGAAGCCGGTCAGGATATTGTTGAACCCCTTCCAGGCGACCGGCGCGATCAACACCAGCATGATGATCAGCGCTGCGCCCTGATAGGTGAGGCTGAGCGCGTCGAGCGTTTCCTGCACGCCGCCGGAAACGTCCAGCGGGATTGTTGCGCTGAACACCGTGCCGGTCAGCAAGTCGATTTGTAGCGTCCCCGCGATCAGCACCGCGAGCAACAGCCCGAACAGCGCCCACAGTGCCGGTCGCATCGAGGCCGTCTGGTTGAACATACTCGCGGCAGCGGGATCGGCTTCCGGCTGCTTGAATAGAGCCGCCATGATCATGCCGATCGCGATGCCGAAGATGATCGCCAGCACCAACCGCGCCAGCGCGATATCCATCCCGATCACCGAGCCGGTGTAACTGATCGCGAGGATGTTCACCGCCGGAGCAACGAACAGAAAGGTGATCGCCGGCCCGAGCCCCGCGCCGCGCTTCCAGATGCCCGCGAACAGTGGAAGCACAGTGCACGAGCACACCGCCAGAATAAAGCCCCCGATGGCGGAAGCGGGATAGCTGATGTATTTCGGCGTCTTCGGGCCGAGGTAGCGCGTGACGACTTCTTTGGGCATCAGCCCGCCAAGATAGCCCGCGATAAAAAAGGCCGGGACCAGGCACAGCAGCACGTGCGCCGCCAGATAGTCGAGCAAGCCGGTCCACCCGGCGTTCAAGAGATCGAGAACGAGTTCCACGCTAGTCTCACTATATTCAGAACTATGAATGAGGCTGCACGCAAAAATGCCTCACCATGAGGTGAGGCGTCACACGCGAGCAGCTACGACGTCTGCGCGGCTTCTTTCAGCCAGCCTGCGATCTCCGCCGGGCTGGGGATGCGCGCTGCCGCGACAACCTTCTCGTTGATGACCAATCCAGGCGTCGTCAGGATGTATTGCGTGATCTCCATTGGATCAGTGACTTTGATCAGCTCATACTCTGGCTGTGGGTCGAGGGTGGCGAGCGCCTCGCGTGCGTGCGCTTCGACACGCTGGCAGTTCGCGCAGCCGGGGCCGAGGACTTTAATGGTGAGCATGGTGTTCTCCTGGGTTTGTCTCATGGAATGTGATGCGTTCCGGCACAGAGCAGTGCGGGCAGGGGCAGCCTTCGAGCGGCTGCCGCAGCGCCGCATCGACTTCACCGAATGCGACCTGTAGCAGCGTCTCAACAGTAGGATCGCTGAGGCGGTAAAACACCTGCAGACCCTCTTTGCGAGAGTCGACCAGTCCCGCTTCGCGCAGCACCATCAACTGCTGTGAGATGTATGCCTGTCGCTTGCCGAGCGCTGTTTCCATATGACACACGCACGCATCTCCCGCGCGGAGCAAATCGACAATTTGCAGGCGAACGGGGTGCGCCAGCGCTTTGAAACGGGTGGCAAGGTCATCGTATAGGTTCATGCTGCCTCACTATATTCAAAACTACGAATACAGTTTACTCCGCACCCGCATATTGCGTAGAGTGGAATGTCACCGAATATCGATGATCTCTTGCAGTGCGGCCCGGGGTTGCTGGTTAACAAACCTTCACCAGCGCTTAACCCGCGCTTTCTGCCGCAACGCGATAATCATGCGAAAATCCACGCAGCGCGGTGGCGCGCCACCTGAACGGAAGGACTCACACGCATGGATGCGATCACCATCTTCGGCGACATTCACGGCAATCTGCCCGCGCTTGACGCGGTGCTACGGGACATCGACGCGCGCGGTCTGCGAGACCTGTTCTGCCTGGGCGATCTGGTGGGTTATGGGACGTTTCCGAATGAGGTGGTCGAGCTCATCCGCGCGCGAGGCATCCCGACGCTGATGGGCAATTATGATCAGGGCGTGGGGCACAGCAGCGACGACTGCGGCTGCGCGTACAAAACGCCCGAAGCGCGCGCGTTAGGCGATCGGTCGATTGCCTGGACGAACGCGCATA
>CAZVCM010000316.1:0-4122 GCA_964626105.1 uncultured Thermoflexus sp.
AGCCCGCACTTTCAGGATACCTGGACGGTAAATCCGATGAAAGCCGCGAAGCGCCTGATGCAGCAGCCCGACCCGCCGACCGCGATTTTGTGCTCGAACGACGGCTTCGCGATTGCATGCATCAAGGGGCTGATGCAGATCGGCGTCAACGTCCCGCGCGACGTCTCGGTGATCGGCTACAACGACGAGTTGATCAGCACGCTCTTCTATCCGGAACTGACCACGATCCGCCAGCCGCTTGAGGAGATTGCGGCGAACTCAATTGAACTCGTGCGCACTATCCTCAGCCAGGAGAAGTTCGACCGGAGCCGCTTAGCCGCCATCCGTCGCATCATACCCCCGACGCTGGTCGAGCGTGGTTCGTGCGCCCCGCCCCGTGCCAGATGATCCTCGCGACCAGCCCGACTCACGATGCGGCGGCTCCCATGAGGTCTGCCACCGCCAACCGAACGGATGCAGGTGAAGGTGCGGATCCCAGCCGCACCGCGTTACTCGGTCTGCGCCTCGTCCACCGCCAGATTCCGAAAATCGCCAGACAGTAGCGACGCGCCAAACCACGCAAGACTCTGGTTGAAGTAGTATTGTGGCGAGCCGCCCCAATACCCTTCGCTCAGCGCGCTGCTGGCGTAGTCGTACAGCATGTCGCCGAGCCGCATTTGAAGATCGGTGTCGCCCGACGCCAGCGCCGCAACGACCCACATCCCTGCCATCAGCTCGTTTTGATAGCCGACGACCGGGTTGCCCTCCATGTCGTACATCACAGCGAACGCGTTCGGGTCCTCAATGCTGCTCAGAAACGCGGCGCTGCGCTTCGACCACTCGCACGCGCGCGGTTCGCCAAACCACAGGCAGTCCAGCCCGATGCGCCACGGCACGCGGATCGCGTCGAAGGTCATCTCAAAGCGGCAGGCGTCACGCGGGCGACCTTCGCGGTCGCAATAGTCGAATGCGGGCTTGCCGTTTGCTGTCGACCAGTCCGGCGCCAGCCCCAGGCGGTTGCCGTTCGGCACGCTGTATAAGGAGCGATAGCCCTGGCGGATGAGGGGATACCAGCGATCGCCACCTTCAAACTGGTCGAAGATGCGGAACCACGCGGGCGCGAAATACGAGAGGTTGATGATCTCCTGCCCGCCGCCGCCCCAGCCATCGCCCGGCGTCAGAAAACGACCATCGACCACTTCGTAGAGGTAGATCGAGTCAAGTAGCAATCGCGCGCGCTCGCCATAGGGCCGCCCGGCGTGCTGCGCCCACTCGCCCCGGTCCACGCGCGCCTGGGCGAAGATCAGCGCGGCGGCGATATCCACCTCCGCGTCGGTGGCGGAGTTCTCGCCAGTGATCTGTCCGGTGTTGTCCACACGCCAGTTGAACAGACCGGTTTCTTCGTCAAGCATGATCGCGTGCGCGGCGTCGTAGATGGTGTCGAAGGCGCTCTGATCGTCCATCATCACGGCCATCAGCAGCCCATAGCCCACGCCCTCGCTGACCGCCTGATACCCCATGTTCGGGTCAAAGACGAGGCCCATGTTGTCGCCGCAGTCCGCCCCGCAGAAGATGTAGTTCTCCTTGTAGCCTTCCCACGTAGCCGCAACCAGCGCGTGCCAGTCGATCGCAGTCCAGTCGACCGGCTCGGGCGTTTCCGGCGGCTCGGACGGTTGTGGAATATCCATGCGTCCCACCTCAAAGAATATGCCGCGCCCGAACAGGCTCGGATTCTGCCACGAGCCATTGTCGGTGTCGGCTTTCGACCAGCTTAGCTGCACATTGCGATCGAGCACCGCAGCGCCGTTCGCCTGCGCCTGGAACCCGATCTCGGCGCCGTGCGCGGGCGTAATCCAGTCACCCAGCGAGACGACCGCCTCAAAGCCCCAGCCGTCCTCGGTCGTAAAGACGAATGCCTGCACCGGTAACGCGCTGGCGCGCACGCCCGTCACGGTGATCGCCGCCGGACTGGTATTGCCGATGTCCGCCGCGTTGATGTTAACCTGGTGGATACCATCGGCATACCCCCGCGCCCAGAAGTCTCCGGTCAGGTTGACAAAGAACTCAAGCGAGTCTTCGTTCCAGAAGTCGGTTCCGTGCTGCCCCGCGATGATCGTCTTATCGGGCATGGTCATGGCGATGGTGAGGTCACTGCCATTAGCCGCCAGTCCGAAGGTAAACGACCCGTTCTCCTCGGGTACCGCCGATGGGCTGGGACCCCAATCAACGGTGTGGAATGGCACACCTGCCCAGTCGCTCAGATCGCCATCGAGGGTAATGTCGACCGGAAACGGAATGTAGACGGTTTCGCCTTCAACACCTTCGGGCGCGAGTGGCTCACCGTCTTGCGCCTGCGCCGGACCGGCAAACGCCACCAGCAGCGCGCTCAGCAAGAGAATGCGAATTCCCATCAGATAGCCTCTCCCCTGCGCATAATCCCGCGCGAAAAACGCGCAGCCAACACACGCTCTGCGCGCCTGTATGCTCCATTGTACTTGAAAATGAGCGGGGAGAGGGCGATCCGCTCGCGTTACGTGTTAGCGGGCAGCGCAGCCATCGCTCCATAACGCGCGGCGAGCAGCATCACCTTTTCGACGGTCCACAGGGGCGCCTGGTCACCTACCAAAGCAAGGAAGGTCTGATAACTGGTCAACGCTTCGCCGTAGCGCTCGCTGGCCTCAAGCGCCTCTCCCAGAATCCAGTACATATCCGCGTATCCTGGATCGAGAGAGAAGGCCGGGGGCGGCACCAGCGCAATCGCCTCAGATAGATACTCGATCGCGCGCACGTAATCACCCTTCACAAAGTAGTAATTGCCCAACCGGTACGCGAGCATTGCGTCCGGAAAGACCTCAGTTCTACCCGGCTGAATGGTGTCTTGCGCCGAGACATCCGTGGTCAGCAGCAGACAGATGGCGGTCAGAACAATCAGTGCGACACTTGCGCGCCTTGTGAGCTTACGACTGAGGGAACTCACAGCACACTCTCCCGCTGGCAACAATGCAGTGCTTATTGACGGTATGTCCACCGTACTGGCGTGAGAGCAGCCTGTAACCTACCCAAAGGGAGGGAAAATGGAGGGTTTTCCACGCGCAACGGGACGAGCGCGGCAGATCGTATCAACACCTGTGCTATACTGAGACTCCACCCGGATGTAGACCCCCGACCTATCGTCGTCTCGCTAATCTCTAGGCCGGAGGCAGGCACATGGGCTCTCGTCCCAGCTTGCGCAGCTCGCTTATCGAGCCCCTCACCGCGCGGGAGCTAGAAATCCTGCGCTACATGGCAGACGGTGGTGGTTTTCGAGACATTGCACGGCGGCTGCACCTCGCGCCGACCACGGTCAAGTGGTATTCCCAGCAGATTTACAGCAAGCTCGGTATTGACCACGCGGGACAGAAGCGCCGCCACGCGATCGCGCAGGCGCGTGTCCTCGGCTTGCTTGAACCAAGCCGGACGGCCACTGGCCGCTCGCGCTATTCCTTGCCTATCTCGACCACACCGTTCGTCGGACGCAGCCAGGAGCTTGATGAACTTAGCGCGCTGCTAGCCGATCCCGCGATCCGGCTGGCGACGTTATTCGGCCCAGGTGGAATCGGTAAGACGCGGCTCGCGGTGGAGTTTGCTTGGCGCTTGGTCGAGCCCATCGCTTTCGACACCGAACCAGCCGGGTTCCCCCACGGCGTTTACTTTGTGCCGCTGCAAGCGCACCATTCAGCCGAACAAGTGCTGTGGGCGATCGCCAACGCCGTTGAGTATACGTTTCAGGCTAGCAGCAGATCCCCGCGAGAGGAACTCTTCGAATTTTTCGCAGAGAAGCGGCTGCTCTTGGTGATGGACAATTTCGAGCACGTTCTAGACACAGCGTCTATCATTGGCGACCTTTTGCAGGCCGCTGACAGCGTGCAGGTGCTCGCCACCTCGCGCGAGGTGCTGGGGCTCAGCGCCGAAACCGTCTATCCCGTCGGAGGGCTTCCCTACATCCCTGACCATGCCGGCGCGCAGCCCGACGCGGCCCGGCTGTTCATCCAATGCGCGAAGCAGGCGCTGCCAAGCTTCGACCTGAAGCCAGAAGATGAACTCTCGCTGCGCCGCATCTGCCAGCAGGTCGGCGGGATGCCCCTTGCGATCAGGCTGGAGGCA
>CAZVCM010000317.1:0-4092 GCA_964626105.1 uncultured Thermoflexus sp.
GCGCTGCTGGCGCAGGCCGGGCTGTACGCCCAACTCTACGAAACCCAGTTCAGCCAAAACGAATCCGCTCAGCAGGCCGGGCAGCCAATCTGAGCGGATGAGCGGGGTCTGAAACTTAGTGTTCCGGCGGCGGATCGCCTGCCACCTGCATCACCGTGTGATGCGTGCGGAACAGGCTGTAGACGTGTGGCTGGCCCGGCACGGGCTTGAGCACGTTCTCCGACTGCATGATCGACAGCCAGAGATCGATCTCATCGTCGTCCATGCTTAGCTGCTCAAGCAGCACGTCCCGCGTGATCGGATTGCGCTGCTCATAGAGTTCCAGCAACACGCGAATCACCTCGTTGCGATCCGCCAGCACCGCGTAGACGTGCGGCGCGTCCTCGATCAGCGAAATACCTTTGGTGCGATATTCGCTCTGCGGGTTCTCGTATTCGTCAACCTCGACCGCGCCCGCCTCGATCAGCTCCTCAACGGCTTGCTGGAAGCTGGTGCTCGGGTCGTACGGGCGCAGGCGGCGATGCAGGCTGCCCAGCGGGCACCACGCGAAGCCACGGAAGCTGGTGAACTGCTCCACGCTGACGATGATGCGCCGGATCATCCGGTTGATGTCTTCTTCCGTCACGCCCGGGATCTGATTCAGCGCGGCGGCCATGTCCTGGTTCGCAAGTTTGATGACTGGCACAAGGTCTTCCGGGTTGTGGCGGTGTGGGACCATCTCGCGCGCCAGGATACCCTCGCGCACCAGGAAGTCCACCCACTCCGAGCGCCACGCGTCGTTGGCGTTCAGACCCGGCGCTTCCAGGCCGTGATCCATCGCGATCCCTTTGAGCAGGAAGCCGTAATTGACGTACTCCCAGCCGCGCACGTGGAGCGTGTTCGCCACGCGATGCACGATCCGGTCACGCACCAGGAAGGTCTTCTGCACGGTCGGGTTGTCGCTGTTCAGCCCGACGAGGTTCAATTCCTGATCGATTGCGATCAAGCCATGCACTGCTGCCTGTGTCACCAGATCGTGCGCGCGGTCTTCGTTCGGGACGGCGTGCACATCGACCAGACGCCACACTAGGTCATCGAGGTCGACCATGTCGGTGCCCGCTTGGTTCAGCAGGTAATCGAGGTGCAACAGCACGCTTGACCACTGCGAAGGGCGGAACTCCGGCTCCTCGGGCGCAGGCGGCTCATAGGCCGGGGCTGCGGGCTGCGCGTGCGGCTGCGTCGCCGCGTAAACGTCTGCGTGACGGGGGAGGTTGCAGAAGTCTTCGACATACTCCACTAGCAGCGCCGGGTTAGACTCGACCAGGCGGCTTGTGCTGCCGCGCACGCCCCAGACGATCACCTGCTTGTTGCGCGCGCGCACCGCGCTGAACACCTCGTTGAAGTCACGGTCTCCGCTGGCGATGATGAAGACGTCGGCGCTATCGGGCGCGGCGCTGTCGGCTAGAACCTCTTTGGCGATGCGCATATCGGCGCTGTTCTTGCCGGGCAAGCTGAAGACCGGGTCAATGTTCACGCGCGCCAGACGGCTCGGCGCCTCGTCCGAGACCTCGCGCCCCGTCCGGTCGGTGAGCGGGGCGAGGCTTCCGCGCTGGCCCCAGGGCGCATAGGCGGCCATCTGGTGAATCTGCCCGTGCGACTGCGCCTGTCGTAGCATCCCTTCGACCAACTGGTCAATGTCGAGGATGTAGCCCTGCTCGCTAAGGCTGATGGAGATATTCTCGAAGTCGATGTACAGCGCGACGGTCTTGCTCGGGATGCCGAGAATCGCTTCCAGCGGCTGGAAGATCACGCCATCCATATCCGCAGGCGGCTCGTCGCCCCAGATGCGGACGCGCGTGCGGCTGCTGATGTCAACACGCGGGACGAGGCTGACGATATCGTCGCGGGTGCTGGCGACGATCAGCTCGTCGATCTGGGCAGTTTCAATCGAGAAGTAATGCTTCAGCAACGCATCGGCGACTACGCTGCGATCGGGTACGTTGAAGAGGTCGTACCCCTCGCTGGCGAACACCTGCTGGACGCTCACCCCCGCGCTGCCGCTGGGTCGCCGATAACGGTTCCAGTCTGCAACGGCCACCGCAGACAGGTCTTCTTTCGCCTGAAGACCAGCAGCGAGGACTGCGCTGTTGATCAGCGCCGCCGCGACGGTGTGGATGTCGAGGGTGACGCCCCGCGAATCAAGCCGCTGCAGCAAATCATCGACATCAACAATGAGATATGCAATCATTCAAAACCTCGCGTCGCATATCGCTGCCCGCTGAGGGTAGCCGCGACGAAACAACTATGACGACCTACAAACACCTGTGGAAGAGACGACTATGCGTCGCGCCACCGCCTGCTGATCGCTCGCACGATCGGGAAACGCAAAAGCAGCATACACACGTCCGAAACGATTCGAATTAACGCATCCGATTGCCACAGCGCCGCTGTCAACGCGCAGCGCCGATACCGCTTCTTCGTGTGTCCGCCTGGTAGGAAGGGCTGCCATTCCGGCACGTAATCAAATCTATTTTGACGCGCCGCGCCGCCGCCACTCGCGCTCGCTTGATCGCACTCCACTCTATGTTCATTGTAGCAGGGCAATAACCATCCGCCAAGTGAGGATTTTGCGTTTGGCAGTTCTGCTGAACGCGCTGCTCGCGCAGCACTCGCAGTTCGGGCAGCGGCACGCTAAAATCAGAACGAGAGGATTTGGTCACGCCGAGAGGAACGGGGCTGTGTCGTCGAGCCGAATGCCAACTATCACCAGCCCGCCATGGGGCACGGCGACCAAGCGCATTGTCGCGGTCGGTGTCGTGGTTCTGGCGCTGCTGCTGGCACGGGAGATCGGATCCACGATCTGGACCGGTATTATCCTGGCGGTGGTGCTCGGCTATCTTCTTTCGCCCATTGTGCGCTTTGTCGAGCAGCGGATCGTGGTCGTCGGCGGCCAGGGGCTGCGTCGCACGATCAGCGTTGTGGTCGCGTGGGTGATCCTGCTGGGCGTGTTCACGCTGATCGCGATCTTGATTATCCCTGCGATTAGCGCGCAGTTCCGTGATTTCGCTGACGAATTGCCACGCCTCGTCCAGTCCATCCAGGAAGACCTCGAGGATGTGCTAAGCCGCTCGATCTCGATCGGCAATTATACGTTTGTCCCCTGGGACGAGCTACAGACGTTTTTCATGCCCTCAGCCGGCGAGGCGGGCGACGGCGAGGACCTCGCGGAGACACTGCGCTCCACGCTGTTGTCTATGACGGATTCCGGCATTGATGTGCTGAGCAGCCTGGTGACGTTCCTGGTCAGCTTCGCGCTGGTGCTGATGATGGTCTTTTACTTGATGCGCGACGGCCCGAGCTTCGCGCAGTATGTGGTCAACAGCACGCCGGAGAGCTATCGCGGTGACGTTGAGCGCCTGATGTACGAGCTTGGGCTGATCTGGAACGCCTACTTGCGCGGCCAGTTGATGCTGGGGCTGGCGGTCGCGGTGGCGACGTACCTCGCCGCGCTCATTCTTGGGCTGCCGCAGCCGCTCGTGCTGGGCGTGCTGGCGGGCTTTCTGGAATTCATCCCGAACATTGGCCCGACGCTGTCGGCTATTCCCGCGATCTTCTTCGCGCTGCTGACGCCTAGCAGCACGATCCCCGGCCTTGACGCAGGGCTGATTTATGCGCTGGTGGTGGCCCTGGCGTATGTCGCGATTCAGCAACTTGAGGCGCTGTTCCTGGTGCCGCGCATTCTCGGCGGCAGCCTCGACCTGCACCCGGTGATTGTGCTGGCGGCGGTGTGGATCGGCGCGACGGTCGTGGGCGTGCTCGGCGTGATCCTCGCCGCGCCGATGGTGGCAACAATCCGGCTCGGGTTGCGCTACTTGCGCGGAAAGTTGCTCGACGAAGAAGTCTTTCCGATGGTCTCCCAACCTGCGACGCGCCGTGGCGGATTCGCCTATTCCCTGGTGCGCTATTTCCTGAACCGGCGCTTCCGAACGCTGCAAGGCGAGGTCGAGCGGGTGCGCAGCCGTTCGTCGGCCTCTTCGGAGACGGACGCGCTGCCGAGCGGTCGCTAGGCGGCCAGGAAGGACCGATCTATGGCTGATTTCTTCCGGCGCTTGC
>CAZVCM010000318.1:0-4003 GCA_964626105.1 uncultured Thermoflexus sp.
TGCTGCTCGAAGCGACCGGCGACTATTTCGACCAGCGCTACCCGGATCCGTTCATGATTAAGGTTTACAACGTTCTGCCGGAAAAGCACGACGAGATCCCGGCGGTGACACACGTGGACGGGACCGGGCGCCTGCAAACGGTCGAGCGGGAACACGCACCGCTCTACTGGTCGCTGATCAACGCGTTCGGCGAGCGCACCGGCACGCCGGTCGTGCTGAACACGTCCTTTAACGAGAACGAGCCGATTGTCTGCACGCCGGAAGAAGCGGTCGATTGCTTCTTGCGAACCAGGATGGACGCGCTGGCGGTCGGCAATTATCTGGTCGAGAAATAACCGGCGGCGCGTCCGGATTCGCCTGCTTTACCGGATCGATGAAAGATCGGAAGCATGTCCGCCCTGCTCGTCTATGCGATCATAATCTGCTTGCTGCTCAGCGCCGGAACGCTCGCTGCCTCAGGCTTGCCGGGGCGCGGCGCGCGGATTGCGCTGGGCGCGGCGTTGATGCTGGCGCTCGCGATCGACGCGACATGGCTTTTCGCGCCGCTGGACGGATGGTCTCACGGACTGGGCGACGCGGCGTGGGCGGGCGTCTTCGCGCTAATCGTGCTGATTGCGCTGAGCCGCGCCTATCACTATCAGAGCCGGCCCGACCTGCCGCGCTGGATGTGGCCGAGCGCGCGCGACGTGGCGGTGCTGCTAGTGTTGATCGTCGCGTTCGGCGCGGTGGTAGCGCTGTTGCCTGTGCCGCTGGACACAGATGCGCAGGGCTTCGGCTATCTGGCGCTGACACTCCGTGAGGGTCAGGACTACACCACGCTCGCGCCCTGGCATCCCGAGATCTCATACCTCTATTCGCCCGCCTATCCCGGCCTGATCGCGCACCTCAGCGCGCGGCTGCCGGTCGGAATCCACGTGCTGCAACTGGCGTTCAGCGCCGCGACCGCTGTCATCTTCCTGTGGCTGGCGTACGATCTCGGCGCAGAACTGGGCGACCGGCGGCTGGCGCGCGCATTTCTGCTAGCGGCGTTGATCGGCCTGGGGCTGCTGACCGCTTTCCTCGACTCGCACTATACCGCGCTGCTGGCGCTGGTCTGCTCGCTGGCATTTCTGACGTTCGTGCTGCGCTATCTGCGCTCGCGGCGCTGGTCGAACGCGCTGTTCGCCGCGATCTGCCTCGCGGCGGTCCCGCTCAGCCAGCCGGACACCACCATCGCGCTGATTATCGGTTACGTGCCGTGGCTGGCGCTGCTGCCACTGGCGCGCCCGCGCGTGCGCTGGCAAACGTGGGCTGTCGTCGCGATCGTGATCCCGCTGACGGCGCTGGCGCTGGTCGCGCCCTGGCTGGCGAGCATCCGCGACCTGCTCGGCTCGGACATCGAATCTCCGTTCGAGGTCGCGCTCGAACACTGGCGCACGCTGGTGCTAATGCATGGCGGCGTGATCGTGCTGCTGGCCCTGGTGGGCGCGGCGCTCGGCCTGCGCCAGCGCACGCCCGCGCAGTTGCTCATGATCGTGTGGCTGATCGCGATTGTGGAGTTCTCGACGCTCGGCCTGCTGGAACGCCTCTTTCCCGAGGTGATGGCGCCGCTGCTGAAATACGATTACCCGTTCAGCCTGGCGTGGCACGGCCCGATCATCCCGTATATCGTGCTCGGCGGCACCGCGATCGCGTGGCTGGCAGAGCGGATCGGGGTGGAGCGCGTCGACGCGTGGACGCGGCGGCTGGCGTATCCGGCAATCGCGCTCATGCTGATGGCGGTGGCGCTGGGCGTGGTGTACTTCGACGAAGCAGTTGACTGGGCGCGGGACAACGTGGCATTCTACGGCGCGTTTTCGTCGCACGCGGATGTCGCCGCGATGGAGTGGCTGCGCGACAACACCGCGCCCGGCGCGCGCATCCTCAACCACCCCGGCCCGCACGAAGCCGACTGGGCGCCCGTGATCGCGGAGCGGGACACAGTCTATTTTCGCCCGCAGCCGTTCTTCCAGGGCGTGGCGCAAGTCGAAAACGAGCAGGAAGTCTTCCGGTTGTTGTGGCGCGCCCCCGGCGATCCAACGCAGGATTTCGCGGCGCTGCTGGCCGACTATGGGATCGACTACGTGTTGCTGCCGCAGGTCTTTGGCCGCCCGGACGCGCTGGACGACATGCTGCGCGGGCGACCCCCCATCCCCGAAGCGGCCTCATACCTGAGCAGCCCGCTCAGCGCGGCGAGCTATCTGCGGTTGGTGTATGACGAGGACGGCGCGCGCATCTACGAGGTGATGCTCCCGTCGGCGCTGACCGCAGCAGTCGGCGAATAAAAGCCCGTCTGTACGCCGGAAAGCATACAGACGGGGCCGTTGGGATGATGCGCGTCGCATCAGCCGGTTAAGGCTGCGACATCACTATTGTAACCTGAATCTACAGGCCTATGTCAAGTTTTTCTGAGCGATGTGTCAGGCGCGCGTCAGGTTCGGCGCCGCGCGCAGGTCAGCGTGCCCAGTCTGGAAAAACACCCTGGCGCATGGTACACTACTCGCGCCGCGCCCCCGTAGCTCAGGGGATAGAGCGCAGGTTTCCTAAACCTGGCGTCGGCGGTTCGAATCCGCCCGGGGGCTTGTAACAGAACGTAAAAGGGCAGCGCGCGCTGCCCTTTTTTTTGCGCAAAAATCGCGTGATGCGTCAGAAGAATTTCACCACGATGTCATCCAGCGTGTTCGCCGCGTCCCCGATCCGCCCGGCAGCGTGGAACAAGTGCCGGTAAATCTCGCGCAGCTTGAGCATCATCACCACCGATTCGAGTTCCTTCGGCGCGCGGAACAATTCCGCCAGCGCCCGCGCATAGAGCGTCTCCATCTCGTTGGTGACGGCGCGCGCCCGGATCGCGTGCGAACTGGCGACATTCGGATGCTCTGACAGGCGATCCATCGCCAGCGCGATCTCCTCGGCGCCGCGCTTCAGCAGCTCCGACATCTCCGCCAGGAACTCGTTCGGCTCCACGTCGAGAATGTCCATCTCGTTGATCGTGAACCACGTGTCGTCCAGGATATCGTCGATGGCGCGCGAGAGCATGGCGATATCTTCGCGATCGATCGGCGTAACAAACGTGCGGTTGAGCTCGTCGACCAGGATGCGGCGGATCTCGTCCGCGTCTTTCTCAAGCTGGCGGACGCGCTGGGCGTTCTTCTTACTGGGCTTGCCCATGTAGGCGGTCAGCGCTTCGGCGCCCGCCACACTGAGCGCGCCCTGCTCGCGCAGGCGAGAGATAAACGGGTCCGGCTTGCGTCTGAAAATCGCTCGTGTGCGCGCCGGAATACTGGTGAAAAAGTTAACGGTCTTGGCGACCATGCAGCGTGTTCCTCAACGTTCGCGGTCTATACGCGTGTAGAAGCCAGTCCAGGTAAAAAATCTTTTACTCTTGGTATTGTAACGGCTGGCACACGATACCGCCAAAGACCACCCAGCCGGAGAAACACCCGTTTGGACGCGTGGCAAGAAAGCCCCATCCCCGGCCCGCCGCCCGCACCATGAATGGAGTCAGGCCACAGATCGGATGATGGGGGATATTCCACCAATCAGCCAGCCGCGTTCATTGCCGCATTGCAGCCGCTAACCGGATGTCTGGCACACCGGGCAGCCGAACTCGTTCAACTCGCACGTGGCGTTCGCGCAGGGGCCGCCATCACACGGAAACGCCGCGATGCACTCTTCGCAGGTCGCAAAGACGCACGAGCCGCCAGTCGGCAGTGAGGACGTGGTGGTATCGACCGCGTCGCCCGTCCCACCAGGGAAGCTGCACTCGCACGAGACGCAGCCGAACTGGTTCAGCGAACTGGTGCAAACGCTGCAATTCGGATAGCACTCGATGCTCTCATAACACTGTTGCGCATTCTGCACGAGGCAGCCTGTGCCCGTACTGACCAGATCCGCGCCTGCGCTCGCGGTTGTCGTGGTCGTTGCTGTGCCGGTTGCGCCGGTCGTGCCCTGGCAGTCTTGCGGGCAGCTTGACGCCGTCTCCCCG
>CAZVCM010000319.1:0-3962 GCA_964626105.1 uncultured Thermoflexus sp.
TGCCCGCCCCGCTCGGTCCCACCAGCGCCACCAACTGCCCCGGCTCGATGGTAAACGTCACATCGTCAAGCGCCAGCAAGCGCGCCTGACTCGGCGGCTCGTCGCTAAGCGGCTCGCCTTCGGGGAGCGCCTCGACGGAATCGGGCGACAGCTCGTTTTCGGGCGGCGCATCCACGCTAGACGGCGCGGGATCGACTTCGCCCGCCTTCACACTGCCCGACAGCACCGCGTCGATACCGTGAAGCTGGCCGGGCCGGTACACGCGCCTGAGCAGATGTTCCTCGTCCGCCACGTACGCGAACGAGACATGCTCAAATTCCAGCCGTCCCTCGACCTCAGTCAGCTCAATCGCGTCCGGTTTTTCGGGGAGGTCCAGCGGCAGATCCAGCACCTCAAACACGCGCTCGAAGCTCACCAGCGAGGTCGCAAACGCGATCGGCACGTTCGAGATGTTCTGCAGCGTAGTGTACAACCGTGACAGGTACGCCGTGAACGCGACAATCGTCCCGATGGTGAACACGCCGCGCAGCACCAGGTAGCCGCCCACCCAGTAGATCACCGCCGTGCCCACCGCGCCGACGAGGCTCATCACCACCGCCAGGCGCGTGCCGACGACCGCGCGCTTAACCCCGATATCGCGCACAACCTGCGCGTGCCCGGCGAAACGATCGACCTCGGTGCGCCGCCGCCCGAACAGCTTGACCAGCAGCACGCCACCGACATTGAGCGTCTCGTTCATCACCGCGCTCATCGCGGCGTTGTCGTCCATCGCCTCGCGCGCGATGTCGCGCAGCGCCGCGCCCGACCGCCGCGCGATCGGGATGAACAGCGGCAGCACGGCCATGCTCGCCAGCGTCAGCCGCCAATCGAGCGCGATCATCACGCCCAGCGTGCCGATCAACTGCACAAGATGCGTCACCGTGTTGAGGATCGTGTCGCTCACAGCCTTGTGCGCGTCGCGCACGTCGTTATTCAGGCGGCTCATCAGCTCGCCGGTGCGCGTGTTGGTGAAGAAGCGCAACGACATGCGCTGCAAGTGGTCGTAGAGGTCCAGGCGCAGGTCGTACGTCAGCCCCTCGCTGACATCCGCATTCAGCTTGCGCCGCCAGACACTGAGCGCGCCGCCGATTAACGGCAGCGCAAGCAGGCCCAGCGCCAGGATGTTCAACCGTCCCAGGTCTTTCTGCGGCAGCGTGTTGTCGATCAGGTCGCGGAAGATCAGCGGCTGGAGCAGGCTCAGCGTCGTGCTGATCAGAATCATCACCAGCAGCACGCTGATCTGCCAGCGGTACGGCCCCGCATAGCGCATGACGCGCTTCAGCAGCGGCCACGTGATACGCGGTCGATCCCCTGCCTGAGTGCGAAAAGTCTCGCGCCAGCGGGCGCGCAGCGCAGCTATCATCCAGCTATTCCTACATCACCGTCTCTGCAACAGAATATACGCAAAGTCGGGGGCAAGCTGCGCGTCCGAGAAAGATCAGCGAACGCGGCTAATGCTCCGCTGAGGGGCCGAAGCCTTCCGCGCCGGGCAGGCGATCGGCAAGTTGTTCGGGGCGGTGGATCAGGATCGGCAGGTGCGACGCGCAGATGTGATAATCCGCGCCGCGATAGCGCACCGGCAGCAGCGCGACCTCGTCGGCGGTGCGCTCGCAAGCCAGGCAGCGGGGCGTCGTCTGATCAGGGTTAGTCATCGAAACGTATCCTTTCATCGCAACTACCAATCACAGCGGGCGGCCAGTATACCACACCGCCTCGCCACAGCCGCCGGAAAGCTCAGCCTTTCAATTCACCTCACCCGATGTTATAATTCGCCCTGGTTGCAACCTTCTATCGACCGACCGATGGATCAACGTCCGATCCATCCGGTGACATCTCAAGAAAGTCAGAGGACGCACGCATGGGCATCAGCAAGAACGAAAAAGAAACGCTCATCAATGAGTACGCCCGTCACGAAGGGGACACCGGCTCGCCGGAAGTCCAGATCGCGATTCTGACGACGCGCATCTTGCAGCTCACCGAGCATCTCAAGGTGCATAAGCATGATCAGCACAGCCGGCGCGGCCTGCTGAAACTGGTCGGCCAGCGTCGCCGCCACCTGAAGTATCTCAGCCGCAAGGACCCTGCCGCGTACCGCGCGTTGATCCAGAAGCTGGGGCTTCGCCGCTAATCTGCGCACGACACCAAGCGCGGATCAGGAACCTGATCCGCGCTTCTGTGGTCAATTGAGAGCGTCACCACTATAGTCAGTATCAGAAGAGATAGAAGGTCGAAGCAATCGACGGAGCGAACGGGCGCGCGGAGCATCGTGACGCCGCGCAAAGCTCGTACTGATGCATTGATGGCCCGGGGTGGCAGGAATTGGAACCTGTAGTCAAGTCCGCACTGGCGAGGGCGGTCGCGGGCGCTTGACGTCATGTTCCAGTCCCTGACCTCCGGGCCTCATAGTGACTCATCCTATGGAGGAACGAATGGATAGTTCAAACGGAAACAACAGCATGCCACAGAGCCGCAGCTTCAGCGTGACGCTCGGCGACAAGGAATTCGTCTTCGAATCCGGCAAGCTGGCAGAGCAAGCAGGCGGCGCGGTGTCTTTACGCGTCGGCGATACGCTTGTCTTCGCCACCGCCACCATGAGCAGCTCTGCGCGCGAAGGGATCGACTTCTTCCCGCTGAGCGTGGACTACGAAGAGCGTCTATACGCCGCCGGGCGAATCCCCGGCAGCTTCATGCGCCGCGAGGGGCGTCCCTCGGAAGCCGCGATCCTGATCGCGCGCGTGACCGACCGCCCGCTGCGTCCGCTCTTCCCGAAAGACCTGCGCAACGAGGTGCAGGTGATCATCACGCCGCTGAGCCATGACCAGGAGAATCACGCTGATATCCTGTCGATTAACGCAGCTAGCGCGGCGCTGACGATCTCCGACGTGCCGTGGAACGGTCCGATCGGCGCCTGCCGTGTCGGCATGATCGACGGCGAGTTCGTGATCAACCCGACGATCACACAGATGGAAGACAGCGCGCTCGACCTGCGCATGGCCGGGACGGACGAAGCCCTGATCATGGTCGAGGCCGGTGCAAGCGAAGTTGACGAAGAGACGATGGTCCGCGCCCTGAGCTATGGGCACGAACACCTCAAGCAGTTGGTCGCGCTACAGCGCCGCATGGCCGAGGAAATCGGCAAGCCGAACCGCGAGTACGAACCGGCGAAGGTCGAGCAAACGCTGGCAAGCGCGGTGGCCGAGCGCGTCTCGGGCGAGATCGCGAACATCGTCGCCAACGTGCACGACCGCAACGAGCGTCAGGCGGCGATGGAAGAACTGCGCACGCAACTCCTCAGCGAGTACGAAGCTGCGCTGACGGCAGACGAAACACCCGTCAACCTGCGCGACGTGCGCGACGCGTTCGAGGACGTGTATCGCCGCGAAGTGCGCCGCCGCATCCTGGAAGATGGCGTCCGCCCGGATGGCCGCGACTATCGCACCATCCGCCCGCTGGCGGCGGAGGTCGGCATTGTGCCGCGCGTGCATGGCTCTGGCCTGTTCAAGCGCGGGCAGACGCAGGTGCTCAGCATCTGCACGCTGGGAACCCCGCGTGACAGCCAGCCGCTGGACGGGCTGTACCCCGAAGACACCAAGCGGTATATGCATCACTACAACTTCCCGCCCTACAGCACGGGCGAGACGTGGTTCCTGCGCGGGCCGAAGCGCCGCGAGATCGGGCATGGCGCGCTGGCCGAAACCGCGCTGCGCTACATGATCCCCGATGAGGACGTGTTCCCGTACACCATCCGCGTCGTCAGTGAGGTAATGTCGTCCAACGGCAGCACCAGCATGGCGAGCGTTTGCGGCAGCACCCTGGCGCTGATGGATGCCGGCGTGCCGATCAAGCGCCCGGTCGCGGGGATTGCGATGGGCCTGATCAAAGAGGGCGAGCGCTACGCCGTCCTGACCGACATCCAGGGCATG
>CAZVCM010000320.1:0-3911 GCA_964626105.1 uncultured Thermoflexus sp.
CGCAGTTCGCCGGGGATGGCGCGCGCTATACTGAGGCGTTCCGCGTGTTTCATTTACGCTAAGCCGGGGTAATTTTCAGGCAGAGGGCAATCGCATGACGTTAGATTCCACCCCAATCGACTTCACCCCACAGATCGCCACGCGGCAGAGCGAGTGGATCGCGCGCCGCCGTGACCTGCACCGCCACCCCGAGCTGGGCTTTCAGGAAGTGCGGACCGCCGGGATCGTCGCCGAGACGCTCACCCGGCTGGGGCTGGAAGTGCAAACCGGTGTCGGGCAGACCGGCGTGGTCGGCGTGCTGGAAGGCGCCACCGATGGACCGACCGTGCTCGTCCGCGCCGATATGGACGCGCTGCCAATCACCGAAGAGAATACGGCCGATTACGTCTCGCAGAACCCCGGCGTGATGCACGCCTGCGGCCACGACGCGCATACAACGATCGCATTGGCCGTAGCCGAGTTACTCTGCGAGCGCCGCGACGCGATCGCGGGCCGGGTGAAGTTCGTGTTTCAGCCTGCCGAAGAGATCGGGCGCGGCGCGCAAGCCATGATCCAGGATGGCGTGCTGAACGATCCCGCGCCGGATGTGTCGGTCGGCTTACACCTGGCAAATGCGTCCCCGCTCGGGACGTTGACGCTGACCGAAGGGCCGTTTATGGCGGGCGCGGGCGATTTCACGATCCGTGTCACGGGGCGCGGCGGGCATGGCGCGGCCCCGCACGAAGCGCGCGACCCGATCGTCGCCGCGAGCGCGATCGTCATGGCGCTGCAAACCATCGTCTCGCGCAACCTGTCGCCCACCGAAAGCGCCGCTATCTCGGTGACGTCGTTCCAGGCGGGCACAGCGTTCAACATCATTCCACCAAAGGCTGAATTGCGCGGCACGATCCGCATGTTCACCCCTGAGGTGCGCGATATTCTGATTACGCGGATGCGCGAAATAGCGCAGAGCGTAGCAAGCGCGCATGGCTGCGCCGCCGAGCTGGAAGTGCAGGAGCTCACGCTGCCGGTCGTCAACGACTCTGCCACCATGCAGCGACTGCGCGCGCTGTTCCGGCGCATCCGCCCCGATCTGCCGCAGATCACCGATTACAAAACGATGCTTGCGGAAGATATGTCGTACTTCCTCGACGCAGTGCCAGGGGCGTATTTCTTTGTCGGCTCGGCCAACGCCGAGCGCGACCTGGCCTACCCACACCACCACCCTCGCTTTGACTTCGACGAAGCGGTCATCCCGATGGCGACCGAGCTATTGGCCGCCGCAGTCGCGTCGTTTGTCATGCCCGGCTACACTAGGGATGACGACAACGCGGTGGTCTAAGGTACGGATGTAACACTATGCCTCAGGTCAACATTTTCAATTGGCGCCCCGGTAGCGGCTGGATCGTGCTGTCCGGCGGTGGAGACTGGCTCGATGGCAACTTGCAGGCGGTCGAGGCAGCCATGCTGACGCGCACGCTCTCGCAGGGGCCGATGGCGTATCTGTGGGCAGCAGGCGATGTGGACACTGCCGACCGGCACATGGACGCGCTGCGCGATCTCGGCGCGCGAACCGGCTACCTGATCGATCTGGTCAGCGAAGAAGACGACGTGATCTACAACCAGATTAGCGAGGCGGGCGTGATCGTGCTCGGCGATGGACCGAACGCGCGCACGCTTCGCGACGCGCTGGACGGGATCGCGCTCAGCGGAATTCAAGAAGCGTTCGACCGTGGCTCAACCATCTACGCCGCCGGAGCGAGCGCCGCCATGATGGGTGCCGCGTTCGTGGAGCGTGGCGCGCTGGTGGACGGCATCGGCTGGCTGGCGTCGGCGGTAATCATGCCCGGCTACAGCCCCGATCAGGCAGCGGACCTGCGCGCATGGGTGCGCGGTGTGCCAGACGGCTACGGGCTTGGGCTTGGGGCCGGGGCCGGAATCGCATTCGGGCCGCGCGGCGAGGTCGAGGTGCTCGGCAGCGGCGCAGTGACCGTCTCGCTCGGCCAGCGTTTCGATCCAGACGCTGAGCAGACGGGCCGGTTTTAGCACCATTCAGGGGGCGTGACGTGAATGACGCGATGACCGAGCCTGCCGCGCACGAGCCGCCACAGTTCGAAATTGCCCCGCGCCGCGTCGTGTCGCTGGTACCGAGCGTCACCGAGTCGCTGGTCGATCTCGACCTGGGCGATCGCCTGGTTGGTGTGACTGACGCGTGCACGCGTCCAGCGGGCGCGCTGGATCATCTGCCGCGCCTGGGCAGCCCTGAAGCGCCAGATATTGACTACATCACTGCGCTGGCGCCCGATCTGGTGATCGCCAGCGCGGACGTGACCCCGCCGCAGGCCGCCGATGCGCTGCGAGACGCCGGGCTGGTGGTGTGGATGACCGCCCCGCGCAGCCTCTTCGACACGCTGAACCTGCTGTGGGACCTGATGCAGGTATTCGAGCACGCCGCGATGGGGCCGCGCGTGCAAGCAATTGAGCGCGCCTACGACGCCACGCGGGCCGCATCGCGAGCCGTCGCCCCGGTAACCGTGTTCGTGCCGCTGGCGCGCGATCCCTGGCGCACCTTTGCGCGCAACACCTACCCGGATGACTTGCTGCGCGTCTGCGGGGGTGAAAACGCGTTCCCCGAAGGCGAACCGATCACGCTGGATGACCTTGTCGCCGCGCAACCGGACGTCGTGCTGCTTCCCGGCGCGCCATCCCCGTTTGACCAGGATGATATCGCGTGGTTCGCCGGGCTGGACATCCCCGCCGCGCAGACCGGACGCATCCACCTGATCGACGCCAGCCTGCTCACCTGGCCGGGCACGCGCGCCGCCTACGCGCTGCGCGACCTGCCCGCGCTGTTGTTGCCTCAGCCGACGGAGTAAGCCCGATGCTATCCACTGATGCCCTGCGCGCGCTGCTGAATGCACTCTCCGAACCGGTTGTGGCCGTGGATGCCCGCGATACGCTGGTCGAGATGAACGCCGCCGCCGAGCAAGCGCTGGGCGTGACATTCGCGCAAGTTACGGGGCAGACGCTAGACGCGATCCCGGCGCTCCGCGAGTATTTCGCCAACGGTGCAGAGCCCGGCGCGACAGTCCTCGCGCAGCCGGATGGCAGTCGCTGGCTGGTGCTGCCACCTGCCCAGCCGGAAGCGCCAACCCTCGCATCTGAGGGTGTCAAACGCGCGATCCACTCGCTGAAGACACCGCTGGCCGTCGCCAAATCCGCGCTTGACCTGCTCGAAGACCCGGCCAGCCCGCCCGAGATGCAGCCCCGGCTGATCGCCCGCGCGCAGGAAAATCTTGAGCACATGCGCGCCATGATTGACAAGCTGCTTTACGCGGCGTGGCTGGAGTCCGGCCAGACGCTCCAGCGCGCGCCCACCGACCTCGGCGCGCTGGCCCGCCGCCAGGTAGCCGACCTGGAACTCGAAGCGCGCGCCCAGGGCGTGACGCTCCGGCTGGCGCTCGACGGGGCGTGCGCGACCCACGGCGATGCGGAGCAGTTGGAAGAGGCGATCGGTAACCTGATCAGCAACGCGATCAAGTATTCCAAGCTCGGCGGTGAGGTGATCGTTGCCGTTGAGCGGTGCGAGGGAACGGTCGCGGTGCGCGTGCAGGACGAGGGAATCGGCATCGCGCCGGAACACCTGCCACACCTGTTCGAGCAGTTCTACCGCGTGCAGACGCCCGAAACGCGCCGGATCAAGGGGAGCGGCCTGGGGCTGTCGATTGCCAGGACGATCGCGGAACGGCACGGCGGGGCGCTGCATGTCGAGAGCGCGCCGCACGTGGGCAGCACGTTTACCCTGACGCTGCCAGCGGAGAGCGATTAGCGCACAGCCGCGAGCGGTTGGTATAGTAGGGTGCGGAGCTTGCTCCGCTCGTTTTTTTCTGGCGCGAGGTGAAGGATGCCACCCGGCTAGTCCTCGGCGCGCT